>JANQJN010000003.1 GCA_028281625.1 Emcibacteraceae bacterium | reverse complement strand
CGGAATGCGCAGCGCGGTTGAGGATCTGCCGCTTTATGCCTATGCGGCCAATCAAAACAGTCTTGCCCTGCAGCGGGAAGAAGAAATCGCCCTCCCCGCCATGCATCTGGGCGAACATGTGGTTGAGGATTATCACACCATGAAGTTGTCTCTGAAGGCCCACCCAGCCTCCTTCGTGCGACCAAACTTGAAAATACAGGGTTTTATCTGCGCCCGTGATCTTGAAAATCATCCCGCCGACCGTAAGGTCTGTGTCGCGGGGCTGGTGCTGGTGCGTCAGCGCCCCGGCACCGCCAGCGGGGTTATTTTTGCAACCCTTGAAGACGAGACCGGCATTTCAAACATCGTCATCTGGCCCAAGGTGTTTGAAGAAAATCGCAAAACGGTGATCAGCGCACGATTTTTAGGGGTTAAAGGTATCCTGCAACGGGAACAATCGGTGATGCATGTGATTGCCCGCGAGCTGATTGATTTAAGTGATGAATTCGCAGCCATCAATGATATGGAAGATGATCCACTTCAACCGGACCGCGTTGTCGCCAATATGCCAAAGGGGCGAAACTTTCATTAAGAAATATCAATTTTGTTTCAAAGGCGAAATGCAAAATATTCGCGTGCCATGTCCAACATTAGCATCAATAACGTAAATCTTACCATTTACATCTTTATCTAAAATTTTATCTCTTTGTAATTCCTTGCTGTCCCTTTCCAACATCTCTTTCTTTTCTTTCTCGTCGCTCATTCTTTTGATTCAATTCCTTAAAATTAATGACAAGTATGGAATGTGGTGGTTCAGCAAACTGGCACGATCCGTTACAAACTCCAAATTAATGCGAATAATTATCAATTGCAATAATTATTAAGAATCATTCTTAATAATTAAACACATTAGAAGGCAAAAGGTAGAGCACTAAGGCACCCACACCTGGCCTAAGGATTAAAACTAGCTGATTCTAACGCCGCTGCCATTTTGGCGGTTGGTAGACTTTTACCACCACTTCATCGCCGGCTCGGATTTCGCCAGCCACTTCGACCACACCAATAATACCGCGCTTATGGCGGGCGGCTTTTCCAAATGCACCACTTTCAAGCGGCTCGCCATTTACCATGTGACTTTCACAAAGTTCTTGTGCCATATCGATACAGGGCGGATTATATTCCTCCACCATGAGCTCCGCGCCCGATGGAAAGCGTAACGTCGTTCCCATAGGCAATCGGCAGAGTTCCGGAATACCTTCCAAGAGCAAATTATTACCAAGCTCCTGAGCGGTTAGCGGCTTATCCACCCCCATATCTGCATTGATTTCTGCCATTTCCTCGACCGAGGTCGCTGACCATTGTCGCTCATTGCGCCTGACCGTACCGCCCGCTTGCTTATCACCACCGTCCCAGGCGATGCGTGTCCTGCCAAAATGACGGTCGCCGACAACACCGTCCATTTCAACCTGGATACTATCTTGGGATTCAGTGCCAAAGACATCTTCCTTGCCCAGATAAACAGCAACAACTTTTCCGACTATATTGCCCATGCTAGAACCTGTCTGGCGGTGTTTTGGATCTTCTTGGCGGGCTCCAGAAGGGTTTTTCAGATATTTCGCATTTGGCCCAGATGGATTTCCATTCAAGCTCTTTTTGGTAATAAATTTCTGCCCAGATTTCGGCTGGCTCCTTGCCATTCTGATATTCAATGTCAGCAACCGCAAGATTTTGCTTTAGGATCGGCGACCAAATGGTGACCTTTATGGTGCCAATCCGTTTGCCATTTTTACCGTCATAGAGAAAACTATCATGGGGCGTTTTGTTGCCTTCGATGGCAAGCTTCACAAGTCGTCTCTTTATGGGTTCATCTGCTTCCTTTTCAAGAGCGCGGCGGCCCGTAAAATAAGGCTTATCAAAACTTACCGCCCAGCCAAGACCCAGTTCAAACGGGGAGCGTTCCCGGCCATTGCGTACGGCGGTTTCAGCGGTAACAAAATCATCACCGGGCAGGATGAAGCCCGCTTCGATCCGCACCATTTCCAGAGCATCAAGGCCGATTGGCTTAATATCGTAAAGGCCACGCTCCTTAACATCGTAAATGGCATCAAAAATGGTGATGGCATGGTCAGGGTCCATCCAGACTTCATAACCAAGATCACCGGTAAAACCGGTCCGTGACACCATGACGTCAACACCTTGAACAGTGAAATTCATAATGCCAAATGGCTTAAGTTCTTCAAGGCCCGCAAAGCCCGCCTCAAGAAGCACTGAACAGGATGTTGGTCCCTGCACAGACAGGGCTGCCACATCATGGGTTTCTTTTTCAATCGACACATCAAACCCGATACTGGACGTCATCAGCCAGTCCAGCTGATGATGGGCCGCACAAAGGCGATACCCATCTTTACCCAGATGGAAAATGGTACCATCATCAAGGGTTTTCCCTTCATCATTACACCAGACCACGTAAGTTACCCGACCGGGTTTCAGGTTTGACACATCCCGCGTCACCATCCGGTTTAAAAACGCGATCGCGTCAGGTCCCTTGATCCGGTATTTTTCCATCGGCGTCATGTCAAACACACTGCAGGATGAGCGCACCGCAAAATATTCAGCGGCCAAGGTATCGTATGTACGCGCAACCTGATAGCCATTCCAAGGCGACCAGCTTTGCACCTGGCTAAGCGGCGCCAATTTTTCATGGAAAGGTGTATGCTGCAAAATTTCTCTATAATCCGCATTTGGCTTCATGATGCACCTCCTTTCATGGACAGTATCCGCTCGGCGGCATTATGCCCCGGAATGCCAGTGACCCCACCACCAGGATGGGCAGCTGCGCCACACAGGAACAATCCGTCGATTGGCGTGTTATATTGAGCCGTGCCGTGGATCGGCCGCATCATGAAGGATTGATCAATGGTAAGCTCTCCATGATGCCAGTGCCCACCTTTCACATTAAACCCTTGCTCAATATCCGCCGGGGTGAGGATCTCATCCGCAACAACCGATGCCGAGACACCCGGCGCATAGTCCTCGATCAGCGACAACACTTTATGAGAGAAGGCACTTTTGTTCTGATCCCAACCTGCTTTTAAGTTATAGGGCGCAAAACTTGCGGAGACTGCCATCACATGATGACCTTCCGGTGCCAGCGAAATATCGGCAAGGCTAGGAAAGGTAATTTCCAATATTGGTTTTTCTGAAAACTCACCATATTTGCTGTGATTAAAGGCATGTTCAACATAGCGCATATCGGGCGCCACAATCAGGCGATTGCTTAACTGATCCGCATCCAGACCATTAAAGTTTGGTAAAGCACTCAGTGCAAAATGCAGCTTGGCCACATTGCCATTGGTACGGGTTGTGCTGATCCGTTTAGCAAACATGGCATCCAATTCAGGCGCCCCCACCAAGTCAAGGAAAGTTGTTTTTGCGTCCGCGTTTGAAACAACAATATCGGCGTTCATTTCTTCGCCGCCTTCCAGCACAACGCCGGTTGCTTTTCCATTTTCCACGACGATCTTCGAAACAGCGGCACCTGTTTTAATGGTCACCCCTGCTTTCGCCGCCGCCTCTTCAAATGCACTATTCGCGCCTGCCAGGCTTGTTGCGCCGTATGTTTCACCACGTAGGCGATTAAGATATGTCAGCACAGTCGTTGGAGTCCGTGGCCCCATCTGATGACCAAGGACCGCATCGAAAGAGATAGCACCTTTGAGCTGCTCATCATCAATAATTTCATTGAGCACGTCATATATATTGATGCCGCCAACACGCAGGAACTCGCGCATGGAACTCGCACCAAGACCAAACCGCAGCTTCCAGCCCAGTTTAGCCAGCGTGAATTTGTCTCTTGTATCCATGTCCTTAAGCCGTGGCGGCTTATTCATGGTCAGTGGCTCAAGCGCTTTAGCGTAATTACGGAATTCCTTCTTGAATGCGCGGTAGGCATCCTTGTCTTTATCGGAAAGCTTATCCCCACTGACACCGTCTTCACCAAGGATCAGGTGGCGACCATCTTTACCAAGTGAAATGGTATCAACAGGCTCACCGCCGGCTTTAATTCCCAGATCCTTGGCAATTTTTGGGTTTAGTGGATGTACCACACCGGCAAGTCCATTGACGCTATAGCCATCTGAAAATTGGTGACTGGCAAGAAATCCGCCAACACTGTCATTTGCTTCAAGGATTGTAACCTTGTTTCCGGCTTTCGCCAGATAAGCACCACACACGAGGCCATTATGGCCGCCACCGATTATGAGAATATTTTTAGTCATCGCCAAAATCCTCCGGTGTTGTGTCGGTTTTACCAAAGTCCATCAGAATTTCACGGGCGGCATTGGCACCCGGCGCGCCCATGACACCACCACCCGGATGGTTGGACGAACTACACATATACATATTTTTCACGGGTCCTCTATATTGCGCATATCCAGGGAACGGCCTGTTGAACATGAGCTGGTCAAGAGTGAGTTCCCCCTGAAAAATATTGCCTTCTGTAAGGCCCACTTCTGCTTCAATTTCCTTTGGTGTTCTGATTTCTGCATGGACAAGTAAGTCCTTGAAGTTAGGGCTATAATCAGCGATCTGATTAATCACTGTTTGACCAAATGCCTGTTTCTTTTCTTCGGTCCAGCCCCCCTCAGCTTCTACTGGACAATACTGCACAAACACACTCATCATATGTTTGCCGGGAGGCGCCATTGTTGGCTCATATTGGGTTGGGATTACGATATCCACATAGGGGTCCGCAGACCATCTGTCATCTTTCCAGTCATCATAAGCCCGTTCAAGGCGCTCAAGTGTATCGGAAAAATGCATATGACCCAGGGTCAGCGGTGAATTTTCACCAAGGGCTGGGAAATCCGGCATACCATCAAGCGCGATGTTGAGCTTGCCAGAAGAGCCACGGATTTTGAAATTCTCCGCACGAGTAACAAGCTCGTCCGGAAGATCTTTTTTATCCATAATCTTCAGGAAAGTCCGCTTGGCATCCAGATTGGATACCACCGCTTTGGCGTTGATTACTTCCCCATTTGCCAGCGTAACGCCAGTTGCTTTTCGGCCGCTGACATTTATTTGTTCGACTTCCGCGCCGGAGCGGATTTCACCGCCATGAGATTTAAAGGATGAGGCGATTGCACCGGATACGGAACCCATGCCACCCCTGGCAAATCCCCAGGAGCCCACATTACCATCCACATCGCCCATGGCATGGTGAAGCAGAACGTAGGCTGTTCCGGGTGAATAAACCCCAAGTCCGGTTCCTATGATACTACCACCCGAAAAATGCGCTTTGATCACTTCACTTTCGAAATACTCTTCGAGATATTCCGCAATCGACATGGTGAAGAAGCGGATGAATTCATAAATCTGACTTTCACTAAGCTCATAAAAAGCTTTGAGCAAGGACGCAAATTCCATAGCATCGCGGATTTTGAAGGATGTGGGATCCGGCGGCGTCCTGAGCAGGAAGCCACGAATAAGTCGACACCATTTCATCAGGTCTGCATCGAACCTTACGGCAGCATCAGCGTCGCGCTTTGAATGACGGGCAATTTCGCGGTATTTGAGCGCCGATTGATGATAGTTCCCGTAATAGTCGCCATCCTGCTTGAAGGTAACGCCCCCTTGAAGTGGCACAACCTCCAGACCATGGCGGCCCAAATCGAGCGCTTGATAAATTTCCGGACGGAACAGGCTGCACACATAGGAACAATTGGAATATTTCCATCCTTCCTGTAGTTCCCGACTGACGGTGGCACCGCCAATATAATCATTCTTCTCCAGAACAAGGACATCAAGACCAGCCTTTGCCAAAAACGCGGCATTGGTCAGGCCGTTGTGTCCTGCCCCTATGACGATTGCATCATAGTTTTTCAATGTATTTCCCTTCTTAACTCGCTCAAGCGATCATGAAATATACTTTGCGCACTTTTTCAATCACCTCAGCGGTACCCTTCCACCCGTTTGGAAAAATCCAACTGTCGCCAGCTTTAACTTCATCAACTTGACCAGATTCGGATGTAAATTTCCAGTGCCCCTCAAGCAAATGGCAAAATTCCATTACTTCAAGGTCCAGCTTTAGTGTCCCTGGCTCACACTCCCAGGTTCCTGCGAACATATTATCCTTTTCATAGAAACAACTATCGGTCTGTTTCGGCAGATCTCCCACAGGTTCGCCAAAACTTGGCGCATCAACCAAGTCTGCTAGATTCGCGCATTTTGACTGTACAATTATTTCAGGCATAATAACTCCTTGCTGAATAAGTAATTTTCCGTATGGACATCGGCCAACAGTTGATATAAATTTGTGATCACAAATATATTGAATTGTAATTTAAAACACAAGTATTTGTCTTGTAAAATAATATTTTTCTTAGAAAGAACGATGATGGACGTAAAAATTCCTGGCCCTAAAGCCAGAGCTATACTCGAACGTGGTATTCCACTTTTCCAGAATGGATTGATTTTCAATGAGGAAATGCAAAAAGCGGCACGGCGTGGGTTCCGACCGGCAGGTCAGATTATGGTGGATCGGGCCCAGGGCGATTACATCTGGGATGTGGACGGTAATAAATATATTGATCTGCAAAACGGCTGGGCAACCAACCCTATTGGAAACGCTCATCCGGAAGTCATCGAAGCAGTGCATGAGGCTCACTTAAGATACGGCTTTCATTATGATCATCCGCTTAGATATGATCTCGCAGAAAAACTGGCTGAGATTATGCCGGGTCAAGCCCTGCCGCGCTTTAATTATGAAGTATCCGGAACTGAGGCCGCAGAATCAGCCTACTATATGGCCATGTGTTATAAAAAACGCCCCCATGTCATTACCTTTTCGTCCTCATTCCACGGAAACAGCATTGGCACCAAAGTCTTCAGCGGAATGAATGAGGGAAAATACCTGCAAGCATGGAGAGGCGGCGCTGTTCAAGCACCTTATCCGCACAGTGATCATATCCCGGCAGGGATGAGCCAGGAACAATATACCGATTATTGCCTCCATTATCTGGAGCATCATATTCCAAAATATATTGCTGCCAAAGAAACCATTGCCGCTGTGATGATTGAGCCGGGACTGGCCGAAGGCGGCAACTGGATCCCGACAAAAGCTTTCCTTAAAGGCATTCGTGATATATGCGACCGCAATGATTGGCTGATGATTGCAGACGAGGTGTTAACCGGCCTTGGTCGCACTACAAAAATGTGGGCGATTGAGCATTATGATGTGGTGCCTGATCTGCTTGTGGTCGGTAAAAACCTCTCTGGTGGCATTGAAGCCTGCGCCGGTGTTGCCGCCCGTGATGATATCCTTGGTAACAATCCGGACTTCTCGGCAAGTTCCACCTTCGCCGGAACGCCCGGCGGTTGCGCGGCGGGGCTAAAAACACTTGAAATTTACAAACGTGACAATGTGCTTGCGCATTCTGAAAAACTTGCACAGATAGCGCGGGACATCATGGGTCAATGGGCGAGCAAATATGAAATTGTTCGTCAGGTTCGCATGAGCGGCCTGTTGCTTGGTGTCAGCTTCCAGGCCCCAGGCGACAAACCAGACGATGAAAACTGGTGGTATGCCCGCGCCGTCCGCAGTGAAATGCTAAGTAACGGCGCATGGGCGATCAGTGACCGCGAAGAAAATATCCGCATGTATCCAGCGCTGAATATGGCGGAGGACACATTCAAGGAAGCTCTGTCGATTGTTGAAAACGCCATCGAAAAAATCGAACGCGAAGGTCAGGATACCGGTGACAGCCCAGCCTGGCCAACGGGTGATGGCGGGTTCTAATCACTTGTAATCCTTAAGGATACGCTTTGCCGCATTATGTCCCGGTGCGCCAGTTACACCGCCACCGGGATGGGCTCCCGATCCACAAAGATAAAGTCCTTTCACCGGTGTGGAATATTGTGCCGCATCCGGATGCGGACGCATGCTAAAGAGTTGGTCCGGCTCAAGTTTTCCGTGGCAAATGTCACCGCGCGGAAGTCCGAAAGTCCGCTCCAGATCCAGTGGCGTCAGGCACTGTGTTGCAACAAGAATATCCGGCAGGTTAGGGATATATTTGGTCAAGTGATCAAGAATTTGCTTCACCACACCATCCTTTTCATCGTCCCAGTTTTTGCCGTCTGCCAGATCAAACGGCATATATTTGCATAGAACGCTCATCACGTGGGTGCCCGGTTCGTCGGTCAGTGTATCGTCTGACGCGCTCGGAATGATCGATTCCATAATGGGTGGAATACCCGGAATACCTGCACGCGCTGAGCGGTATGTTTCCTCCAGATGATTTTTGCTTTCGATGAAGGAAATACTGCTTTTATGATGCTCGCCAATTTCATCACTGGAAAGGCAGGCGAAATTGGGCACGCCGCTTAACGCCAGATTCATTCTTAGGGATGCTGATTCCTGACGGATCGCGCCAATGTCTTTGGCAAAACTTTGCGAAAGGTGCTCCTTGCCGACCATTTTCAGGAATGTTCCTTTGGGATCGGTATTGGCGGCAATAACCTCGGCTCTGATGGTTTCGCCACCTTCAATTCTAACCCCAGCAACGCGGTCATTTTCCATAATGATTTTTTCAACCGCCGCGTTGGTTTTGATAACCACGCCTTTATCTTCGGCGGACCTTGCCATGGCCTGGGTGATGGCACCCATGCCGCCCTTAACAATACCCCAGGCACCAGGCACGCCGTCACACTGGCCCACAGCATGATGAAGCATGGACATGCTGGCACCAGGATTATGAAGGGATATAAAATTGGCCGGAATACAGTGGCTGGCGACCATGGCTTTGACCTTGTCGCTTTCAAACCAGCGCTCAATGATACTATCCGGTGCACCAACAAAAAACTGCATCATGCGATAGCGCGTGTCTTTATCCAGCTTCTTCATATCCATGCCGATTTTTGCAGCATGCATTAAATCCGAAACCCCCCCGCCATGGAGCTTTGGTGGCTCCTTAAGCCATTGATTGGAAATAACCTGACCCACCCGATCAATAATTTCATGATATTCATGGAGCGCATCATAATCCGTTCGCGAGAATTTTTCGATCTGTTGCCTGTTGTGGGCCTCGTTATCGGTAAGAAGCAGAAAGTCACCATTCAAATCCGGATAAAAGGAATTTTTAAGCCGCATGGGCTCATAACCATATTTCTTAAGCTCAAGGTCCCTGATTACCTCAGGTCTAAGCAGGCTCACCACATATGACGCAACTGAATTCCTATACCCCGGATGAAATTCTTCCGTGATCGCCGCACCACCGACGATATGGCGCCGCTCCAGCACGCAAACCTTGAGCCCGCCCATGGCAAGATAATTGGCGGTTGTCAGGCCATTGTGACCAGCGCCAACGACAATAGCGTCAAAATTTACTTCACTCATTGATCACTTCCTGTTTATTTGATTTGGAACCATATCGTTTGCGCACAGCCATGATCGTGATGATCGCAAGACCGATGTGCACCACCGGCCAGGTAAGCGCGAGAAAAGCTTCACCAGTAAACCAATCCATGGATCCATCGGGCAGAAGTGTCCCTGAGCCACGCTGATAGGGCTTTACATAATAGATTAGAATTATAAACGGCATCACCGCACCAAATAAAATCTGAACGCGGGAGGCTCTGATTGTCTTCTTGATCTTACCTTCGTCACAATCTTCAGCAGGCGCGATGTGCAATTTTTCACGGTATTCGGCTTCCTGGGGTGTCACGTTCGTAAACTTGATAACGCCAAGTGTCACAACCAGGCTCGCTGCAAATCCGATCAAGGCGGGATCAAAATAGCTGGGCAGGCTAATCCAACCCAAAGTTTGGAAAAGTGCTGGTATGACATTAAAGCTAAGCCCCGCAAGCATACCCCAGAATGCTGCCGCTTCTGTAATATTTTTGCTCCAGATGCTCATGATGCCAACAACACCCCAGGATGAGGCAAATACAGTACCCACGAAAATCATCAGCCAAAATAGATTGGTTGGGAACATATAACTTGCGACCAGAACAATCACACCGCACACCATCATCAACATCCTTGTGGTTTTTAGCGTCAGCGGTTCATCCCGCTTGACAATGTCATTGCTGACACTAAATCCGATTAATGATAAAAATGTCGACGCGGACGAAAGTGCCGCCGCCATAATCCCGGCCAGCAGCATTGCACCCAATACTTCCGGCACCATATTTTTGGAAGCCCAAATAATCACTGTTTCAACGGGTGTGATGTCGGGGTTCACGATATTTACAAGCCCACCAAGTCCGTAAATAAAAATTTGCATCACAAGAACGATAATACACGTATAAACGGCCGAACGAAGCACTACATGTTCGTTTTTCGCCATCAGGTGACGGCTCGCCTGCCAGGGGCCGACTGCGTAAACGAGGCTCCAACTCAAATCAATTATCATGAGCCAAATAAGAAAATCCAGCGCTGTCGGCCAGTCCCTGCCAGGTCCAACCCAACCATGCCAGGAAGCGATATCCGGTTTACTTTCGACCCGCGCAAGACTTTCCACCGATGCCGCTACACCGCCAAAGTCATTTATAACGAAAGCAATTACCAGCACAGTCGCAAAGGTAAACAACATAAACATCATAGTGTCAGTTAGGATCACACCCTTCGATCCGGAATACATGGTGAAAATGGTATAACTCACCCAGGCAACCGCCATCCCTTGATTATATGTCAGTGATGTCAGATCAGAAAGCAGGATGGCTGCGCCCTGGGTAACCACCACAAGATAACATCCCACAGCAATGATGATGGTTAGACCCGCCACCTGTTGAACGCGGTGACTGAAAAAGCGACCACCAAAATAGTCGGCCACCGTCGGTGCGCGACTACGCCTGAGGTAGGTCCCAAAAAGAAGCGCACCATACACATAACCAATAACCGCGACACCGGGAAAGAGAATATAAGCGCCCGTCTGCCCGTCATAGGTAAAGCCCGCCTCGCCTAAGAAAATTGTAGCACTGAATACACTGGCAACCAAAGTTCCGACAATGAGAAGAGTTGGGGCACGCCGGCCGGCGACGAAATAATCATCCAATTGACGTACGCTTCGACCAGCGTAGTTACCGACGATAAAAAACACGATGATGCTTGCGGCGATCGTGCCTGTAAAAATATCCATTCGTCTTGGCTCCCCTTCAATACCCTTTTATTTTACGTAGAAAGGGCTACCGCCAAGACAGCCCTTCGCAATATTTTGCTTGGCCTATCGTTTAACTGGGCTTTGGATTTTTACTAATTCTACCATCCAAGTGCATCTCTCATTCTATAGTATGCCATGCCAATGGTATGGGCCGGTTTCATCAAATATTTCCCACCCGGAAATGGCGGGTGATTTATTGAGGCAAGAATATCATATCTTTCTGCCTGTCCTGCAATGGCTTCCGAGACCAGTTTAGCAGACATATGGGTGGGTGCAACCCCGTGGCCGCCGTAGCCAGTTGCGAAATAAACATTGTCACTTAAACGACCAACCATGGGGATTCGGTTTAGACCAATTCCCATATAACCACCCCATTCATAGTCCACTTTAACGCCTTTAAGCTGCGGAAAGACTTTGAGCATCTTGGGCACAATTGCCCCGGTAATATTTCTTGGATGCCTGCCGGAATATGTGGCAAGACCGCCGAACAGCATTCGCTTGTCTTTAGAAATTCTGAAATAATCCAGCGCCCAGCGTTGATCACAGGTTGGCCACCTTAGCGGAGCCGTATTTGCGATCTGCTCATCCGTGAGTGGTTCCGTGGCAATAATATAGCTCCCCGCTGGAAGCACTCTTGATTCGAGTTTTGGTACCAGATTTCCAAGATATCCGTTTCCGGTTACCACCACATAGTCAGCAGTTACAGTACCTCTCGCTGTTACCACTTTTGGCCGCGACCCATGGATGATGTCTGTGACCACAGCCCGTTCATAAATTTTTACACCAAGCTTTTCAGCGGCCCGCGCCTCTCCTATACAAAGATTGAGAACATGAACCTGACCCCAGCCGTCGTTTGTCCGCCCCCCAATATACTGGTCACTTTTGACATAGTCGGTGATTTCATCCTTTTCGACGATTTTAACCTCGTAAGGATATTTTGTTTCTTCGAGCGCATCGATGGTTCTTCGAAAATAGTCCATTTCCTTAGGATTCATGGCCACATCGATATAACCAAATTCCATGTCGCAATCGATGTCATACTTCTCCACCCAGTTTTTGATGATATCAACACATTCCACGGCCATATCCCAAACGGCAGGACCGCCCTTCTCACCAAAGGTTTTTACCATGCCTTTGTGATCCCAAAGTGAGTGCGCATAACCGCCGATAAACTGACCACCATTTCGGCCTGTGGCGCCCCAGCCAATCAGGTTCTGTTCAAGCAAACAGACATTGAATCCGCGCTCGCTTAAATGAAGTGCGCTTGCAACGCCGGAAAACCCACCGCCGATAATACAAACGTCGAAGGATTGATCCCCCTCTAGTTGCGAGAATCCGGCACTATCATTAATGGTTGCAGCATAATAGGATGATGGATAATCATCACTATGTACATGATCTTTAAGTCGCATTATTCACCTTGCAATTACTTTTGGTGTACTCGTATTTTCCTTACTCGAAAACAGCCGCGTAATTGTGATCACATTTATAAGAGATGTCAAGTTCAATGCTCTAATTAGAAGGAAAGGCCCGCTTGTTTTATATAAGGAAAATGCCGTTAACTTGACTAAAGCTCATTTTTGTGATCACCTTTAGGGCAATTAACAAGAAATTCTGTGTAAATGTTAGGCTGTAGGGGGTCACGCAATGAATGCGGAAACGATAATTAATGTCGACAATATCTCTTTAGGGGAAGAAGAAACTGCACAGGAGTGGGTTTATCGAGCACTTCGCTTCGCCATCATGTCGGGTCAGCTACAACCCAGCCAGGCGCTCACCATCCGTCAACTTGCCGGCATTTTAGATGTCAGTGCCATGCCTGTACGTGAGGCGCTCAAGCGGCTGACTGCTGAAGGTGCTCTTACCATCAAAGCAAACCGACGCATCATTGTACCGACGCTGGTTCCTGCGCGCCTCGCAGAGCTTATTGAACTGCGCGTTGACTTGGAATCGTTTGCGGCGATCCGCGCCCTCCCCTATGTCAATGACGACCGAATTAAGGAACTTGAAGAACTTAATGAAATTCAAAATGCAGCTTTTGAACAACGGGATTTTCAAGGTATCATTATAGGCAACCAGAATTTTCACCGCACTCTTTATACAGCTCACCCACATCCTGTGACAATGCAAATGATCGAACAGGTGTGGCTCCAGATCGGTCCATTGCACAGACTGTCACTGGCGAAGCTTCCTGAGCATTACACACATGACCGTCACTGCGATATCATTGATGCCCTTAGGCATCATAACCCGTACGGCCTAAAAAGCGCTATCGAAGCTGACATCAGAGAAGCCATTGGCTTTTTAACCGAAAGCGATCTGCTTACCGGGCAAGATCCTAATCTGCCGCTTCCGAACACAGATTACGTTAAAAGCCTTAAAAGTTAAAACAGATCCTTGATGCGGTAGTAAAGCATACCAAGGGCAAGCATCTGGTTGCCCACCCATCTTGGAACCGGGATGCGATGTTGTTTTGCTTTTGCAAAAATATCATAACGCTCCATCTGGCCTGTGATCGCATCAGCAAGAATTTCACCCATAATGTGAGTTCCGTTAACACCGTGACCACTGTAGCCTTGTGCGTAATAAACATTGTCGTTAATACGCCCCACTTGCGGCGTACGGGTAATTGTTATGCCGATCATTCCTCCCCATTCGAACTCGATCTTGACATCTTTGAGCATGGGAAAGGTCTGGGTCATATGAGGAAGCATGGTCGCTTTGATGCTTTTTGGATCCCTGCCGGAATAATTACATTCGCCGCCATAAAGAATTCTGTTGTCCGCTGATCTTCGGAAGTAGGCCAGAAAAATACTCATATCCCAAACGGATTGGTTTTTTGGCAGTATCTCTTCTAGTGTTGCTTCGGGTAGTGGCTCTGTTCCGATAATGTAAGTACCCGCTGGGAACAAAACGCCTCCAATTTTGCGTTTTTCCAGCTGGTGATAGGCGTTGCCAGCGAGCACCACATGCTGTGCCTTAACGCGGCCTTGCTTTGTGACCACTATTGGCTCTTTACCATGAATAATATTGTCTACAGGGCTATGCTCAAATATCTGTGTGCCTAAGCCGGCCGCTGCGCGTGCTTCGCCCAAGCATAAATTAAGCGGATGGATGTGAAAATCCAAATCGGTATAAAGACCACCGATATATTCATCGGTGCCAATGTAATCTCTAAGATTGTCTTTTTCGACCAGCTGGAAACGATCTTCAAACCCAAGACTACATTGATACTCATACTCTTCCTTGAGTTCGTCCATATGACGGGGTTTGATGGCCGCCGCCATATTGCCGTGCTTTAGATCACACTGGATCTGATATTTTTCGACCCGTTCTTTGATGATTTCATGACCGCGCCAGGTAAGTTCGTTGATGATCTTTTCGGCACCCGGCCCATTGGAGCGAATTACATTGTCCTCGCCTTTTATGGAATACCCCGCCTGGCCGCCATTACGTCCGGAGGCACCCCAACCCACCTTATTGGCTTCGACCACGGCAACTTTAAAGCCGCGTTCAGTCAGTGCCAGTGCGGCAGAAATACCCGTAAAGCCAGCGCCAATAACACAGACATCCACCGTTATATCTCCTTTAAGCGCCGGATAATCCTTAAGATCGTTCCGGGTGGCCGCATAATAGGACGGACAATGAAGCTCTGACATTAGATCACACCCAGATCCCTGGCTGTCAGATCCAGACAAAGTTTGGCTTTGTCTAATAGCTCATCAATTTCTGACGTAGTGATGGTCAGCGGCGGGCTCATGATCATCGATTGGTCAGTGCCGCGCATGATCAGATCATTGTTAAAGCAATAATCACGGCAAGTGCCGGCCGCATCCTGATCACCTGTAAAGATTTCATGAGTTTCCTTATCTTTGACAAGCTGCAGTGCCGCCATGAGGCCGCGACCACGTGCCTCACCCACTAATGGATGAGTATCTGCCAAATTTTGAAGACCTGCCTGCAGGTAAGGGCCTGTTTCTTCACGGACTTTTTCGACCAACTGATGATCTTTGATATAATTGATGTTTGCAATAGCAACTGCGGATGCCACCGGATGACCACTGTAGGTGTAGCCATGATTGATATCACCGCCGGAATTGAGCACCTCAAACACTTCATCCTTGAGCCCGACAGCGGACGCCGGAATATAGCCAGAGGACAACCCCTTGGCCATGGTCATCATATCGCCATCAATGGCAAAGGTCTCCTGACCGAACCAGTTGCCGGTCCGGCCAAAGCCTGTGATAACCTCATCCACAACCAGGAGGATTTCATATTTTTTACAGATACGCTGAATTTCCGGCCAGTATGTGCTCGGTGGTACGATCACGCCACCCGCGCCCTGGATCGGTTCCCCAATAAAGGCAGCGACATTATCAGCACCAACTTCGAGGATTTTGTCTTCCAGCTCGCGCGCGCGGGCCAGTCCAAATTCTTCGGGTGTCATGTCCTTGCCTTCCAAATACCAAAAAGGCTGCTCGATATGTTCAAACCCTGGAAGAAGTGAACCATTATCACCACCCATATTATGCATATAGCCCATACCACCCAAGCTGGTGGCTGCAAGCGTGCTACCGTGATAGGCGTTCCTTCTGCTGATGAACGTACGCTTGCTTGGCTTCCCTTTAATGTCCCAATAATGACGGGCAAGGCGCACATTGGTATCATTGGCTTCTGATCCGGAACCCGCAAAGAAGAAATGGTTGAAACCTTCTGGGGTTACTTCCGATAGCAAACGCGAAAGTTCAATTTGCGGTGGATGAGCGGTCTGGAAAAAACTGTTGTAATAGGGAAGCTCACGAATTTGACGCTCTGCCGCTTCGATTAGTTCCTTACGACCATAACCCACATTAACACACCAAAGCCCCGCCATTCCATCAAGGATTTTATGTCCTTCGGAATCATAAATATAGCTACCTTCCGCTTTCGTTATGACGCGGGTTCCCTTTTTACCGAGTGCATCCGGATCGGTGAAGGGATGGATGTGATGATCGCGGTCAAATTCCTGCCACTGTTCGGTCGTTCTGTTGTAATTGAGCACAATATTTCTCCTAAACTAATCCCCGCAATTTATTCAGAGAGTAATCCACGTTGTTTTTAAATCTGTATATTTTTCAAGGGCATGGATCGACTTATCCCGTCCAAACCCAGACTGCTTGAAGCCACCAAACGGGACTGTCATATCCCCTGAAGGATCCCAGCCATTAACCCAAACGGTCCCCGCCCGCACAGCCCGCGCCATGCGGTGCGCTTGCGAAATATCCTTAGTCCAAAGACCTGCCGCTAGACCATAAATTGTGTCATTGGCCATTTTCACCGCTTCTTCTTCACCGTCAAAGGTGAGTACCGAAAGCACAGGTCCAAAAATTTCTTCCTTGGCAATTTTCATGGTCGGTTTAACGTCATCAAAAATTGTTGGGTCAACAAAATATCCGTTGCGTCCTGAGGTACGTTTTCCGCCAAGTTTACAAGAAGCCCCTTCGTTATTGGCGCTTTCAATGTAGGATAGAACCTTGTCCATATGTCCTTCTTCCACAAGGGATCCCATGGTGGTTTTTGGGTCCAACGGATCCCCAACTTTGTGTCTGGCACTGGCCTTGATCAGCTTTTCCATAAATTCATCTTTGATGGCGCGATCAACAAGCAAACGCGATCCGGCGGTGCAAACTTCACCCTGATTGAAGAAGATCGCACTTGCAGCGTCCCCTGCCGCGCGGTCCAGGTCCGGGCAGTCTTTCATGATGATATGCGGTGATTTGCCACCGCACTCGAGCGACACGCGCTTCAAGTTAGACTGGCCGCTATACTGCATAAAATATTTACCCACCTGGGTTGAACCAGTAAAGGCGATCATATCCACATCCATGTGAAGGCCAATGGCTTTGCCTGCGGTTTCGCCGTATCCGGGCACCACATTAAACACACCATCCGGAATACCGGCCATAGATGCCAATTCTGCGAGCTTGATTACAGAAAGCGGTGATTGTTCAGCGGGCTTTAGGACAACGCTATTTCCTGCTGCAAGCGCAGGGCCCAGCTTCCAGCAAGCCATCATAAGCGGGAAGTTCCACGGAACAACCACACCGATGACGCCCAGTGCTTCTCGGGTGACCATGGCGAGGGAACCTGGGTCGGTGGGTGCGATTTCGTCCATCAGTTTATCGGCTGCTTCACCGTACCAGTGAATACAGCGGGCGCAGCCCGGGATATCAATGCGGGTGCTTTCATTAATCGGCTTACCCATATCCAGAGTTTCAAGAAGTGCAAGCTCATCATGATGCTCATTTATAAGATCCGCAAGGCGCATCAATCGTTTACCGCGTTCGCTTGGGTGCATATTGGACCAACGCCCGTCTTCAAAAGCTTTACGCGCGACTTTAACCGCATAGTCCACATCCGCTTTGTCACATTCAGACACATTGACCAATTTTTCAGCAGTCGCCGGATTAATATCACTGAATGTTTTTCCCGAAAGCGAATTTACAAATTCGCCGTCAATAAACGCCTGATTTCGGATCGAAATCCAGGATGCCTTATCTTTCCAATCACTGTAAGTATTCATGACCGTCACTTCTCAGTTCAGTATTAAACGTTGCAAAGTACGTAGCGAATTTCCCATTCAGATAGCCTGTGGGTATTCTTTTCGTTTTCTTTGAGTTTCACATCTTTGTAAGTTGTAATAAATTCTTCACTGAAATACTCCTTGAGCACTTCACAATCGGTAAAGTTCTTAAGACCCAGGTGGAAATTATCGGGAAGAATTAAACTATCAATTTCGTAGGCAGTATCGGTTACCGGATCGGCTGGCTTAAGGCCTTCCTTGATACCAAGATAACCGGCCAGCAGAGACGCCGCAAAAACCAGATACGCATTTACATCCGATCCTGCGATCCGGTTCTCAACCCGCCTGGCGGCGCGACTGTTCCCTGCAGGAACTCTAAGGCCCACTGAGCGATTTTCAACACCCCAATGCAGATTTGCCGGGGCGCTCATATTGCTGCCAAATCGAAGGTAACTGTTATTGTAGGGCGCAAAAAAGGGAATCATCGCAGGAATATATTTCTGAAGGCCGGCAATATAGGAATGGAAGATTTCAGTATCCTTGCCATCGTCGTCCGCGAATATATTTTTACCGTCCTCGATATTCACGATGCTTTGGTGAATATGCATGGCACTACCATAATCATCAGGATAGGGCCTCGCGATAAAAGTAGCGAATACGCCGTGCTGCACTGCCGCCCTTTTTACCAATCGCTTGAAATAAAATGTCTGGTCAGCAATATCCAGCGCGTCGCCGTGGCTTATATTGGCCTCAAATTGTCCGGGCCCTGCTTCGAGCTCAAATGTATCAAGAGGAATTCCCAGCGCTTTGCTATATGCTTTAACATCGTTATAAAATCCACCGAATTCTTCCAGTGCATCCATTGAAAAAACACCTTTGTCATCTATGGATTTTCCCGAAAGACCTGCTGCTGGTTTAGGTGGTTTGAGGCTGTTGCCCTGATTTTCGATCAGGAAAAACTCAAACTCAGGTGCCATAATTGGCTTCCAGCCTTTTTCTTTGTAGAGCTTTAACACATCCATCAGAATCTGACGCGGTGCAAAGCTCGTTGGCTTACCATCATCATCAAGCATATGACAAATGACACTGGCGGTTGGCGTATCCTTCCAGGGAACAACACGCAGTGTATCCAGATCGGGAATAAGATACAGGTCTTCTTCCATATCGGTTAAATAATCATTGAGTGCAAAATCAATATCGAGCGTGATCGAAAAGAGTGAATCCGGCATACGAAGATCCCGTGTTCCGATTGCTTTTACAAATTTTGCTCTTGGTATAATTTTTCCGCGGCTTATACCGGCGAAATCACCGACAATGACTTCAACGTCCTCAATCTTATGTTGATCAAGCCAGCTTTCCAGTTCCTTAACGTTTTTTTCCAACTCCATGGGGCACCCTTCTTATTGTTTTCTGCCAGGTCAGTGTACAGTATGTTCAACAAATTCCAACCAATTGCTAACTTCCTGAAGTCGTACACTTGGATCAATCACGTCATCACGCATTTTTAGTCTTTTTCTTAGATCGTCGCGACTTTTGTCATTGTGCATGTTGTTATAATCTGCCGAAAGCTGATCTACCGCCGTCTCGTCAGCACAGATGTTTTCATCAACCAACATTTTCTTATATTTTTGTAGTATGTAGGCCATGTATTTTAGGTCAAATTCGGGATGATATTGAACGCCCCAAAAGATGGCATTGCCATATTTTATCTCAAGTGCCTGAACTTCTGACATGTCATTACCAGAAAGTACTGTTGCACCTACGGGCAAATCTTCCACATGATCAAGGTGCACCGCCACCGCATCGAACGGTCCTGTTTTTCCTGAATATAGAGGGTGCGTCTGCCCTTCCTCTGTTGTATGGATGTCACGGGCAATGCCTATTTCCCGACCTTTTTGGTTTCTAACAACTTTTCCGCCTGCTGCGACAACAGCAACCTGAAGTCCCCAACAACTGCCAAAAATTTTGACATTATGCTCAAAACAGGTCTTCATAAAGTCTATCTGACGCGTAATCGCCGGATCATCCTCATAAATATTAAGCGACGAGCCAGTCCATATGATACCATGGAAAGCTTCCAGATCAGCCCCTTTCGGCAGTATGGCATCCGCATCTGCCGGACACACAATCATGCACTGTGCATCAGGACGCAGCCAAAGAAGCGTCTTTTCATAAAGATCGCTTTGTGTCTGACTGCCAGCCGCGATTGCCATGTCGCGACCTTCTTTGGTATTGCCTTCAACAATGAGTAGTTTCAACATAAAATTTCGCTCGTCATAAACGTTAATTTTGTGATCACAAATAATGTCATTATATAGAAACTTATGCAAGCAAATTCAAATAGGTTGATATTTTTTTGTTAAGTTGTTGATTTTATAGATATTAATCGGCTGATGAAACTGCGTGCCGATAAAAGTGGTACCTAATACGGCTTTTACATAAAATATTGAGAAATACATGCTTAATGGTTATAACTAAGCGCAGCAAAGTTAAACACATAAAAAGGGGCGGTCGTGAGCAATTCCGGAGAAGACAATTCAAACAATGGCGCTGACAGAATAATTACCCACGAAACAGTGTATGACAGACTATATGAAGCAATTATTTCTGGCCGTTTCGAGCCTGGAAAATCACTCACCATTCGTGGTCTGGCAGAAGAGTTCGGCGTAAGCCCAATGCCAATCCGCGAAGCCATTCGCCGCATGGTTGCCCTTGGGGCTCTCGAAATGCGCAGTACCCGTAGGGTTACAGTATCCGCCATGACAGAAGAACGCTTCCGTGAAATCGTTGAAACTCGCACTTTGCTTGAGCCGGAGATCGCTGCAAAAGCGATGCCCAATGTGACTCCTGAACTTCTTGGTAAACTGCAAGCAATTGATGATGAAATTTCTGATGCCATGGAACGCGGCGATCCGGATGCATATAGTGTCAAAAACAGGGAGTTTCATTTTACTCTTTATAAGGCCGCTGGCAGCCCGATTATGTTAAGGCTCGTTGAAAGCATCTGGCTCCAGTTTGGTCCATTTATGCGTATTGTTGTTGGTCGTCTTGGTAGTTCACTGGTGGTTGACCAACATGTGAACGCTATGGAAGCCATCAAAAACAATGACGAGGAGGCTCTGCGCGAAGCAATTCGGCTCGACATTTATGATGGCATGGACCGTATAGGCCAGGAGTTACTGGGGCATTCCTCTCAAGATTAATCTATTTTGTGATCACAATATCACCCCTTATAGGGCAATTTGCTCATTTACAGCACGAACCGCAGCATCAATAGCACCATTCACATAGGCATAGGCAGATGCGTCTGAATTGGCAATGGAAATGCGGCCGATTTGCGCCCGGCCTGCGATATGAGGCCCATTGTACGGTGTAAACGATGGGTCATCGTAAAGATCATTATATTCCCACGAATAACCATGAGGCCAGCGATTGACGGTTATCGCAGCGATGTCCCTTTCGACATCAAATCCTCCACTTTTAAGCATCGTATCAAAATGATCTAATATAGATGTTTCGAAGTCTTCATAAGTGTACTGATAAAGGCGAGTGCGACCCATAATTGCCTGTTCTTTATGACTAAAGCCCTGATCTGGCTCCAGGGGCACCATGGTTCCATGAACAACAATGGGCTGGTCCGGGTTTTCTGAAAATTTATAATCGCCCATAGACACAGGGAAATCCAAGTAATAATCCTGCACCATGCGTTCGCGGGGAATATGAATCCGATTGGTATTTAGTTCCGCAAAGGCCCGCCAGTTGCGGAGCACCACATTGGTGTAAACTAATGGAATTTTTGTCGCATAGGAAATTGCTTCTCTCTGCGCCTCTGAGACTTCCGGACAGATATAAGGAATCAGGTTATTGTAACACGCCAGCACCACATGCTTGCCGCGCACTCGATACGTCTGATTTTCTTTCACATAAACGACATCCACATGATTTTGATCTGCTGTGTGCTGAACATCAACGGCTGTGCTGTTTAGGCGAATGCGATTGTCTGAACCTTCGCGGTCCAGAAGTGAATAATCAACACGAGATAAAACCAAATCTTCCATCGTTGTTCCGGGCACCGCCTCAGGCAGTAGTTTTCGCACCAAAGCACGCGCAACACCGGCGTTCCCATCAGGAAAATGATGGATATAAGGTTCGTCTTCCCCTTCTTCTTCCTCGGAAATAGCTTCAAGGACATCGCCATAAACTCTCATACCTGGCATCCACATATTTAACCCTTCAAGAGCAGATAATGCATCAGCACCAGCGCCCCAACCTCCTTTGGTTCGGTCACGTAGCAGTTCCGTTGCTTCCGATGGCATATCGTAATATTGCTGCAGATAATCTGTGTAACTCATACTTCTGAGCTTGGTGACCTTCTCCTCAATGGAAAGTTCAGGAAACTTATCTTCTGCTTCGAACAACAATTTTATGATGCTGTCCTGCGCCTCAACGCTAAGCGGAAACTCTCGAATTGTTTCGATGCGCTGTTCCTTGGTATAAGCCGGGCCGTCCCCCATAAAGCTACTCGCTCCTTCAAGGGCATTCCTAATGAGCTTGTCCTCGCCATATTCAGACTGCTTAAAGAATAGACACGGTGACATGTTATATTTAGTGAAATAATCCATGTCGAAATAGTCGTAAAACCGATCCGTTTCAATCGCAATATCTTTCATGACCTGTTTTGCTTCCGGTGAATAAAACCCTGGACTATCAATGGTTTGACTTCCGCCATAGCCGATAATTAATCTTCCATCCACTTCAAATTCGTTGCGTTTAGCATGTCCGCCAAAATCATCGTGATTATCAAGGACCAGAACTTTTTTACCGCCGCCTTGTTTTTGCTGGTAGACCATGGCTGCTGTCAGGCCCGAAATACCACCGCCGACCACAATCATGTCATAGACATCATCGGTTTGGTCGTTTGGTCTACCCCAGTCCTTGCCTTCCCAGGATACGGAATGCGCAACCTCAAAAGATCCCACATGGCTGCCACGCATGCCGGTAAGTGATGGTGGATAATATTCTTTTGGCATAGTGCCCATTTTCGCCATAAGTTCCATAGGGGATAGAAGTGCGCCTGAAGCTGTCGCAAGTGACACACCACCAAGAAAGTCGCGTCTTGTTATTCCCGATAGTAACTTTTTTGTCATTGCACTTTTCCCATCTTAATCGTCGTAACAGTCGTCTTCCGGTACTGTATTGGTTTTACGAAGATCCTTCAATATCTCTCGTGCCGCATTGGCACCACAGGCCGATGAAACACCCCCACCAGGATGCGTGGATGAGCCACACATATACATGTTCTTTACCGGCATACGGTACTGAGCATAGCCTGGGAATGGTCGGTTAAAAAGAAGCTGGTCAATGGTAAGTTCGCCCTGGAAAATATTACCTTCCGTAAGGCCCACTTCATTTTCGATTTCATGTGGCGTGCGAATTTCAGCATGGACGATCAGATCTTTAAACCCAGGTGCATGGCGTTCAATCTTATCAATCACGGTCGCACCGAAGGCATCGCGTTTTTCTGGCGTCCATGGCCCGTCTGCAAGTTCCGCCGGGCAATATTGCACGAAGCAAGACATCCAGTGCTCCCCAGGTCGAGTCATGGTTGGATCCCACGGCGACGGCAGCACCGTTTCCACCATCGGGTCATCAGACCAGCGACCACGCTTCCAGCAATCATATCCCTTTTCCATCACTTCCATGGATCCTACAAGGTACGCGCTAGAGCGATTGACAAACGGATTATCCACGGCCCCTTTAAACTTGGGAATGCCGGAAAGGGCAATATTCACTTTTCCGGATGAGCCCTTAAACTTGAACTTGCTCGCTTTTTCATAAATGCCTTCGGGAAGATCATCTTTATCCATAATATTGGTGAAAGTCCGCTTGGCATCAAGGTTCGAGACCACAATGTCCGACATGATCTCATCACCATTTTCAAGTACAACACCGACTGCTTTTCTGTTCTTAACCAGAATTTTCTGAACCGGTGCATTGGTGCGAATTTCAGCACCAAATTCTGTCGCTGCTGACGCCAATGCTTTGGAAATGGAACCCATACCGCCGCGGGATAGGCCCCAGGCCCCCACGCTGCCATCCACATCCCCCATCACATGATGAAGCAAAATATAGGCCGAGCCCGGTGAATATACACCAAGCGCTGTACCGATAATTCCCGACACCGCGTAGTAAGCCTTGATCAGATCATTTTCGAGATATTCATCAAGGAATTCAGCGGCACCCATGGTAAAAAAGCGCACATATTCGTATATTTCCCTCTCCCCCATGGACCAAAACTCCTTAGCGAGAAACAACAGTTCCATAATATCCTTCGGCTTAAATGAGGTAGGATCCGGCGGCGTACGCAGCAGTGTTTTTCTGATCACTGTGGCGTAGCGAGTAAGATCCGCATTCATACGCATAAGTCCGTCCGCGTCATGGGGAGATATTTTCCGGATGCTGTTATAGGCCACTTCAGAATGATTATAATTGTAAAAAATCTCACCCTCTTCGCTGTAGGTCATTGAGCCAGGATAAGGAATGATCATAAGACCGTGTTTAGTGAGATTAAGATCACGGTGGATCACTTGTCGCATCAGGCTGCACACGTAAGAGCAGTTTGAATAAGTAAAGCCCTCTTCCAGCTCACGGGAAACCGCCGCACCACCAATATAATCGTTCTTTTCAACCACAAGAACATTTAGACCCGCCTTGGCCAGGTAGGCTGCGTTGGTTATGCCGTTGTGACCGGCACCAATGATAATGGCATCATACTTTTTCAATATATCACCCTGTTAAAATGGATCTGGCGGTGTCTTCTTCGCATGTGGTGGCGCGTAGAACGGCTTGTTCTGTAACGTACATTTCGCGACCTTCTTATACGGCCTCAGTTCTTTGTAGTAATAAACCTCCGCCCAGAGATCACCGTCTTTATGTTTGGTTTCAATCATTGCCAGAGCAATGCTTGCTTTTACCACCGGTGACCACATAGCGGATGTCACATAACCGATCTGATTGGCACAGTCTTTATCGCTGTAAATTTCAGCACCCTCGGCAGGCTTGTTGCCTTCAATATCAAGCTTACAAAGCGTGTATTTTGGGCCAGTTTCTTTTTCCTTTAGTAGCGCTGCACGTCCATTAAAGCGTGGTTTTTTAAAATCAACGAGCCAATCAAGACCAAGTTCAGCCGGCGTTTGGTCATGTTCAAAATGAACTGTTTTAAGCGCTTCGGCAAATTCCATGTAAGGCATGATGAAGCCGGCTTCCATCCGCGCCATGTTAAGCGCTTCTTCGCCAAATGGCTGAATGCCATAATCTTCGCCCGCTGCATATAACGCATCCCAAAGATCAAGCGCATGTTCAGCGTCAATCCAAAGCTCATAGCCCAAGTCCCCGGTAAACCCGGTTCGGGATACCATCAATTCGGTTTCCTTAAACGGGAAGTTCATGATGCCAAATGGCTTTAGTGTTTCGACGCCATCAAGACCCATTGCCTTAAGCACCGAATAGGACGTAGGTCCCTGAAATGCGAGACCCGCAATGGTGTCCGATACGTCTTTTACATCTACATCTTTATAGCCAAAGCACGCCTTCCTGAACCATGCGATACAGGGACTACCACAGGTCAGCATGTACTTCTGTGGGCCGGTTTTAAAAATGGTACCATCGTCAATCACGCGACCATCATCAGTACACCAGACCACATAGGTAACCCGATCTTCGCGCAGTTTCGTGATGTCACGAGTAACAAGGCGGTCCAACATCCGCTCTGCGTCACTTCCGGTGATTTCATATTTCTGCATCGGCGACACATCGTAGGTGCCACACATATTTCGGATACAAAAGTATTCGTACTCACCATCATAGAAGTTATTGGCAAGTTTGTAGCCATTCCAGGCTGACCAGGAATCTCTGGCGCTTAGTGCCACCATACGTTCATGAAATGGTGAGTGTCTTAGCTCCTCGTCAGGATATCTCAGTTGATTAGTCGTCATTGCAATCGTCCTCCGGCACTACATTTGTTTTGCCTAAATCTTTCAAAATCTCGCGTGCTGCATTGGCACCACAGGCTGACGATACGCCGCCGCCCGGATGGGTTGATGAGCCACACATATACATATTCTTGATGGGCATGCGGTACTGCGCATATCCCGGGAATGGTCTGTTAAAGAGCAGCTGATCAATGGTCAGCTCGCCTTGGAAGATATTTCCTTCGGTAAGACCCACTTCATTTTCAATTTCGTGCGGTGTCCGTACTTCCTTGTGAACGATTAGATCCCTAAAATTCGGGCAGTAACGTTCAATGTTGGAAATCACAGTTTCACCAAAGGCGTCACGCTTTTCTGGTGTCCATGGCCCGTCTGCCAGGTTGGCCGGACAATATTGAATGAAAGTCGACATCCAGTGCTGTCCCGGAGGAGCCACTGTCGGGTCCCACGGTGACGGGATTACCGCTTCAATATAAAGTTCGTCGGCCCACTTGCCGCGTTTCCAGGCATCAAACGCCTTTTCCATGGATTTGAGTGAGCAGCCAAACATCACACCGGCGCGATTGAGAAACTTATTATCCGGTGCACCGGTAAACTTCGGTAGTCCAGAAAGCGCGATGTTTACCTTACCGGAGGATCCGCGGAATTTGAAATTCTTGGCCCGGTTATAAATATCTTCCGGCAGGTCTTCCTTATTTACGATCTTGGTGAAGGTCCGCTTGGCATCCAGGTTGGATACCACGATCTTCGCATGAACTTCATCACCATTTTCAAGGATCACACCGGCAGCCTTGCCGCCTTTCACAATCATTTCCGCGACCGGTGCATTGGTTCTAATCTCCGCACCGAAATCGGTTGCTGCCCCGGCGAGTGCATTTGAGATTGCCCCCATACCACCACGGGCAAGTCCCCACGCACCCACATTACCGTCCACATCGCCCATCACATGGTGAAGAAGAATATAAGCGGATCCCGGTGAATGAACACCAACCGCTGTCCCGATAATACCGGCACTGGCAAGAGACGCTTTAAGAAGATCATCATCAAAATAATCGTCAAGGAACTCAACCGCACTCATGGTGAAGAAGCGAATATATTCGTAGATTTCCTTTTCACCCAGTTTCCAGAATTCTTTGGCGAGATAGAGAATCTCCATAATATCACGCGGTTTCATTGATGCGGGATTTGGTGGCGTTCTCAGTAGTGTTTTTCGGATCACTTGCGCATATCTGTTCAAATCAGTAAAAAAGCGTGCCATGGCGTCCGCATCATGAGGATTACGGGAACGGGCATTATTATATTCAACATCCGGATTCCAATATCCCCATTTGCATTTACCGTTGCCGAAATACATTTGCCCCACATAAGGCACAATCCTGAGACCATATTTGGTCAGGTTAAGATCCCGGTGCAGCGACTGCCGCATCATGCTGCAAACATAAGAGCAGTTTGAATAGGTAAAGCCTTCGGTGAGAGAGCGCGAAACCGCTGCACCTCCGATATATTCATTTTTTTCAAGCACAACAACGTCAAGACCTGCTTTCGCAAGATATGCTGCGTTGGTCAGTCCGTTATGGCCGGCGCCAATTACGATTGCGTCATATTTCTTCATTTTAAGATCTCGTGTGCTGCGTTATGTCCTGGTCCACCCATCAGGCCCCCACCCGGATGTGATCCTGCACCGGCGAGGTAGAGACCTGAAATTGGTGTTTTATACTGTGCCGCCTCGTAGGTCGGACGCATCATCATCATTGTGTGAAGGGAAAACTCAACATGGTGCCAATGCCCCCCTGTAACGCCGTAGTTGCTTTCGATATCGGCAGGCGTGAGGAGTTCGCTTCCCACAATCTGACCACGAATGGAAGGTGCATATTTGGCAATTTCATCAATAACTCGGTCAAGAAGCTTTTGCCTTGCTTCATCGGTCCAGCCACCATTAAGATTTCCGGGAACATACATCACGTTAGCGCTGAGCACATGCTGTCCATCCGGGGCCATGCTACTGTCGCTTAGGCTTGGAATAACCATTTCAATCACCGGGTTTTCCGGCGCGTCACCATATTTGGCGTCATCCCAGGCAAATTCGATTGTATCCTGCTCCGGTGCAATGATCATCCGGCCATCTGGCTGATCAAGGCCGTTAAACTCCGGCAGACCGGAAAGTGCCAGATGCAGTTTCGCCACATAACCATTGGTGTTTAATCGATTAACCCGGTTGGTAAACCCAATTTCGAGATTATCGACACCCGCGAGGTCAAAGAAGGTTGTCTTTGGATCCGCTGTTGAAACCACCCGGTCAGCGGTGAAAGTTTCCCCGGACGCAAGCTCAATACCACTTGCTTTGAGACCGTTTTCATCACCGTCAATGGTGATTTGTTTTACTGCCGCTGAAGTTCTAATCTCTGCACCAGCGGATTCCGCGGCCGTTTCAAGCGCCGTGACAAGACTTTCGATACCACCGGATGGCAGTGAATGGTCACCACCATGATCCCCGGTCATGCGATAAAGCATCATGAGCACCGAATGGTTTGGCGAACGTGGAGCGTTTGTGGATCCAGCTACACCATCCCAGCAGAGAGCGGCCTTTAAAACTTCACTGTCAAAATTTTCATCCATCAGATCTCGGGTTGGCAGGGTCACCATGCGCATAAATTCCTGCATGTCTTCCTTACCCATCATGCGCAGACCTAGTCCCATCTTGCCAAAAAGCATCATTTCAGCAAGTGAATTATTGCCGATACGCGGAATGGTTTTAAGGCTAAATGGCTTTAGGACACCCGAATATTTCAACATCATCTTACGGTACTTCTTGTAGCTCGCAGCATCCTTGTCGCTGACGCCGGTAACCGTATCGCCGTTGATGCTGACGTTATTGCCGTCGGCACTTAATCCGATGGTCGCCATCGCTTCACCAGGCGTATAACCATGGCTCGCGAGATTGAGGTCGCTGGCAATTTTCGATGAAAATTGATTGATGGACTGGGCGATTGAAGCCTTGAAGCCCGGATGAAATTCGTGGCTGGCGGCCAGACCACCTACCCTGTCCGATGCTTCCAGCACCAGAACCTTTTGGCCGCTTTTTGCCAGGTAGCTGGCGCAGATAAGACCATTATGGCCCGCACCTATAATTATCGTATCAAAATGTTGCACTTTCTATCACCTTTATCTTGTCGGCTTTATGCCTATTAACTTTCTGCAGCTAAATGCTCGCTTTCATCTTTTAATTCGTCGCGCCACTGGGACAGGTTGGCGTCGATTGCCATAAAGCCACCAATCCACAGCAGCGTATCCCATGTGTAGACGTAAAATTCGTAAACCACCCAATAACCCGCTTCGAAGAGCAGCAACGTGTAACAAATAATCTGTAGCCGGTTCATCCCTGTGATCCAGGGGGATTCAAATATTTTGCGGTCCTGCAGTACCACAATGAATATCATAGAGAGTGAAATGGAAAGCCAGCACACAATATCCATCACATCGATCCATGAATGTTGCAATTGCAGCGCTAGGCCGGATGGGTCTGCAACAACCGGCTCATTAAAGAATTTGTAGAACTCTGTTTCTGTACTTAAGCTGGCACAGGTTTCGGCTGTAATCGGATCATATAGAAGGTTCCGCACGATATAGAGATCCTGACCAGCCAAGTCACACACATTGGTAACACCCACCATTAATTCTGATAAGCTGAGGTCATACACTGTTTTACTATATGCATATAAAGTATGGAGTAGCATTCCATAACAAATCACACGGGCGATTTGCATGGCCCAGTATTTGAAATCCATTGGCGCGTCATCATCCATCCAATAGGTTTCATATTCAAGAGAGCCCAAAATCACAAACCAGGCCAGCTCATCAATGCTTGTGGCGTAGCTTTGCATGATTTGCAAAATGGTTGCATCAGGAAGGAGTGTCGCCTGAGCCGCACGCCAATCGTCAAACATGTAGTAACCAAAGTTAAGAATCAGCAAAGAATAGACAATCAGCTTAAGCGTCTGTTGATGCTTAGCCAGCAATCCCATAAATTTTTCATAGCTACTCGCCGTTTCGGACGGCGTGTCGGTTTGCATTAATAGATTTTCCCTATTTCTCAAGCGACCAATATAGGTTTGGTGCTTTATTTCCGTCTTCTTTGCGGGACCGTTCGGAAGAATCTAATTTGCTCTGTTTAGCTCCCGCAAATACTGCGCTGGCGTTTTATCTGTATGTTTCTTAAATGCGCTATAAAATCCAGATACTGAATTAAATCCTGCGTCAAATCCGAGCTCGAGTATCGACAGGTTATTATCAGCCCTTTTCATACTGGCAACCGCATGGTCAATTCGGCAACCATTGATCAGGTCATAAAAGGTTTTATCAAGCAGGTGATTAATCACGAAAGATATCTGATTTCTGGTATAACCGAGATGCTCAGCCACGGTCGCAAGAGCAAGATCAGGCTCAAGGAACGGTTTCTCTTTTTCAAGATACTCATTGAGTTCTTTAGAGATTTGCTCTGTCATTTCCTTGGTAAGACCGAGCTTTGTGAGTTTTTCAAAATAGCTATCAGTTCCCGGCGACGGCATCAGCACAGAAGCCGTCGTCTGATACTCGTAAAATTCATGAATTCTTTGAATCTTATCATCACGAAAAACGATAAACTCCACCCCTTCAACTTTGACCCGCCTGCCTGTATCCGAAGAAACATAACTTTGGGTCCAATAAATGAAGGCGGTATTCCCCTCAATGATGGTATTTTCATTAAGTTTAAGGCTGTAATCTTTGGTCAGATTGAAGGTATCAATAATATATTGCCTGAGGTCTTTATACTCCACCACTTCCCCGGATGGCATATCATGATAGCTCATGGTATCCGAATAAAACGACATGATGCCATCCACGTCATACTTCTCCCAATAGGACAAGTACTCAGCAACCCAGTCTTCAATTTGTGCTTTGTCGTTTTTCATGGTTCAACAGGATAATTTCTAAAAGGGTGGCGTACAAGAGCTAATCAGCTCGCAAGGCTCATTTCCAACATTGCGAAAACTATGAGGTATCATACTGTTAAAATAATATCCCTCCCCCGCAGAAAGAATGCGGCGTTGATCGCCTACAGTGACTTCAAGCTGACCTTTCAGGATTAGCCCTGCTTCCTCACCTTCATGAACCAAGGACTTGTGACCAGTTGAAGTTGCTTCTGGATAGACTTCTTTATAAAACTGCAGCTTCCGTCCTGCCGTAGACGGGCCCATCTGAAGAAATTGGACACTACCGGAACCCACATCTACGAAGTCCTCAACACTGAAGAAAATTTTCTCGCGAGAATGAGTACGTTCTTCAAAAAAATCGCTGATGGATAGCTCAAGCCCCTCCAAAATTTGTTTAAGAAGTCCAACAGAAGGATCACTGTTTCCCTTTTCAATTTGTGAAATTGTCCCATTGCTGACGCCTGATTTTCGCGCAAGTTCACGCTGAGAAAGCCCTGCAGTTTCACGCATCAGACGTAGTCGATTCGCCACATTTACCATCATACAACCGTTTCATTGTTTAAAATACTACACAATATTAACAAAACCACAATAGATTTCAACTACTTATTTTTCCACAAAAAACACTTGAAACTATTGATATATTAACATAAATAGTAGTGATCACAAAAATAAGTCAATTATGGTAATTGTGCTATGAAACACACAGACGCTAAGAACGACCATCTTGCCGCCTATTGGATGCCTTTTACGCCAAACCGGGCGTTTAAGGACACGCCACGCATTTATAAAAGCGCGAAGGGTCTTTATTATGAAACAACTGATGGTCGGCAGATCCTTGATGCTTTTTCCGGGCTTTGGTGTTCAAACCTGGGGCACTGCCATCCAAAGATCACCGAAGCTATTCAAAAACAGGCCGCTAATCTGGATTATTCCACCGCATTTAACTTCGGTCACGAAAGTGCATTTGATCTTGCCAATGTGGTTGCGGATCAATTCCCTGGCGATCTGGATCATGTGTTTTTTACCAATTCAGGTTCTGAAGCGGTTGATACCGCCCTTAAAATGGCGCTGGCGTACCACCGTATTAACGGCGAAGGTACCCGCACCCGCCTAATCGGACGGGTAAACGGATACCACGGTGTAGGCTTTGGCGGCATATCCGTTGGTGGTATGGTCAATAACCGCAAGTTCTTCGGTGGCCTACTTGGTGGTGTGGATCATTTACCGTTTCCTTATAATGCAGAGCGCGATGCTTTCACACGCGGGGAGCCGGGAACAGATCCGATGGAATATCTGAAAGAACTGGAGCAGATCATTACCCTTCATGATGCCACGACAATCGCTGCTGTGATTGTTGAGCCTATGATTGGTTCCGCGGGCATGTTCCTTCCGCCAAAGGGGTATCTTAAAAAGCTTCGTGAAATTACCGAGAAGCACGGTATTTTGCTCATATTCGATGAAGTAATTACTGCTTTTGGCCGACTTGGAGACGCAAATGCAGCAAGTTATTTTGGTGTAACGCCCGATATATGCACCATGGCCAAAGGCATCAACAATGCAGCCGTACCCATGGGTGCAGTGATCGCATCGAAAAAGCTATATGATACGTTTATTGATGGTACCAAAGCGGGCATCGAATTTTTCCATGGTTACACATACTCAGCCCATCCACTGGCGGTTGCTGCGGGATTGGCCGCGCAGGAAGTGTATAAGGAAGAAAATGTCTATGCCCATGTCAGATCCGTAGCCAAATATTTTGAAGACGGGCTTCACAGCTTGAAGGGCGAGCCCCATATCACCGACATTCGCAATATCGGGCTGGCTGGCGGCCTGACCATCGCACAGCGCGATGGCGTAATCGGTGCGCGGTCTTATGATTTCTTCCTGAAATGTTACGAACATGGTATCGGTGTCCGGTCAAATGGTGATACCATTGCCATCGCACCTATTTTGGTAAGCAACCCGGAAGATCTGGACCCCATATTTGACGCGCTGAAAAAAGCAGCGAACGAGATAGATTAAAAGAGAGAAACAAAATGTATAAAGTTGACCATTATATTGGTGGTGAATATGTATCCGCTAGCGGCAATCGTACAGCGCCGATTTTTAACCCTGCCACGGGTGATCAACAGGGCGAAGTGGGCCTTGCCAGTACCGCTGATGTAGACGCCGCTGTAGCAGCTGCAAGTGACGCTTTTGATAGCTGGTCAGACACTGGCCTGATGAAGCGTGTCGCGATCCTTTTTAAATTCCGTGAGCTGCTTGAGGAAAACCGTGATGAGCTCTGTTCAGCCATTGTCCGTGAGCATGGTAAAGTCTGGGATGACGCTATGGGCGAGCTTACGCGCGGTTTTGAAATTGTCGAAAATGCCTGTGGTATGCCGGAAATGCTCAAAGGTGACTTTTCTGAGCAGGTGGGTTCAGGCATTGATTGCTATAATACCCGTCAGGCCCTTGGTGTTGTGTGTTCAATCACACCCTTTAACTTCCCGGCGATGGTGCCGCTCTGGACCATTCCAATCGCTATTGCCTGCGGTAATACCTTTATCCTAAAACCATCGGAGCGCGATCCATCAGCCGCCAATATTCTTGCGCGCCTGTTTAAGGAAGCTGGGCTTCCGGATGGTGTGTTTAATGTGGTTCATGGCGACAAGGTCGCCGTTGATCACCTGCTCAAACATGAAGATATTCAAGCCGTTAGCTTTGTGGGATCAACACCGGTTGCGGAGTATGTTTATCACACCGGAACTTCCCACAATAAGCGTGTGCAAGCGCTGGGCGGTGCAAAAAACCACGCCATTATTATGCCGGATGCGGACCTTGAACAGGCGGTTGATGCGATGATCGGCGCGGCTTACGGTTCCGCCGGCGAACGCTGCATGGCGCTTTCGGTCGCTGTTGCCGTTGGTGATGATGTGGCTGACAAACTTGTCGCATCCATTTCTAAACGTGCTGGCCAGATTAATGTCGGTAACGGCATGGATAAAGAAAATGAGATGGGCCCCTTGATCACCAAAGAGCACAACGCCCGGGTACAGGGCCTTATCAGTGATGGCGAAAGTCAGGGCGCAACCGTCGTCGTCGATGGCCGTGATTTTAAAGCACCGGACGGCATGGAAAATGGCTATTTCTGCGGCCCGACCCTGCTTGACCGTGTGACCAAAGACATGAATGTCTATAAAGAAGAAATTTTCGGACCAGTGCTGGTTGTCGTACGTGCAGAGAGCTACGACGAAGCCGTAAAGCTGGTTCAGGATCATGAATATGGAAATGGAACCTGCATTTTCACCCGCGATGGTGATATTGCACGAAACTTTGCCAAAAAGATTAAAGTGGGAATGGTTGGGGTTAACGTACCGCTACCTGTTCCGCTTGCGCATCACAGTTTTGGCGGCTGGAAACGTTCCATCTTCGGCGACCACCACATATACGGACCAGAAGGGGTAAGGTTCTGGACCAAAATTAAAACTGTAACGATGCGCTGGCCAACGAGCATCATGGCAGGCGCAAACTTAAGCTTTCCATCAGGAGATTAATATGAGTCAATTCAGAGAGCGCGTTATCGATTTTGGGGACGCTGGCAACAATACACGTATCAATGGCAGCCCAAAAGGCTGGTCACTCCCCAGACACTATTACAAAGATCCAGAGATTTTTGAAAAGGAAAAGAAAGCAATTATTTTTAACAATTGGCTTTTTGTGGGACACAGTACGCAAATTCCAAACACGGGTGATTTTTTCACCTACCAGCTTCTTGATGAAAATATCATTATTGTTCGTAAAACGGACGGCACTGTAGGCGCCTTTTATAATGTCTGCCGTCACCGTGGCTCGGCGATTTGCAAACGGGAATCTGGAAAAACCAAAAGATTTATCTGCCCTTACCACGCATGGGGATATGACGTGGATGGCAATCTTGTATCTGCCCGCGCGATGCCGGAGGACTTTAAGAAAGAAGAATTGAGCCTTCACAAATGTGCGGTTGAGCTGGTGGGTGGTATGATTTTCATTAACCTGAGTGATAACCCAACATCGCTTTCCAATGCAAAGCGGGATCTTGCGGAAATTTTCGAAATGTATGATTTTGAAAACGTGAAAGTCGCTGCGCACAAGACCTATCCGATCGATGCGAACTGGAAGGTAACGCTGGAAAACTACCAGGAATGTTATCACTGTGCGCCGTCGCATCCAGAATATGCGCTCAGTCATACCCTGAAAGTGGTTCCTGAAGAGTTCGATGAGCTGCAAAAGCCAATGGAAAGCCGTATGGAAGCCTGCGGTGTCAAGAATATCGTGCTGGATCAGCAATATGACAAGCAGGAAGAAGGCCAGGAGCAATATGCCTATGGCCGGTATGCCCTTTTTGAGCAATATAAAACCGGCAGCAAGGACGGTGAACCGGTAGCGCCGCTTCTGGGTAATCTTAAAGGATATGATCATGGTGGATCTGACCTAAACATTGGCTTGCTCAGCCATTTCTTTATCTATAACGACCATGCGGTTGTGTATGTTTTTGTGCCCACAGGTCCCGACACCAGTGCCTGTCAACAATATTGGCTGGTCCGTAAAGATGCGGAAGAAGGCAAAGATTATGATCTGGAAAAACTGACCTGGCTTTGGAATGTGACAACACTCGCGGATGAGCGGATCATCGTCGACAACCAAAAAGGCATTAACAGTAAAAAGTATGAACCAGGCCCCTTATCAGACATGGAATACCTTATTGATAAAATCTATGACTGGTATCTGGCTGAACTAGAAAAGGCTGATTAGTAAAGCAATATTGTATGGATGATGGCAATCCGGCGTCGCCGAGAGAGAACGAACTAATTCGTGAAAAAACTGTCTTTGACGGTTGGCGGTCTATCACTGCTGCACTTTACATGGCGCTGCTTGGTTATGCGGTTGTCGTCGGAATTCCTGTCATCAGCACCACATGGGTGGAACAACTTGGCTTTAGCCCTGCTGAAGTAAATCGTGTCGCTGGCGCAGACATGGGCGGCATGTCGCTGGGTGCGCTTGTTGCTTCCTTGTTTATAAATCGCGTCAACAGACGTCTTGTTGTACTTGCTGGCATTTTTATGGCTGTGGTGGCCAACAGCCTTTGCATTATTTATGTAAGTTATGATGCAACGCTGTGGCTCAGGGCATTGGCCGGTGTCGGTAGCGGCATATATACTTCAATGGCCATAGCAACATTGGGCGGAACAGCGCGGCCCGCACGCGCCTTCAATCTAATGCTATTTGCTTTTGCCTTCACGCAGTTTGCCGAGGTAACTTTCCTGCCTTATTTGCCGGTTAATGGCATTTACGGCCTGTTCATTGGGCTTTATCTGTTGAGCCTTCTGTTTTTGCATTGGATACCTGCCAAAGCTTCGGTAAAAACCGAAGAAAATCAATCGGTTGAACGCGAAACATCGGCTGCTGGCAGTCAATTTAATGTTGCCAAAATCATTCCATGGCTGTGCCTGGGCGCGGTCTTCTTCACTTATTGCAATATTGGAACTTACTGGACCAACATTGAAATTGCGTCCGTGGGTGCGGGCCTTGATGATAGCATGGTCGCAACTGCAATTAGCTATGCGTCGCTTATGAGCCTTTGTGGTTGCCTGGTCGCGACACTGATCAGCGACAGATTTGGACTTTCAAAACCACTACTCATAGCGCTTTTCTTTGTTGCGGTGTCCGCAAACCTGATGGCGGGTAACATCACTCAACTGGGCTTTCTGGCTAGTGTATATGGGTTTAACTTCCTGTGGATTTTTGTCGATGTTTATCAAATGGGCACCATGTCAAACTTTGACCGCACCGGAAAATATGTAACTTTGATCCCTGGAGCACAAGGGGTAGGACAGATTGTTGGCCCCAACATCGCCGCATGGCTGCTGAGCCGTGAACTAGGCTTTGACGCCGTATTTAATATGTGTGCTGTTGCCTCCCTTATTGGTATGACTATCTATGCGCTTGTATATCTACGCTTGCGTAAAACCATACCCATTCTTGCTGACGCCGCATAATTCTTCAAAAAGCATAATTCTAAAAAAAATTTAAAAACTAGTGATCCGACCGGCAAATACAGCCGTATAGAAAGCATGTTAACGACAACGCAACTAGATAAAGCTGTTAAAGACAGTTCATCGACCTTGACGCCAACGCCGCATTTGGCAGATACTCGGCCTATCTATTTGGTGAAAGGGGAGCTTATGGAGGAACAAAATAGCGCTGCGCTATTAAGTCACGAACAGCTTGTCGTTCTTGTTGCAAAAAACAAGGATAAGGAAGCCTTTAAAACCCTGTTTTATCATTTTGCACCGCGTTTAAAGTCATATTTGCTGAACTTTAAAATTGGTAACCAGAAGGCCGAAGAACTGGCGCAGGAAGTGATGATGATACTGTGGCAAAAGGCAGAAAAATTTGACGCTGAGAAGGCCAAGCTGTCAACCTGGCTTTTCAGGGTCGCAAGAAACAAGTTTATTGATCATTCCAGGCGGCAAAAATACGCCACCGTAAATGCAGAAGACCATATGAAAGAAATGGTCGCCCCCGAAAGAACGGATGAGCCTTTTGAAGCGCAGGAAAGATCAACATTGATAATTGAAGCAATGAAAAAGTTAAGTACTGATCAACGAACAGTCATAGAGCTTTCGTTTTTCAAAGAGTTATCGCACTCTGAGATCGCCGCAGAAACCGGATTGCCGCTAGGTACGGTTAAATCGCGGATTAGGATGGCGTTTCAGGTGCTGCGAAATGAATTAGGAGAATTAAGATGACCCCGCACGGTATCATAACTGATGAATGGATCGTGTCCTACGCGTCAGGCGCGTTGAGCGAAGCCCATGCGCTCGTGGTCGCAAGCCATTGTCATTACCACCCTGAACTACAACAGAAGGTCTTGGACGCTGAAGCGATTGGTGGTGGCCTTATGGAAAATACTCAGCCAGCTGAGATTTCAGATGATCTTTTTGAAGATCTAATGAGCAAGCTTGATGGTGTTCCTGCAAATGATGAACCAGCACTCCAGGACAGCAAACTTCCGGCCCCACTAGCAGAATATCTTGATAAACCACTTGATGAACTTAAGTGGAAAATGATGGGCCCTGGCCTTTCACAAGTTCGATTATGGACCGGCCCAAATGATGAAAGACTGTGGCTACTTCGCGCCAAAGGCGGAGCAAAAGTGCCAGCGCACGATCACAATGGTCTTGAAATGACCCTGGTTCTTCAGGGCAGTTACCGTGTTGGCGAAGCTCAATTTACCCCCGGGCTTATGGAAATTGCAGATGACGATACTAGAAATCACTGCCCAGAAATTGACCATGGTGAAGATTGCATTTGTCTGGTGGTGACAGAAGCACCCATTAAAATTCACAGCCTGATTGGCCGACTGGTTCAACCTTTCATTGGCCTTTGATCCGATTGATCCTCGCTCTCGTATAAAATTTATCTAAGAGCGAGGACCAGTTATGTTTCTAAAATTTCTCACTTTATCAATGCTTAGTCTCCCAAATACATTGCATTTGGAGGAACTTAGTCCTACAGACTGGGCCCAAAGCACATACGGCGATCAAATCGAATTTGATATCCGCCGTAATGGCAAAAAAGTAGGCGAGCATATTGTCACCTTCGAGGAGCAAGAAAGTGTGACTTCTGTTGAATCATCAACTGATCTTCGCGTTAAGTTCCTGTTTTTTACCGCCTACCGTTTTGAGTATTTGTCTCGGGAAGAGTGGGCGCATTCAAACTTGTTAAGCGTTGAATCTACAACCAAAGACGGCGGCAAAAAATCATCCTTAAGCAAAGAATTCGGCGAAACCGAAAAGCTTTATTCCACCAATCATTGGAATCCAGATGTTCTTAATCAAAACCGCGTATATAACACCATAACCGGCAAAACCAACAACATCGAAATCCTCATCGGTGACTGGGAAATGGTACCAACAGGTACGGGACAGCGTAAAGCGCTCCGTCATGATTATACTGGCGATCTGCGTGACGTTTCCTCTTGGTATGACGAGCAAGGTCGTTGGGTTGCGCTGCGATTCATAGCTCGGGACGGATCCATCATTTCCTATGAATGCCGGCGTTGCGGCACATGAACAAACGCATTTGGAAACAAGCATGGATCATCGGTGGCAGCACCGGCCTTGGTGCTGCTATGGTGCAGGAACTTGCGCACGCTGGCACTGAAGTGGTTGTTTCTGCGCGGAACTCGGAACGGCTTACAAATTTTTGCAATCATTTTGTAAATGCTTCCGCCTTATCGCTGGACATCACTGATCAGGATGAATGCAATCAGGCTGTTTCAATGCTACTTGCTAAAAATGAAGCACTGCCCGATCTCATCATATTAAATGCTGCGATTTATACCCCAATGAATGCGCGCTCTCTTGATCCTGCTGAGTGCGCACGCATGATGGACGTCAATTATCAGGGTGTTGTGAATATGCTCAGTGCGCTCTTGAGCCATAAATCGGATGACAAGGAAGTTACAGTCGCTACAGTTACATCGCCCAGTGGCTGGCGCGGACTTCCTGGTGGTGCGGGATACGGTCCCACCAAAGCGGCCGTGATCAATCTGGTGGAAAGCCTTAAGACCGAAGTGGAGAAGCAGGGACTTGATCTTAGACTTGTCAATCCCGGTTTCATTAAAACCAGGCTGACCGACAAAAATGACTTTAAAATGCCGCAGCTTATGGAACCGGAATATGCGGCTAAAAAGGCTTTAAAAGGACTTGCCAGTGGTAAATTCGATACGTCCTTCCCAAATCCGTTTATATTCTACCTCAAACTACTAAGACATTTACCTTATAGGATGTATTTTTGGATCGCACGTAAACTGGTCAAAAAAAATGAGACCCCGTGAGGGGTCCCTAAGTTTGGGAGGGGAAGAACGAGTTATTTTAATTCTGTTTGTAAAATGAAAGCGTTACACTGCCTACATGAAAGCCCCATTTGGTGACATAGGCACGATTGATCATCACACCATCTTCCTGCAGAAACATCCAGTCATCGAATTTCAGTTTATAGCTGGTATCACCCACCGGAAGATCAAACACATATGTCCAGTTAAAGGCGTTCCCTGCACGTCTGCCTTTTGCAATACCGATTACGCCATTAGTGGTTCCTTCATAATGGCCGTCGGGGAGAATGTTTATTTTCCAAAGCCTTTTATCAACCTTGCCATCCATGTAGACGAAATCTTCGTCTAGCGTTAGCACATCGCCTTCCACAGACCCTGTAATGTCCACTTTGAACTGGTTGATGACGTCACCCGATCTATTTTCAAAAACGCCGTAGGCGACTGTTTTGCCATTGAAATAGTCTTCAAGGACAAATTCCGGTGTGTTGTTGCTATAGTCAGTTACATTCATTGTACTGCATCCTGCTAAGTTAATTACAATAGCTGACAAAAGGATCAGCTTTATAAATTCAAAAATTCTAATCATGGCTGAGCGTATAGTGCATGACATCAATGGTACCGCGCTCAAATGCAATGGCACAATAATCCAGATAATAAAGCCACATGCGGTAAAAGCGCTTATCAAACCCGTGCTCCCATATTTCGGGCCAGCTGGCGAGGAAGTTCTTTTTCCAAATTTGCAGGGTTTTGGCGTAGCCCTCGCCGAACGCAAACTCATTGTCGATTTTAAAGCCCGCACTTTTTGCGTGCCTTGAAAATTCTTGCTTACTTGGTAGCATACCGCCTGGGAAAATATATTTCTGGATAAAGTCCACGCGATTGCGGTAGGTGAGGAACCGGTCATGATCAATGGTTATCACCTGTATGACGGCCTTACCGCCGGGCTTGAGCCTTTTCTTCAGCGTCTCAAAATAGGTGTCCCAGTGTTTTTCACCAACGGCCTCAAACATTTCGATAGAAACAACTTTATCGAATGTACCCTCAGTATCACGGTAATCCTCAAACACCGCAGGCTTATTTTTTTTGTCAAACTTTTCCAAGCGAAGGTTGGCATAGTCCAATTGTTCCCTGGATATCGTAACGCCGCGATAATCAATATTTTTTTGGCTCAAAGCCTGCTCGGCAAAGCCGCCCCAACCACAACCAATTTCAAGAAGACTTTCACCGTCACGCAAGTCAAGCTGATCAATAATGCGCTGATATTTTATCTTTTGAGATGTTTCAAGATCATTGGTATCTTTAAACAGTCCCGCCGAGTAAGTCATTGTTTTATCAAGCCATTTTTCATAAAATTCATTACCAAGGTCATAATGAAATGAAATATTTTTGCGTGATCCGCTACGGTTGTTGTCGTTCAGTATCAAATGTGAAAAACGATTGGCGAAATCGCGAAAGCGGCTGTTAATTTTTTTGGGAAAATATGGTTCATTGTCCAAAAACCAATACATCAGTGACGGTAAATGTGGGACATTAACATCACCTCGCATGAACCCTTCAACAAATGCCAGTTGGCCTTGTGTTACATATTGAAACAGGCTTTTCCATGTTTTGAAGACTACGGCTGCGCTGTGACCTGACTTTGATCCAACATGCTTTACGGTTTGACCATTTGGTAACGTCACCTCGATCGAGCCTATTCTTGCCGCGCCAATACGCTTTAAGATACGTTTTCCTAGAAAACCACGATTTGTATTTGTGTTTGCTTCTGGGGCTATCACATACTCGTTCACCACACAGCTTTCCCCTGTTGGCGTATTTAATACTTCCATATTTTTCATGATGGGTCCTTATGAACTTCTTGTTGATTGATACTTAGGTGTGCTGGACTGGACTGATAGTCATGTTTTTCCGGATGTCTGAAAACTTGGAGCCCCTTTAATTTCAGCCGTAGCGCTTCAAAAAGAATCCCACCAATAACTTTAAGCGTCATAAAAGGCGTCTTTAATGAAGAAGCTAGCAATATTCTGTCGCTGAAGTCCTGGCGTTCACCTTTAAAGCAAGCTTTAAGTCTTGGTTCGTCAGCCTTCTTGTAGTTGATGGAGATCGAAATATCCTCAACTGGTTCCGTAAGCGTAAAATGATATGTCCCCTGCCGGTCAAAGAACGGACTTACGTGGAAGCATTTATCCGCGTTATGTGGCGCAGAAAATCTGCTACCGGCTGGCACCTTAAAAATATAGTTATGACGTTCAGAAAAAGTGTTGCGGACTTCGTAAATGATAGCAATGTGCTCTTCATCCACACCATAACAGAAATACACCGTAAGCGGATTAAACGCGAAACCGAACAACCTGGGATAAGCCAGAACTTGGATACGCTCCACAAGATTGGCATTGATCCCGTTCTCGCCAAGCAGTCCAAGTAGGTGATTTTTTAAGCTTACATTTGGATCTCTGTCAGGATTTCCATAATCTGTTTCATGGAAACTGACTAAATTAAACCTGTTTAGGGAAAAATATTTTCGGCTTTTTGAAAGCGCTTCAAGCTCATCCAAATCCGCTAACATTGAGAAAACTTTATAAGTTAGCTCATGGGGTTTTGGTGAAAAGCGCTTATGAAAAACAGCGCCGGTATAAATACATGCATTGCTCATTACGCAACCTTCCTGCTGAAACTCAGTCGCTCAAACTGGCCATTTTGCAGCGCAATAATCCTGCCATTCATCTCCGGCACGTACCAAGGGCGGTTCATATCACCCATCTGCTCGGCCGCATAGAGACCGCTTTGAAGACCATCTTCATGAAAACCATAACCAAAATGCGCTCCAGCGTACCAGATGCCCCGATGTCCCATGATTTCAAGAAGCCTTTCTTGTACTTTCAATGTGGCAAGATCAAAAATGGGGTGCTCATAATCGCGCGCATAATGTACAAGATCCCTTTTAGGCTCAAACTGCGGGTTTAAAGTGACAAGAAGCGGTGTTTCCGTCCTTAACGGTTGAAGTCTGTTCATCCAGTAGGTTACAGAAAGTCTTTCGTCATCACGGCTGTCGAGTTGCATATAATTCCAGCTTGACCAGGCGCCTTTTCTTCTTGGCATAAAGCGTTCGTCACTATGTAGCACCATTCGGTTACTCGCATATTTGAAAACACTTAAAATTTCCCGCTCGAGCGGATCTGCGTCTGAAAGCAATTTAAGCGCTGTATTGGCATGGGTTGCAATGAGCGTTCTATCAAACTGCTGTTCCCCAAATTGATCCGTGACAATTGTTGTTTTGCCACCCTCTCTCACAATTTTTCTAACCGGTGTGTTTTTTACAAACGTCGCATTAGTCCTGTCCATAAGCGCTTTAACATATTCCATGCTACCACCGGGAATGGTTAACCACTGCGGCCGATCCTTGATTTGAAGCAGTCCATGATTTTGGCAAAATCTTAAAAAACTGACCAAGGGAAAATCAGCAACTTTGCTGGACGGTGTGGACCAAACCGCAGCGGCCATTGGCAAAATATGATCACGCATGAAGGAGGGGTCATATTTTTGTTGAGCAAGAAAACCGCCAAGAGTTATTCTTTCAGCCTTTTCGGGACTTAAGTTTGAAGTTTCTTCATAAAACCGAAGAAGCGAGCGGATCATTTTCCAAAACCGCGGACGAACCAAATTGATGGGTTGCGCGATCAGGCTCATTAAGTTTTGGCTACCTGCATATTCAAATGATTTCTGATCAAGGCTTACACCAAAGGACATTTCAGTCGGGTGCGGTGTAATCCCAATTTCATCCATTAGTGCCAAAAAATTCGGATAATTGCGATCATTGCAAACAATAAAGCCAGTATCCACGGCGATCGGGCCGTCTCCTGTTACCGCGGTCACAGTATTCGCATGACCTCCGAAATGATGGTCCGCCTCAAAAACGGTGACATCATGTTGCTTAGAAAGCAGCCAGGCGGCCCCTAAACCGGAAATTCCTGATCCGACAATGGCGATTTTATAACTTTGATCTGCTATTTGCATGTTTTACCTTGTTATTTGTAATATAAAATTATTACGGCCCCACAAGGCAATCGGATTAAAAAAACCTATTTTATACAGTCTCTATGATTGTTCCAGGGCCACCCGGCCTAAGGCGATAAAGTTCTATCACAATAATTATGCTGCAGATCGCTGCAAAGAAACACCATACAGACGGTAGTGAAACAAGCTGGTAACCATACATGGTAAAAGCAAATGAACCAGTGAGTGCCGCCCCCATCATAAAGGCCACGCGGTGCGATGATAGGATTAACGCCGCACACGCCGTTATAAAGTAGATATATTCAATATTGTTGATAAGTTCCGCTTCATAGAGATATGCCACATGGCCATCCCAATGATCTGGTGCGATGGGCGGTGCAAAAACTGTGAGTATAAAATACGCCAGATATAGACCCACACCTACTCCGCAGGGGATAAGGCTCAGGAATATTTTTTTACGAATGCTGTTTTGTTCAATTAAATATCCGGTAACTGGCCCCGCAATGGGCCAGAACAAAAACGCAAACAGCACAAACCCTACTCCTGCCAAATCACGCCAAAATGGTGAAATGACTTCATTTATACCAAGCCAGACCAATCCTTCAAATCCTTGCTGTATGCCAAAAAAAAGCGGAAATGTTGATAAGGCCATCAGTCCTGGACCTGCGTTTAGCTCCCTGGCCCTACGTACGCTGAATGACCCGGTTGCTGTCAGTACCGCACAAGCAGTGAAACTTGCTGTCGCTGAAAAACACATCTTAGTTCCCTTTATCTAGATTTGGCTTTTTTAATACCGTCAGTGTAGCACCAAACAAAGCATGCGCCAGCCAGCTACTCAATTGCAAATAAAAAACCCTCCATCAATCTGATGGAGGGTCCTTCTTACGATTATATTGGTTATGCTTAGAAGTTCGCTTTCACACGAGCGTAGTACTGACCACCCTGCCAGTCTAGACCACCAAAGTCCAAATACTGGCGACCACGTAGGCCGGAACGCTCAACAATCTCAGGACGACGTGCCGGGAATGTGTTGAGGATGTTATCCGCACCAACTGTAACTTCAAACTGCTCGTTCACGTTATATGTAACAGACAGATCGAAGAATACACGAGCCGGATTATCGTCAATACGATAAGCGCTTAGTTCTTCACCAGTACCGATGTAGTTGCCATCATTGTCAAATCCGGCAAGACGTTTCATTGTTGACCAGTAACGTGCACGACCAACAACTGTCCACTCATCCATATTCCAGGTAGCAGTGATGTTACCACGATGTGGGAAGTTGTTTGAGTTTTCTTCGTTGAACAAGTTGAAAGGACTTAGGTTATGCTCTGTCGCTTCGAACTTGATATGAGCATAAGCAGCACTCAGACGTAGTGTACTGTTTTCTAGATCAACATTGTGTGTTGCCACAACTTCGATACCACGTGATCGACGTGAACCACCGTTCTCCAGGAATTCAACACGGTTAAGTGTATTCGCACCTGGTACACCAGCTGCTTCGATTTGATCAAACAAAGCAGTGTATGCTGGGTCATCGCGATCGAAGTTTGGAGAGTCCGTGATTAGGCCTTCCAGCTTGATCTGGAACACATCGATTGTAATATTGGTGTTATCTCCGGGAGTCAGCACGATACCTGCTGAGAGGTTCCGTGCCAGCTCTGGTCCAGCAACTTCACGACCAAAGATCTGACCAACAACACTGTCAGCCGGGAATGTACCAGACTGTGTTTGTGTACCGTCAGCACGGAAACCTGTACGCACCTGTGAGTTCTGGATTTGAGCCACTGTTGGAGCGTGGAAACCTGTAGACGCCGCACCACGGATAGCTAGCAAGTCAGGAATAATTTGGTAACGTGAAGCGATTTTCCAGGAGAAGTTATCACCAAAGTCGGTGAAGTCTTCGTAACGACCAGCAATTGCGACGTTGAAGTCTTCTGTTATGTCAGCTTCGATATCCAGATAAACAGCGTAGTTAGACCGACGTCCATCAAATACCGTTCCTGGTGCATAACCACCAAAACCGTCGGAACCAACGTTCAGATCACCCGCAAGTGGGCCTGGACGCCAAGATTCCCAACCGAGGTATGTAACACCGCCTTTTTCAACATTACCGGCACCTGTGATACGGTAGAACTGATCTGTTCTATAGGTACCACCAAAGGCGATGTTGAGGTTATCAACAGCGTCTGTGTCAACATTGTAAACAAGATCAAGACCAACCTGACGTTCGATATTTACTTGCGAACCAATGTAGAATGACGTCGGCGCTAGGTTGTAAGCAATCGTACCATCGGCATTCATCGGTGCACCCAGTGATGGGTTTGCAGTATCTGTGATGTAGTTATCGATACGACTTCGACCTACGGAACCCCAAAGATCATACTCAAGGCCATTGTCGAATGTGCCACGAAGACCGGCGTAGGCCCCTAAGTCCTGACCGTCTTCAATGAAGTAAGGTGTAAAGCCATTTGGATGGATGTTCTGTGCAAAGAAGCCACCATTTGGATTTGGGTTACCTTCTGAATCAGTAAGAAGCAGGTACGAATATTGGTCAGCAGCCGCTGTACCATAAGAAGCTTCATATGAATCATATGTGAAGCTTGTTGTGTTAAACACGCCAAAGTTGTCACGTGTTGAACCATCGAATGTTGCACCAGCACCTGATGCACCTGTACGGTAGCGGGCCGGGAAGCCTGGACGATAGTTAAACGGCTGACGTTGATTAAGGCGCATGAATGTACCGAAAGTGTAGATTTCAGAATTCTCACCGATTTCCATCGCAGAGTTCCAGCTCACATTGAAGCGTGTTTCTTCGTTAACACCGTATGGAGCGGCCGTTTCAGGATCAAGGTCACCTGGATCGGAAAACTCATAGTGAGAACCTTGAGTACCGTCGAACTGTGTTTGACCGTTGTCTACGAACTGAGAAGCATATGGACCTTCTGTACCCCATGATAGAAGTGCATCGTCACGTGAACCACTGTTGTTTGATAACCAGTTTGAAACATAAGCTTCTTGAGCGTTATATTTTTCAATATGGTCAGCAGCAAATCTGTGGAATGTTGCACGGTCTGTCGGGTCTTGTTTACCGTAGGACGCTACAACTGTGAGGAAACCACGATCAGCGAGTGAAATACCAGCTTTAGAAGCCAGTTGGTAAGCAAAGCCGTCACCTTCATAGTATTGGCTGAAGCGTGCTTCACCGCTGATACCCTCTGAATCGTCAAGTTGAATATCAACAACACCAGCCACGGCGTCAGCACCATATTGCGCAGATGCGCCATCGCGTAGGACGGAGATGCTTTTAATCGAACCCATGGCGATTGTGCCTACGTCAGCGGCCTGCCAACCAGCTGTATGGATAATCGCTGAACGATGCATACGCTTACCGTTTAGAAGTGTTAGCACTTCACCCTGATTCAAGCCGCGTAGTGAAGAACTACGAACGAATGAGTTACCATCGGAGATAGCGTCACGTTCCACCGCGTAAGAAGGTGAGACCGCTTGCAATGCATCTTTGACGTTTAGGGTTGGTGTTTGAGCAAGCTCGCCTACCTGGATCACGTCAACTGGCACGTTTGAGTCAAGAGCCGTACGACCCTTCACACGTGAACCAACCACCGTGATAACA
>JANQJN010000189.1 GCA_028281625.1 Emcibacteraceae bacterium | reverse complement strand
AAACGACGCAATGAACAGGCTGGTTGAGGTAGAAGCGGAATTACCAGAAGCAGACATAGTATTGGTCAAAGCGCATAATAGCAATGATATAAGGCAGGTGTATAAAAACTATTTTGGTGATTCAAAAGACTTTGTTTCCTTAACGTTGGATGGTGCTGGGAAATTAGTTTCGCAGTTGGAAAAACAAGCAACCAAGAAAAAAGTAACCAAGAAAAAAGCTGCTGCAAAGACAGAAGTTAAATAAACATAGATTTTTTTGGGTTAGCCATCAATTAATTTCCCCTTTTTTCCATGCGGTGCCGGCGGAAAGGGAAACTTCTGGCGTTGATTTTGTATGCAAATTGTTTAGCTTGTAACGTTGTAAAAATATTGATTAGAAAAGTGAGCCAACCATGGATAGAAGAAATTTTTTAAGGCTGAGCGCGGCTGTTGCATCGTATGGTTTGACAAACATTCATGCAATCTCTCACGCGCAGGAGCAGGTCGCGGCGGACGATCTGGTATATTGGAAGACTATTATCGACCAATATGATGTGACGGATCAGTATATCAATCTGGAGGCGGGTTATTACGGCATTATGGCCAAGACAGTAATGAACGCGTTTATGAAACATAATCAATATGTGAATCAGAACAGTTCCTATTATGCACGCGAGCATTATTATGATGATTACGCTAAAATCATCGAGCGTCTTGCGACAAAGCTGAATGTTGGAAGTGATGAACTGGTACTGACAAGGAATGCAACAGAAGCATTACAAAATCTGATTGTGGGTTACAATAAGCTCAATGCCGGTGATAGTGTTATTTATGCAGATGCCGATTATGACAGTATGCAGTCTGAAATGAGGTATCTTAATACTTTTCGTGGGGTGGACGTTGTTGGAATAAATATTCCCGAACCTGCGGCTTACCAAAGTATCCTAGATGCTTATCAAAAGGCCCTGGACGATAACCCTAAGTGTAAATTGTTGCTGCTTACACATGTGAGCAATCGTTCCGGTATCATTGTGCCTGCAAAGGAGATTATTTCGATGGCGAAAGAGCGGGGCGTAGATGTTATCCTGGATGCGGCCCATTCCTTTGGTCAATTTGACTTTGATTTCAATGATTTGGGAGCAGATTTTGTCGGATTTAACCTGCATAAGTGGATCGGTGCCCCGCTTGGTGTAGGGATGATGTATGTAAGCAAAGACAGAATAAGTGATATTGATGTCTTCCACGGCGATGAAACAGGCAACACAGATATAAATGCGCGTGCTCATACGGGTACAATGAATTTTGCGACCGTACTAACAGTGAATGACGCGTTAGATTTTCATGAAAGTATAGGTATTCGCAATATTGGCGCCAGGCTTCGTTATCTTCGGAACGTTTGGGTGGATGCGGTGATCAATAATGATAAAATAGAGGTTTTAACGCCGCAGGACGAAAGAATGTATGCCGGAATAACGTCATTTCGAATAAAGGGTAAGACTAGTATGGAAGATAACAGGGAACTAGCGAAGATCCTTTTTGATAAGTACAAGATATTTACGGCAGCAAAAACGGGTCTAAATAACGGTTCATATATTAGGGTAACGCCAGGACTTTATAATTCACGTGATGATGTTGCTGCGTTGGGTAATGCGTTAAACGAAATTACTTCTTAAGATGTTGCAATGACCTCTATTCACAAACATTAATTGTTCAGGCTGAAAAGACTTTGCATCTTGCTTGCCGCACCGCTGCCGGCCTCAGCGTAAATATTGTAGACTTCATCAATGCCGGATGCCTTAAGGTCATCGACTTCATCTCTAAATTTGGCTGTTGCGACAATAGGGCCTTGATAACCCTTTGAGCGCAATTGTGTTGCCGCCATTATATTTGATGAACAATTTGGCATTGCGAGCAGAATTAAATTCACTGACGGGTGTCTATGATTAATGCGTTCCCAAAACTCCGGGTTGGTCGCATCTCCTAGAATTACATCGCGACCAGATAATATCAATCTTTTTACTTCTTCCGGGTCCTGATCAATTCCAAGAATTTTTTCAGTGTTTTCTTTTTGCATTTCATCGTACGCCGCGCGCCCCACTCTTCCCATACCAAATATCAAAACTGAATTTTCTGTAATATCGATATCTTCATCGCCCGCAAGACGTTTCTTGGTTTCAAACTTTTTAAGAAACACACGGTAGCGGGAGTAAAACTTGTCGGAAAGGTAGCTAAATGGTGCCGCAATCACAAATGACACGGACAGTGCAAGCGCTATAACAGTTAGCCATTGATTATCCAACCAGCCTGTGCTGATCGCAACGGCGGTCACGATCAATCCAAATTCACTATAATTTGCCAGTGTTAAAGTTGCGAGTGTGGCGCCCCTTGAACGAAGGTGGAAAAAAGTAAACAGTATATAAAACAATATAACTTTTACTGGAACAAGCAGCAAAAGAAGCGCAGCAGCACCTAGCGTTTCAAGAGTAGGTAGTCCGGTAAGCCCGATTGTTAAGAAGAAACAAACAAGAAAGACGTTCTTAAATCCCATAAGGATATGTGAGAGTTCATTACTCTTTTTATGGTTGGCCAATAAGACCCCCATAATCAGGGCGCCGAGATCTCCTTTCAATCCAACAAAATCAAATAGAGCTGCACCGCTTAATGCCAGCGAGAAGCCAAAAATTGCCAGCAATTCCTTATGTCCGCTGAGTATCAGAATTTTTCCTAAAATGTGCCGGGCGGGAATTAACAAGAACAGACCCAGCGCCCAAATAGAAGGAATTTTACCTGTTGAGAATGCGAGAAATATTACCGCCGCTATATCCTGGATAACCAGGACACCAATCGCGATTTGGCCGTACCGTGATGACAATGCACTCCTGTCTTCCAGCGTTTTTACAGCGAATACCGTACTGGAAAATGACAGCGCAAATGCAACTATAGCAGCGGTTGCCAGATCTATGCCTGCAAATACTGAAACACCCAGAAAACCGAGTATCATAACAAAACCGATGCCTATACTTACTGTAACGGACATATGGCTGATGGTTGTGGCCCATATTTCAGGCTTAAGAAGATTTTTTATATGCAGCTTAAGACCAATGGTAAACAACAGCAAAGTCACGCCGAGGTCTGCGATGCTGTTTAAGAAACTGTCCTGCTGTACGCCGGCCAGATGTAATATAAATCCTGCCACCAGAAAGCCGACCATTGGTGGTAGTTTAATCTGCTGGAATAATAGACCAAATACA
>JANQJN010000140.1 GCA_028281625.1 Emcibacteraceae bacterium | reverse complement strand
GCAAAAATAGCGTCGGGGCTTTCGAGTTTATTTAATGATAAAAAATCGTGAACGGCACCCTTTCCCGAAACTGCATTTACACCGTGAAGAAATAACCTTTTTAGCAATGATCTTGCTTGCGTACTCATATTATAATTTTGGCACCCCATTGCTAAATATAAAATCCGCTTATATTATTTTTCAAAACAACGCGTATTACAACAAAATTAGGGCTTCACGTTTCACCAGCACCGCAAAACAAGAAGGTCGATAGAACCTGACAGCAGCTGATGAATAAGAAGGAGTTTAAGAAGCGAACATAAAACATAGGGGATTGCTCATGTCCAATGGTGTATTGGCGCTACTTTCGCTACTGCCGATTATTTCCGTCGCAGTATTTTTGGTCATTTTGCGCATGCCAGCAAGCCGGGCGATGCCAATTTGCTATCTTGTGGCAGTTGGTCTTTCGCTTCTGGTTTGGCAAATACCCTTTATTCAAGTTGCCGCTGCCTCCGTAAATGGGCTCATTGACGCCCTGGAACTAATATACATCATATTCGGTGCAATTTTGCTGCTCAATACTTTACAAGAAAGCGGCGCCATCAAAACCATCCGACAGGGGTTTTCAAACATCACCCCGGACCGGCGTATTCAAGTGATCATTATTGCCTGGCTGTTTGGCTCATTCATTGAAGGATCTGCTGGGTTCGGAACACCTGCAGCCGTTGTGGTTCCGCTCATGGTCGGGCTTGGCTTTCCAGCAATGTCCGCTGTCGTTTCCGGTATGATCATCCAGAGCACCGCCGTTTCTTTCGGTGCGCTGGGAACCCCAATGCTAGTAGGCATAAATGTCGGACTTTCCGGGGACGCTGAAGTCCAGGCTTACGCTTCCGCAATGGGGCTGGAATGGTTTGACTTTATCGCCTTTATCGCCGCGAAGGTTGCATTGATACATGCTGTTGCGGGAACCTTTATTCCTCTTATCCTTGTGTCGGTCATGACCCTTTTCTTTGGCAAAGAACGCTCTATAGCTGACGGGCTCAAGGTCTGGAAATTTGCGCTGTTCGCCGCCTTCTCCATGACAGTACCATATCTGCTGGTTGCCAACTTATTTGGTCCTGAGTTTCCATCGCTGTTTGGCGGCCTGATCGGTCTCGCAATTGTCGTAACAGCCGCTCGCAAAGGCTTCCTGATGCCAAAGGACAGTGAAATTTGGGACTTCCCACCAAAAAGCGAATGGGAACAAAGCTGGATTAGCGACTTTGAGATCAGGGACAATAATATTGACGGCAAAGCAATGTCACTGACCAAAGCCTGGTTTCCTTATATTCTGGTTGCAGCCTTCCTCGTTCTGACGCGATTGCAGGATCTACCGTTTTTTGCCATGCTTCAAAGTGATGCTGTCACCATAAGAATTAGCGACATATTCGGTACATCCATTGGTCAGTCATCCCAACTTCTCTTTTCGCCGGCATCACTGTTTATCCTGGTATCTGTAATCACTTACTTTTTTCACGGTATGGACGGCCGGTCATATGGCAACGCCTGGTCAAAATCAGCAAAAACAATGTTTTCTGCCGGTGCCGCGCTGGTTTTCACCGTACCCATGGTGCAAGTGTTCCTAAACTCAAATGGTGGCGCCGCCGGCTACGAACAAATGCCAATTGTGCTGGCTGAAGGGGTTGCGGCGCTTGCTGGTGAAGCCTGGCCATTCTTTGCCACTTTCATCGGTGGGCTTGGTGCATTTGTCGCTGGCAGCAACACCGTCAGCAATATGATGTTCTCCCTGTTCCAGTTTGGTGTTGGTGAGCGCATCGCCGCTGACCCAACCTGGATTGTCGCCCTGCAAGCGGTTGGCGGCGCAGCGGGTAATACCATATGCGTTCACAATGTAGTTGCCGCATCCGCCGTTGTAGGTATGGTTGGCCGGGAAGGAGATGTCATCCGTAAAACCTTTATGGTTTTTTTGTATTATGCCCTCTTCACAGGCTCGGTTGGTTATGGTTTCGTCATGCTCGCCAAAGGTAGTAGCTTCAATTTAGGGTTTATAATTGCAGCTATTATTGTTGCTGGCGTAATCACACTGATCGCAAAACATGGAAGAAGCCGAACTATATTGCTTAGTTGACAATGTTGGATGTCCAATTATACTTTCTGGAAAGTGGAAAAGGGTATTTTACCAGAAAATTTTTAAGTCAATAAAATTTGAGTAAGTTATGGGCGACAGCGAAAAGAATACTTTTGCTAAGTTTTTTACGAGAAAAAATTTAACCAAAACCTATCTGATTATTGTGTTGCTCTCCCTTTTTGGGTACGCGGTTCTTGGTTCACAAAGCCGCCGCGATAACCTGCTCTTTGACGCAATTTATCGATTTGCGACGGTCCCCCGAGAAATACGCGATGTGATTACAAATTTGTTTGAGACAAACTACCAGATGGAGCTGGTACCAAACGAATTTTCTAACATGGATCAGTTCAAGGATATTGTAAATAACACCAGCTTAGATATAGAGGGTGTAAAAATAAGAACAGCTGATTTTGAAACAGAAAAATCCACAAACTGGCGGGTAATTGTCGGTCTTTTTAAGATTGATGGCAAACAGCAGCATGCCATACTGACCCTCTCACCCGACAACGAAATTGATCATATTTTAATTATCAAAGATGAAATTATAAACAGTGAAAACATGTATGGTGGCAGCCAATTCATTCACGGCTACACAATTCTGAACGACAACTCGATTATATTTTCCCGTGATGATCAACCAGGCACATATAGAATAGACAGTTGTGGGGAGTTAATCTGGAAGTCCGACACATTGCTCCATCACGCAATTTATCCAGATGAGCAAGAAAATAATCTCTGGGGATTACAGGGCATTGGATTTGGAAAAATTGATACCCGGACAGGCGCTGAAGTAATAACTGTTTCCCCGGAAAAACTTATTGCTGCGAACCAGGAGATCAGCTTGTTCGACATAAAGCGAGTCGACGATGACACCCTTGGACAAAATAACCGCTATATTCCCTTTGGTCTTTATCAGGATCCACTACATTTCAATGATATAGAACCCCTTCCTGCTGCACTTGCTGACAAGTTTCCCATGTTTGAAGTGGGTGATCTACTCATGAGCGCGCGTTCCCTTAACCTGATTGCCGTTATTGATCCCAATACATTCAAGCTAAAATGGTACAATATCGGTAACGTTAAAAGGCAGCATGATCCTGATTGGGGTGCAGATGGCAAGATCACAGTGTTTGACAACCGCATGGGAGAAGAATATAGCCGCATCATTTCCATTGATCCAAGCACCCAGGAAATAGAGACGCTTGTGGATGGCGCGGAGTATGATTTTTATTCGCGCGTGCGCGGTAAACATCATGTTGACGCAAAGGGCAATATATTCATAACCAGTTCGATGCAGGGCCGTTTTTTCGAAGTTGACAACCAAGGACGCGTAACACTTGAAATTCTTGTCACAGCGCCAGATTTTGATAATATGAATTTTGTTGTTTCTGACGCGGTCATATTCACGTCGGAATATACCCCTTTTGCCGGAGAAAACGTGTGTTCAAATTGATTAACAGTAGTCTGCTTATTTCTTTGTTGCTTACAGTTTCAGCGCATGCTTATGGCGGCCCAGGTTCCAGTCTCGGGGTTGTATTGGTGGTTCTTGGAATAATTGGCACTGTTTTTTTAAGTATTCTGTCATTCTTTTGGTACCCGATTAAAAGGTTTTTCAAAAAAATGAAAAATAAAGAAACTGAAACTGATACCGCGCATTCAGAAAACAATCCGTCAGAATGATCTGGGTCCTCCTCCTACTATTCAGTTGTCTATTTGTCGAAATATTAATGAGGCTCCCTGTTCAGGAGACCATGAGTGATGTTGCAATGATCGGCAAAAAATCTTCAGCTGTTCTGGCCTCAAAAAACATTTCTGATCATTGGAAAGAAAAAGTGTTTGCCGCCTATTCCGCCAAACTGCTGAAATCGACAATTTTGCTGACCAGTTACTTCCTGATTGCTGTGGTAATCGTTGGCGCACTAATTTATCTGGTCGAATTGTTTGACATTAGCATTGGCATAGAACTAACGACGACAACAGGTATTATCTATTCTGGCATCTCAGCAACCCTTTACTTTTTTGCGAGAAAATCGATTGCGGGACGGTCAATATAACTTTTTAGACAAGGCACTTCATCATCTGGCTCTGAACTATCGTTCAACAGCGGAGCTGAGTTTTGATATGGATCAGTCCTCCATAAAATCAATGCGTCAAGACCAATCAAGCAAAAGGCACGTTTTTGTCTCAGGTTTGGCAAGGTCAGGCACAACGATACTTATGAAACACTTATATCAAACGGGTCGTTATCGTTCACTTACTTACCGTGATATGCCTTTTGTGTTAGCCCCAAATATGTGGCGCAGATTTACAGCTAATTCAAACCAGGAATCTGAGTTACACGAAAGAATGCATGGGGATGGTATAATGGTTAGCACCGACAGTCCCGAAGCACTGGAGGAGGTATTCTGGCGCGTTTTTGCGGGTGAAGACTATATTAAAAACAATCACCTTGAACCCCATGTTGCAAGCGACGAGATTCTGACAAAATTCAGACATTATGTCGACGCGATAATAACGTCTTCTTCGCAGCCGGATCTTCTTTACTTATCAAAAAACAACAACAATATCTTACGCCTAAACTGCATAGCAAAGGGCTTTCCAAATGCCTTGATATTAATTCCTTTTCGAGATCCAGAAGCTCATGCTTACTCTCTTTTAAACCAGCATAAGAAATTCAGCGAACTCCAAGTGGAAGATACATTTGCAAGAGCCTATATGAATTGGCTGGTACATCATGAATTCGGGCTCGATCACAAACCTTTTGTTTTTACGAATTCAGCGAAGTCAGAATATGCGCGTACAGACATCAACTATTGGCTTGAATTATGGAGCAACACATATGAAGCACTTGCGAGAAACAAACCCGATAACGCACACTTTGTGTGCTATGAGCAATTGTGTTCTGATCCCGAAGTTTGGAATCGGATCATAAAATTGTCCGGTCTAGGTGACCAAATGATTGACGAACCTAACTTTAGGCTTTCAAGTAAAACAGAAAAGACTGAAACGGATCAGGAAATCTTAAAACGCACACGAGACATCTACACCTCTCTAATCAGCATGGCCCTTTAACCTCACGACAAAAGGCAAGCGTAAATATCTTCGATATTAAACCTTTACTATTCATCTTCAGCGGGCAACTTTGAATGGCGGTAGGCATCACCTTTCAAAATTTTCATCATGTCTTTTTCCAGACTTTCCACCGGCGTTTCAACGATCCGATTGAGCTCTTCGCCGTCACGATAGAAAATAAAGGTGGGCGTATTGGTTAGACCAAGTCCATCGATTTCACCCGTAGAAAGCTGCTTTTTTCGGTCAACTGCAATCATCTCCACCATATTTTGATCGGCATCTGCGGTGGAGAGTATCTTATAAAATCTCGGCACTTCCCGTTTGCTGTCGTGACACCATGTACCCATGACAATTTTGATATTTACCCCCTGAAGCATAGCATCCAGTTCGGCAACTGCTGCTTCATCAACAGTGTAGGCCTGATCACTTTCGTTATACCAGGTGGCGAATGGCTCCATCTGTAGCTGTTCCTTACTGATGACACCCAGCAAGTCGCCATTTTCATCTTGTTTGGCAAGAACGTTTGAACCCAGTCCCACCACTAAAATAAAACTTAATAGTCCACTTATAATTTTTTTCATAAAATACCCTTTTTGACGCGACAATTTGTTTTGCAAGTGATTATACTCCGTGAATTAAGGTTATCTCAACAGGGAAGTTTATGGGTGAATTCTTAGAAAAGCTGATCAGTGACTTTGGCAATAAAACAATCACCACTGGCGATGTGCTTGCAAACAAAGCCAGTAGCTACTGGGATCCTACGCCCATTTTCGCCAAAGGTATGGCGCGGCCCAGCTCGACTGAGGAACTCTCTCAGATCGTCAAATGTTGCAATGAACAGGGGCAGATTATTGTTACTCACGGAGGTCTTACTGGATGCGCACAAGCTGCTAACTCAACAAAAGACCATTTGATCATATCCCTTGAACGTATGAACGCGATTGAGGAAATTGATGAAATAGGTGGCACCATCACTGTTCAAGCGGGTGCCATACTGGAAAATGTGCAAAAAGCGGTCGCCGAAAAAGGCTTTTACTTTCCTCTCGATCTCGGCGCCAGGGGTAGCTGCACCGTCGGCGGCAATGCCGCTACAAATGCCGGTGGCATCAATGTTATTCGCTACGGGATGATGCGAAATCACATATTGGGGCTGGAAGTGGTGACAGCGGATGGCACCATCCTCTCTTCTATGAATAGAATGCTAAAAAACAACGCGGGCTATGACCTAAAGCAACTCTTCATCGGCTCAGAAGGAACGCTGGGGATTGTAACACGCCTGGTCATTAAGCTTGAAACTGCGTCAAAAAGCACACAAACCGCCCTGTGCGCCCTGGACAATTTTGGCAGTGTCATCAATTTGCTGCAACATATGAAAAAGAAAACAGGACCACGCCTCACGGCTTTTGAAGTCATGTGGGGAACTTACTTTGATGCAGTCACGGAAGAAGGATTTCACAAATCACCCATGAACCGCGGGTATCCCTATTATGTCATCACTGAATGTTCCGGCTCCAACCCGGAGACAGACGACGCCATTTTTATGTCGGCTATGGAAGACGCCCTTGAAACTAACCTGATCAGAGACGCCGTTATTCCAAAATCCGAAGCTGAACGAAATTCCGTGTGGATCGTCCGCGAAGGGTTTGAACCAGTCCTCACAAACAAACCTCTTTTCCTTTATGACGTAAGTCTGCCCATCAAAGACATGGAAAGTTATATTGATCAGGTTCACAAAAGCTTGCAGGAAACTTGGCCGGAAATGGTCTGCTATGTCATAGGTCATATCGGAGATGGCAATCTTCATTTGATGGTCTGCCCCAGGGAAGGTGATGACAGCCTCCATGATCTATCCGATCAACTGGTATATGGTCCGTTAAAGGAAATTAAAGGGTCTGTCTCCGCAGAACATGGTATTGGCCATGAAAAGAAAAAATGGCTATCCCATAGCCGGTCCGCAGAAGAGATTGAGCTTATGAAACTTCTGAAAAGGACCTTGGACCCCAACAACATCCTTAATCCGGGTGTGATCTTTTAAATTGTTCAAATTTAGGATATAGTTCGATTCATATTCGCTTATTTTAGAATTCTATTCTACGATTATGAAAGATACGCCTATGGATGACTTTGATAAAAAAATACTGAAATGCCTTCAGGAAGATGCAACAATTTCCACCTCAGCACTTTCGGAAAAGGTAGGACTTTCCACAACGCCCTGCTGGCGCCGTGTTCAAATTCTCGAAGAAAAAGGCTATATCGAAAAGCGCGTTGCGATCGTCAATAAGAAGAAACTTAATTTGGGCCTCACAGTCATTGTTAATATCAAAACAAGCCAACATTCAAAAGACTGGCTGGTAAATTTCAAAAATTCTATCACCCACATTCCGGAGGTAATCGAAGTCCTGCGCCTTAGCGGTGAAACAGATTATTCCCTGAAAATTCTTGTACCTGACATCGAAGAATATGACCGTGTATATCAGGAAATCATTTCAAAAATTGATGATCTTTATGATGTGAGTTCCAGCTTTGTGATGGAAGAGATAAAGAGCACAACGAAATTACCACTAAATTACGTTTAAGTCGCTTATTATTCTCTATTTTGGTTTGTAACTATAAAATATTTGTTACTAATAGCAGAAATATTAGAATTTTTTCCTAATATACGACAAAATTAGCTTTATAAAGCAAAAAACTTCTAAAAGGCCTGTGCTAGTTTCCTTATTAATAATCAAGACATCAATTTTAGGAAACGAAAATGCGTATATCTTTTACAGAACATCCGGCCTCAGTTGGCGAAACATATTTCGGTCACATGTTTTCTGCGCTTAGTTTTTGTGCGAAAATGACTGTCGCGCTAATGGCTTGTCTGGTGCATGCGTTCCTTCCGTTTCTTTTTGAAAAAACCGGCAGTCAAATGATCACTTGCCTGATGGATGATATGGTGCATCACCGTGACAAAAGAACGGATGCGCCAAACGAAGATGCTAACCGCGCCGAAAAGGCAGCTTAGAATTAAGTATTACTCCAATAGTATCTTATTTGCGCAAAAAAGGAGCTGAAATTGGGCTCCTTTTTTTGTTTGTCAGGGATTTATATGTCGTTTACCGCTTTCTTTAAAACCGGGTAGAGCTCCCTAAACAATGCCTCATCGCGCGCCGGATCAGGATTACCCGGATCACACACCATAAGTTTTAGTGCATTTAGTGTCTTCAGTATGTCTTCAGCGGAGGGCATTTGATCAACATCACCAGCGAAAACTTTTCGCAGCCATTTACAAATCCTGGTTACCCGTGGCCAACCGAATGTGGCCGCTTCAGTTTCCAGATTGTAAGCTTTCTCTATGACGCCTGCACGATCATTTTGGCGAATGGCTTTTTCCAGCGCCACTACGCGATCGTTCAGGTTTCCCACGAATTCCTTGGCAACGCCACCGACCGCCATGTTCGCGCGCGCGAGCATTTCCTTTTTTTGTTGTTCATCACTCATGAATTTTCCGATCCGCTATTATTTTGGCTCAGGGCATTTTTGCGACGATCATTCTCACCGGTAAAATCGGATCTATTCAAGGTACGGCGACGTCTATTTGGACCCACAAACTCATCCACATTGATAAACTCACGCGGATTATTGACGGCATTTTCCAGCTTCTCAAGCACTTGGTCAGGTGAGAATGGTTTTCCAATAACTTCCGTCACACCAGCATCCCGAGCCATAAAAATAGTGTCCCTGTCTGTCATGCCAGTACAAAGGATTATAGGGAGCTTGGGATCGTTTTTCTCGCCGGGCTTTGTTCGCAACTTTTTGATAAATTCAATCCCCGATCTATTCTCCATCATAAAATCTACGAATACACAGTCCATTTCTGTATTGTAGTATCGTTTTTCAGCTTCTTTTAAGGAGTGACACAGAAATATCTTCCTGACTCCAAATGCTTCGAGAATAGAATGTAATGTTTTGGCGATAAAAACATTACTATCAGCAATCAAAATCTTGAGATTTTTTATCTTTTTTGGCTCGGCCTGCTCATTCATGTTTTGGCTTGTCCGTCTTATTCTTTTTATCAAACTAAACAATGCGGCTATGGTACTTTATAAAGTATAAATAGAAGGTTACGATTTATGCAATCTAATTTTTGGAAGTATAAAAATGCCTGAGTATAAAAACAAACCATATTGGCAAGTTGGCGTCTCCAAGCCACATATACCAATTCAGAATTTGCCCCAGAATTTACCAAAGTCAGTCGATGTGGTGATAATTGGCGCAGGCTTTACCGGCCTGGCAACAGCACTTCATCTGCTACGGGCTGGGCAGACAGTTGCACTATTTGATGCCATGTCTATTGGCGATGGCGCTAGTGGCAGAAATGGTGGAATGGTGGGGCCAAGCCTGCATAAACTTGGCCTTGATGGCCTTACAAGAAAATATGGTGCAGAAAAAGCAATGGCGATTTTGCAAGAAGGTATGAATGCCATCAGCTACTTTAAAAATTTCATCGAAAAAGAAAACATCAACTGTGATCTTCAAATGACCGGCCGCTTTCGTGGTGTCAACAATAAGAAAGCACTGGAAACGGTCATTCGTGACAGTGAAAACCTGATGACCCTTGATGGTTTTCGTTTTGATGTGATCGAAAGAGGGGATGTTCCCTCAGAGATTGGGTCCGATCTTTATCATGGCGGCGTGGTGTATCATCAGGATGGCGGGCTAAATCCATTCAAGCTTCAGTGTGAGCTGGTACGCAAAGTTTTATCATTGGGCGGTGTACTTTTTGAAAATACACCTGTAGGCACAACGCAAAAAAAACCCGGTGGTATTCAAGTTGAAACTCCTGAAGGTACTATCCTGGCAAAGAATGTGGTGGTAGCAAGTAATGGTTATACGAAACGATTTGCGCCGGGCACACGAAGATACTTTTCGAAGCGCCTTCTACCGTTGACTTCGGCTATGATTGCAACGGAAGAGCTGCCAAAGGAAACAATTGATCGACTGTTTCCCAACAAACGCATGCATGGCGGCAATCACCGTTTGGTGCAATATTATCGCGCCAGCCCCGATCACAAGCGCGTCTTGTTCGGCGCACGAGGGACCGATGCGCGGGACAGAGCATCAATAAATGGTCCAGTTTTAAAGATGCATCTGTGTAAAATTTTCCCGGAACTTGAAAAAGTGAAAGTTGATTATTCTTGGTCCGGCAAAGTGGCCTACACTTTCGACCATGCGCCGCATCTGGGTGAACATGACGGGCTTTATTTTGCCATGGGATACTGCGGCTCCGGTGTAACCCGCACCATTTATCTGGCCCAAAAGCTCGCAAAACGAATATTGGGTGAAGACGGATATGAAACTGCATTTGATGATCTGCCGTTTGAGACTAAACCATTTTACTCCGGCACACCGTGGTTTATGCCGCCACTTCTTAAATGGCATAGCTTTCTGGATCAGATTGAAGGAAATTAACTTATCCGATTGATCCTCAGTTCTTCATCGGTTTATAAACAGATAAAACAAACTTAATTCACGGTGGCCTACATCTGTCGTCCACTGGAAGGGGAGAAAAATGAAAAAGTTACTTAGAACCGCACTATTTCTTTCGCTAGTCTTTAGTGGAACAGCCGTCGCGCAGTCAGATGAAAACAAACGCAAGTTCACCGCGCTAGATGTCTTTAATCTGGAATATGCCACCGACCCACAGCCTTCAGCGGATGGGTCAGAGATCGTTTATGTTCGTCGCTCAAACGATATTATGACCGACCGGACCCGTTCCAACATCTGGAGCGTAAAGGCTGATGGCTCAGAAAATCGTCCGCTGCTCTCGGGCCGCGATAATTATTCTTCGCCACGCTGGTCACCGGATGGCAGCAAAATTGCGTACACCTCTGCCGCTGAAGGCAGCAATCAAATTTACCTGCGCTGGCATGACAGTGGTCAAACGGCACTCCTGAGCAATCTTACCCTATCCCCAAGTGGCCTCACATGGTCGCCGGACGGCAAATGGCTTGCCTTTACCAGCCGCGTACCGGTGAAGAACCCGACCCTCGCCAGACCGCCCGCTAAACCAAAAGGTGCAAGTTGGGCAGAACCCATGCATGTGATTGATGCGGTGCGTTATCAGCGCGACGGCAGCGGCATTCTTTCACCTGGCTATACACAAATTTTCATCATTCCGTCTGATGGTGGTACGCCCCGTCAACTTACCAGCGGTAATTTTAATCACGGTGGACCACTAAGCTGGTCACCGGATAGTTCCGAAATTCTATTTTCATCCAACATGAATGAAGAATGGGAACTTGAAACATCAGAAGCGGATATTTTTGCTATTTCTATTGCCGACGGCAGCCTAAGGCAAATCACCGATGATCCGGGTTCTGAACGCTTGCCTATCTATTCACCAGACGGCAGCAAGATTGCATTTACCAAGCAATCAAATGAACCGGTGATGTTTAAAATGACCTATCTTGCAGTGATGGATGCTGATGGAAGCGACGAAAGCATTCTCACCCCTGACCTGGACCGTCCTGCAGGCAGCATCAAATGGGCAAGTGACAGTGACAGCATTTATTTCCAGTATGATGACCGCGCGGTAAGGAAAGTCGCCAATGTGGACCTCAGCGGAAATATTGAAGTAGTTGCGGAAGGCTTAAGCGGGACATCTCTTGGACGACCTTACCTCAGCGGCGGATATAATGTCTCCGACAGTGGGCTGGTTGCTTTTACGTATGGTACCGCGTCCCGCCCGGCAAACATCGCCATCATGGATGGCGGCGACATGAAGCAGCTTACGCATCTGAATGAAGACTTCCTCAACCACAAGGATCTGGGTGAAGTTCATGAGATCATCTATAATTCTTCGATCGATGGTCAGGAAATACAGGGCTGGTATATGACACCACCCAATTTTGACCCAACGAAGAAATATCCGCTGATCCTTGAAATTCATGGCGGTCCCAGCCTCGCGTATGGCCCTGGATTTTCTGCTGAATTCCAGCGCTTTGCTGCAGAGGGTTATATCGTCTTTTTCGATAATCACCGCGGCAGCGCCAGTTACGGCGAAGAATTTTCCATGCTGCTTCATAATAAATATTCAAGCGAATATGACTTTGCCGATCATAACTCGGGCGTCGATGCCATGATCGAGCTGGGCTTTGTGGATGAAAATAATCTGTTCATCACTGGTGGGTCCGCTGGCGGGATTGCAGCCGCTTACGCCATCGGCCTTACCGACCGCTTTAATGCCGCCGGTGTGATCAAGCCGATCGTCAACTGGCTCAGTAAAACGCTCTATGCCGACAGTTCCATCGGGCAGCTTTATAATCAATTCCCGGGGTACCCGTGGGATCATGTAGATCACTTCTGGAAACGCTCACCCATGTCATTGGTGGGGAACGTAAAAACGCCAACGCTTCTCATGACAGGTGAGGAAGATCGGCGTACACCAATCCCGGAAATTGAACAATATTATCAAGCACTTAAGCTACTTCGCGTTGATACTATCATGGTGCGTGTACCAGGATCACCCCATGGCATTGCTGGCAGACCTTCGCGCCTAAATGCCAAGGTGGATAACATCATGGCATGGTTCGAACGCTACAAGAAAGATTAGGATACAAATAGATCTTTGAGACGCGTCAGCTGGCTGCCTGCTTCGAAGCCAAGCTGGCGCAGTCGGTGCATGCGGTCCGGTTCAACTGTTTTTAAAGGCAGCGGCAGTTCAGTGGAACCAATACGCCCTAGCAGATAATCTGCCATGGTGCGCCCAAAAGCTGTGCCGGGTGAAATACCGCGACCACTAAATCCGCTAACGCTATAGAAGCCGCGACCAAGATCATGAAGATTGGGCACAAAGTTTGTGGAGCACGCAATGCGTCCAGCCCATTTGTATGCCCATTCCACATCACCCACATCAGGAAAGGTATCCCGTACTACTTTTCCTGCCCACGCGCTAAAGAGTGGCGTGCCGTCCATATAAATGTCCCCTATGGTCCCGATGATCAGCCGCCCGGCCGCATCTGTACGGAAGGATCGCATCACCATGCGCGTATCCCAAGTACCATTTTTACCCGGCAGGAAGTGTTCCAATTGTTCCCTGCTTAGCGGTTCTGTCGCCATCTGGCTATAATACATTGTAGTAAAGGAAGACCGCACCAGGGGCGATACATTTCTAATATAGGCATTGGTCGCCAGTAGCACCCGATCACAAACAATCATACCATTTGGGGTTTTGATATGCCATTTGCGGTGACGATGACGTATGGTTTGGGCAGGCGTGCCATTATAGACCGTCGCGCCGGCATTTTTCGCCGCCGCCATCAAACCGTGGCAATAATCAAGTGGTTGGATGGTGCCGCCCCGCATATCATGAATAGCACCAATATAATTTTCCGCTTTCGTTAGCTTATATGTCGCCGACTTATCGAGCAGCATCACACTACCGCCACGGTTGTTTATTTGCCAGGCGCGATCTTCCAGTGCTTTTAGCCCTTTACCGGAATGAGCAAGATGCAATGTTCCATTTCGAAGCGCATCGCATTCAATGTTGTACTTTTTGATCAGCTCATAGACCAGATCGGGTGCCTTGCCTAAATAATCGTTTAATCGATTGCCAAATTCATTGCCGACCGCCTGATCAATATCTTCCGGATTAAGCCAAAGTCCGGCATTCGTGAGCCCGACATTGCGTCCCGATCCGCCAAAGCCGCTATATTCCGCTTCAAGTAATGTAACGTCGGCTCCGCCTTCAGCCAGGCGCAGGGCCGCTGAACAACCGGTATAACCCCCACCGATAACGACAATATCGGCCTTGTCTTCACCGGTTAAGCGATTTACTTCTATCTCCGACCTGCGGGAGAGCTGCCAAAGCGAATTATTTACTTGTTGTGTCATATGGTTTTACGGCATTGTTAACATTAGATAATCAAATATAAATCATTCATTTAAGGAACATAAGTGAAAAATTTCAACCGGCAACAAGTTGCAGAACTGCTACCCTACGCAGAACTTGTAGACGCTCTGCGGGATGCTTTTGAAGAAGGTGGGGAAGCTCCCCTGCGCCACAGCCACACCATTAAAACGGGTGATGGTGCAGACAACTTGCTCCTTCTTATGCCTTGCTGGCAACAAGGCGATATGCTGGGTATTAAGCTGGTGATGGTATGTCCCGAGAACCACAAACAAGGTCTTGAAAGCGTCAGTTCCACTTATATTTTATCGGACGCAACCACTGGTGAAAATCTTGCCTTGATGGACGGCGACGAACTCACCGCGCGGCGTACCGCCTGTGCTTCTGCGTTGGCCTCTTCCTATCTGTCGAACCCCAGATCCAGAAAAATGCTAGTGATGGGTACAGGAAAGATCGCACATCACCTGATTTATGCACATTTATCCGTTCGGGACTTAAAGGAAATATACATTTGGGGCAGAAATTATGGTAAGGCCGAGACACTGGCGGAGGACTTGAGCTCAAAATTAGAAGCCAAAGTAAGGCCAATTAAAAACCCTGAAAATTGTGCTGATGGCTGCGATATCATATCCTGCGCCACCATGGCAAATCAGCCAATTTTAAAAGGCGAATGGCTAAACCCCAATAAAAAACAACATATTGATCTAGTGGGTGGCTATACGCCGGACATGCGCGAAGCCGACAATGACGTGATCTCCCAGTGCAATGTTTATGTAGATACCTATGAAGGTACGCTTGCAGAAGCTGGAGACATTATCAGGCCCATAGAGGAAGGCATCATAACCAAAAACGATATTTCCGCTGAGCTTTCGGAAATGGTGACTGCTGGTTTTAAAGTGCCAAACCCTGAAAGATCAACGCTGTTTAAATCTGTCGGAACAGCGCTTGAGGACCTGGCCGCCGCAAAAATGGTGTACCGTAAAGCTACGACCAATCCCTAATTTGGTGCGAACTCAAGCGTCCATTTGGCCTCACCAGGAAGAAAGGGCGTCCTACCGCCGTTTAGCCAATCATCATGCCCCGCACCAAAGTAAGGTGACAGCGGATGCGCTGACTGTCCCGCTGGTAGATCCAGAATACCTCGCTCTTCATAACCGGGACTTACCACCATCCGTTCCGATTGGCCGTAGGCTCTACCGGTAATATATGGAATATTCTCACTATCGCCTGACTGCCAAGCACTGGGCATATCAGTCAACTTACCGAGGACGGGTATTGCCTGAGAAAGTGGATGAATGATGTCCGTAGTATTTCTCGCACCCCAGGTGTGGTCTTCTAAGGACGTCTCACCCAATAATAATGGCCTCCAGGCTTCATAGGCTTGTTGTTCAAAGAAGAACTGCCAGTCCGTTTCGCCATTCGGGAGCCAGCCTGCGGGGCGTTCAGTCATCAATTGCCAGACCGGTGCTTCCCACTGCCGCGTTGCTCTATCATAATCACAGTTTTCATCATAAGCGACGCAGGTTGCGCTGAGATGCGCGAGCATAGTATCCACTACCTGATTTCGATACTCTCTGACCAAGCGATAACCAATGGAATTTTTGTCGGCACGACCACCCCAGTTTTCGATCTGCTCAAGAAACGGTTTGAAAGCTTCATTTTCTGCAACGAAAAGCATTCCAGCAAGATGGGTTTGCCAACGCGATAAGAAGATAGCTTCGTCATCAAGCATGATTTGGTAAAGATCATTTTCGCTAACAGGTGCCGTTAGCGCTGCAAGACGTTCTTTAATCTGTTGCGATCTTGCCCCCAAATCATATCGCCCGACTCCTACTTTAGCTAAATCTTCACCCGAAACGACACGCGAATTTGCGGTCCATAGGCGATTGTTATCAGGATTTAATACTTTGGGCGATTCTAATGCGCCGTACCAATCGTGCCATTCTGCGGCACCGTCGGACCAATCTTGCACTTTGTTAGAATCATCATCCGGTCGTTTGGCAAGCCTGCCAAACAGCGCCCAGGCGGCATTGCCCTCACTGTCCACCAGCATGGCATTTTGCGTCGGTATGCCCACGTCGCCTGCTATCGCAAGCGCATCATGGACCGTAGTTACTTGCTCCATTTTTAGAAGCTCCAAATTGACACTTCCTGGCAGATGTGCTGTCCAACGATAAGCATAAGGCTTGCCATTGCCCATATCCATCACGGGGCCCCAAATTGTTTCCCGGATGGTGATAGTTTCTGCCGCACCGTCCGCCGCAGTGATCTGCTCTTCAATCACTTCAAATTCTTTGTAGCCATCCGCTGTGAGATACTGGTTTTCATTTTCCGGATTGATGGAAAGTTCAATGATATCGGATGTATCGACATTACTATTTGTAAAGCCCCAGGCAACAGAACCATTGCTGCCCACCACAATAGCCGGCACGCCCGGCAACGTTACACCATTGATGTCAAGGGAGCCATCCGAAAGCTTCATGCGAAGTTTATACCATATGGAAGGGGAACGGATCGAAAGATGCATGTCATTTGAGACCATCCCGGCACCGGTCGAAGTCAGTTCACCTGTCACTGCCCAGTTATTGCTGCCAAGCATCGGACTATCGTCCCGCTGATAGTCTGAATTCAAAACATGTTGTGCCGGGGGTGCGGCTGGAATAGCCAGCTCAACATAATCCCCTTCATCAAGTTGCAGCGGCGCATCCCATGGCGTACGGTCAGGAAGCAAGAAATCAGCAAGATCTTCCGGTAATGAGCTTCGCATTAAATGAAGGTTCCATTCTTGACTTCCGTCTGATGGCTGCAGGGTAAAAAACATGGAATAAACGGCGAGAAAACTGTCTTCGGCTTTCCAGGATTCTGGTTCTGATCCCAGCAACCAATATTCGAAGGGTTTTGCGCCAAGCGCAGCAAGTCCGTCATTGACCCCTTTTGCATAAGCACTCAGCAGTTCCCGATCCGCTTCGCCAAGCATTGATACGGCAGCTTGCGATCGGCTTCGAAAACGGTGGATTCGATTTCTTTTGTCCGCATTAATGGCGAGCGCTCCAAACAATTCGGAAAGCTCACCAGCCGCAAGCCTCCTTCCAAGGTCCATTTGAAAAAAACGTTCCTGCGCGTGTACAAATCCAGTCACATATGAAAGATCCCTTCGGGTCGCGGCAGTTATTGTCGCGCCACCATTTTCATCGCGTTCAAGGCTAACCGGCGCACTCACAGAAGTTGTAATGATGGATCCTTCAAGTTCAGGAAGGCTGGCCCTGAAACCAAAATAAACCACACCAAATGCAAGTAGCGAAATCGCACCCAGCAGCATCGCGATTCTTATCAGCCATTTTTTCATATGAGGGCCCTTCTTAATGCTTATTGCTTTTTTCCTTTAGCGCAAAAAAATGAGCCAGACAAATTAAATTGTCCAGCCCATGATTAAATTTTTATTTCGCGAACTTATTCACCGGGGTGATAAGTACGTGTCGCATTTGCTTCCACATCTTCGCGATAATAATGCACATCGCGGAATTCACCGCGGCCATACATTTCACCTTGATCAAAGAAATGCGGTGAGCTCGGATCACTGTTTAGACCACCAGCCATCAATGCCTTCGCCGTAACACGGTCACCAAATTCAATGGCGGCGATAAAGCTGTTGCCGCTCGTACCGTACCATTTTTTGGTACCCGGATACTGACGTGTTCCAATAGATGCCAGCGCACCCCAGCGACCGGACGCAAGTTCCATTGGATAGCTTGGCTTATTGTCATCAAAGGTTTGACGTATGCTGCCATCATTACGCTGGAAGCGGTTGATCTCACCCCAGGCGATTTGCCAGGTGCCGAAATCTGCCTCCATACGCTCGATGGCTGCTTTCAGTGTCGCCAGATACTGCTCACCGGGAATTTGTGTTTCCGCATATTCATATGCGTCATAAGGGTCAATACCGCGACCACGAGGGAGCAGCGCCCAAAGCTCATTGCCCCAGTGATGAGCAAGCGATGTTTCAACGGATTCCATGCTGGTGTGTTTATCCCATGCCACCAGCATATCCACAGCATCTTTGAGGCTCTCGTCTGGGTTCGCATCATAGGCTGCCTTTAGAACCGGAACAAACCGTTCAAACGCCGGAAGAAGTCCGTCATAACCCACTTCGATCAGCTTATCGATATCAAAATCATTAATATTCGGATAGAGTTTAAGTGCATGCTCACCACGTGGATTCTCAAAGTTAACTGACATATAGGCAGGATAATCTTCCTTTTTCGGACTATGATCCGGTCCTGCGAGAGAAAACGGCCAGTTATTGGCATTATAAAGCCATCCTGAACCAGGATTTAGAGAATTAATGGCTTCTTCTACTGGATGAAGCCCTTTCCAATCTGTATCTGGATTATTGCCATCCACAGGATGATTAAAATCATAATCTGTGTTCCGGATCGGATGGAAATTTCCGTGGAAATAAGCGATATTGCCGTCCTTATCCGCATAAACCGTGTTGTTTGATGAGTTGGATTTAAGCCTCATCATTTCATAAAACTCTTCATATGATTTGGTTTTGGTCCGCGTATAGGATTGATTAAGCGCCGTAAGCGGAATATTCATCAGCTGTGTCGCGATCCAACGTCCTTCTTCATCAGAGCGAACCACCGGGCCATGGTGCGTATGATAGATGGTGAAATCACGTGACGCCATTGAACCGTCTTCGGCTTTATATTCGACGGTTTCCACCGATTGCTTCACTTCGCGTTCTTCATCGCCATACATATAGTAAAGCTTGCCGTCGCGCTCGATGATTTCACTGTAATAATATTCATCAATCACGTCAGAACGGGTTGATGTGTGCATCCAGCCATTATACTCACTAAAACCCTGATAGATGAAGAACTGACCCCAGGTAAGGGCACCGTAAGCATTTAGGCCTTCTTCACTGACCATATGAGCTTCCTCACGGAAGTAATGGGTTGTATGTGGATTGATATAAAGAAGGGCTTTACCATTTACTGTTTTTTCAGGGGCAATGGACATACCGTTTGAACCCCGTGGTTCCCAATCAACACGGTCTGGAGCTGCTGCCATCTCAGTCGCGCCGCCATAGAATTTCTCAAGCTCCGAAATAGAAACCCGCTCAATATCACCGCCGATGCTGCCTTCCGAGAAAGAAAGCGCCATCCAAGGCTCAAAGCGTTTGATTACTTTTGGCTCTACTTCCGGATGGGTATAAAGATAGTAGTTAAGTCCGTCGGCATAAGCATCCATCAGTTTCTTAAGCCAGTCCGGGGCTTCGTTATAAAGGCGTTTCATTTCATCACGCTGAATGAATAGACGCATGCGAAGGTCACGGTAAATTTCACTTTCTCCTTCGGCCTGGGCCAGAAGCCCCATTGCGTTCATGTAATTGACTTCAACACGATTAAAGTCGTCTTCGGCCTGGGCGTACATCACACCAAAGACAGCGTCCGCATCCGTTTTACCGTAAATGTGTGGCACACCCCAATTGTCACGAATGATGGTGATATTTTGAGCCTGTGCCTGCCAGCGGGCCACTTCTTCGGAAACGGCTGCTTCTTCAGTACCGGAATCCTCTGCCTGTTGCATGTCTCCGCCGTCCTGTGCGGAACAGCCAGCAACCGCAAACATCATTAAAATCAGTAGTTTTTTCATTTTATTTCTGCCCCTTAAATGGAATCTATTTAATCGCAAAAACAATAGCCATCCCCCGAATGACTGTAAAGCCCAGATCACATAAAAAAAGGCCCGCGCATGTACGCAGACCTCTTTAAATTCTAGATATAACTTTTAGAAACGGATACGTGATCCACCATAAACGCCACGCGGTTTACCCACGAAGTAACGCTCACCCACACCAAACGCTGCCCAATCGGCACGTTCCGCATAACGAACGTTGGTGATGTTCATCACCCGTAGGAAGATATCCACATTCTCCATGGCTTCCGCTTCAACACGAAGGTTGAAATAGTTGTGACCTTCATATTGGTAAGTGTTGGTTGGCTCCATATAGTATGAACCCATCCAGATCCACTCAAGACCAGCCTTCACTTTGTCCGCCGGTATCCAATTCAGCTGAATGCTGCCGAAGTTTCGTGGTGCCGTATCAATATCAAGACCGTTCCAGTTGATATCCCCTGAGAAATAATCAAAGTCATAAGTATGTTCCGCAAGGCTACCACTTGCACGGATGCTTACGTCAATCGGGAAGCGGTATTCAAACATACCTTCCACACCAATATGTTTTGAGGCACCATTGTCCACATTAACCCGATTATCCTGGAAGATCACATTGTCTTTTTTCATATAAAATCCAGCGACTTCATAGGAGTAGTCATCGCTGATACCACGGATACCCGCTTCAAAACTGTCCAGCTTGACACTATCAATATCAGCAACCAGCTGACCCACTTGCAAGCGGTATAGTTCCGTTGCTTGCGGTGCACGGAAACCGCGGCTATATCGGGCGAAGAAACTGTTTTCTTCATTTAGCCTATAAAGCATTCCGGCTTCGAATGAGACATTGTTAAAGCTGTCTTCACGATCTTCCGGGCGGGTATAGCGACATCCCCCGAAGCCACAGGTGTTACCGTTCTCGTCAACGCGACCGCTGTTCATGCGATTATCATAGTCATATTTCATGTGTTCTGCGCGCACGCCGCCCATAAAAGTCAGTTCATCATTTACATCATACTCACCGCGCAAAAATCCTGCGATAAGCCCGGTGCTCACTTCATAGTCATATTGCTTACCAGCTGGGATGGTCGCTTGCAGGAATGCAGAGCCCTGGGTCGGGTTTTCCTGGGTTTGTTTTAGCTCACCTTTACCAAGCTCGCCATCAACCCCGGCAATCAATTCAAACTGGCCCCCTTCATTAATATAGAAGGCGCTTTGGAAACCGATGCTTTGTTGCTCATTTTCTTCAAGCGGCTGACCCGGCAGGAAGTGCATCAGGAATTCCATATCCATGCTACGCGCGTATGGTGAGAACTGCATTCTGACGTTGTCAGATACATCCGCTGAAATGGTTGACCAGTAACGGAAGGATTTCGCTTTACGGAAAGCTTCCGGATTGGCATTGGTTTGTGCAGCTACTGGATCTTTATAAAGATCGACACCCACCAGATAACCAGCAGTTTCCTGATCCAGGTTTGTAACCATCAGATTTGACGTTATAGAAAGTTCACCATTATCATATTCATGTCTCAGTTGGCCTTTTTGCTGGTTAAATCCACTTTCCTCAATATAACCACCATCGTGCATCACACTTCCGGTTACACGAAAACCACTGTTGCCGTCTTTAAAGGCTGCGCTGCCATTAAACTTGAGATATCCCCATGATCCGCCTTCGGCACTCACGTATGAACTTGCGTCACCCACTTCCTGTGACACAATATTAATAACACCATGCATGGCGTTCGAACCATATAGAACTGAACCCGGTCCACGGATCACTTCAATACGTCCGGCCTGTTCGGAAAAACCGTCAAACAATTCGTTTACGTTACAGAAACCAGCGCCTCGAAGTGGAATACCGTCCTGAGCGGTGAGGAAGGCACCACAAGCACCCGCCCCCGTGAAAACCGGTGAGCGCAATGAAATCAGTGATTCCTGACCATTGTTTCTCGAAATATTAGCCCCGGCTATACCGAGCAATGCTTCATTAATATGTGTAGGACTAATAAATTGTACTTCTGCCCCTGAAACAGAAGCCTGGTTACCGATCACCTCGGTCGCCAATCGCTCGCTGCGTGTGGCGGTAACGGTAACAACTTCTTCTTCGCCTGAATCTTGCGCATACGCCGCCACGGGCAAAGTACCCAGCATTGTTGCGCTCAGCAAAGCAAGCTTTGAAAATTGAACTTTCATAATATTCTTTCTAAATAAATTATATTCTCTACTACGCCAACATACCCATCTCGAATTGGCGCCTCCCAATGCGCTCTGAGCGTTGAATGTTATATTATAACTCTTGAACGCTGTAGCCGTATAACATAGTCATTTGGATTTTTGAACAAAAAAGCGAAAATATTACAATTCTCTTACATTAGTACATTCGAATATTATGTGTGACCCTCAAAACCAGGTGTTCCAGTCTACGAGTTTTGTGCGATTCATTATTTTTTCCAAGGTTTCACGAAATTTTGAGCACTTTAAGCTATACACGCTCCCTTTAAATCCCTATAAGAGGCGCAGTTACATTGTAACAAAACAAAAGCATCCGATTCTCAGTCGGACATAGATAATGTGACGAAATACATATTCGTAAATGCTTAATAAGGGAGAAAAGCATAATGCTTAACTTTAAGAAATCCGTATTGACACTTGCGGCGTTGACCACTGGTCTGATGTCATCAAGTGTTCTTGCGGATGAGCCGGGAACCACGAATGGTGAATGGCATCACTACACCGGGGATATGAAAGGTTCCCGCTATTCCCCGCTTGATCAGATCAATGCAGATAACTTTGAAGACCTGGAAATGGTCTGGTCTTTTTCTACTGAAAATCTCGGTACACGCGGCGAATATAAACTTGAAGTAACGCCGATCATGATTGATGGTGTTCTGTACGCAACGGCAGGCACACGTCGTGCTGCAATTGCTCTTGACGGCGAAACTGGCGAACTAATGTGGATCCACAGCATGCGCGAAGGGCTCCGTGGCGGTATGGCCCCACGTCAGCTTTCCGGTCGCGGCCTTTCCTATTGGTCAGATGGTAACGGCGATGATCGGGTGCTTTATGTGACAACTGGCTACCGCTTGATTGCATTGAACGCGCACACTGGCGTTCCGATTGAAAGCTTTGGTGGCAATGGCGATGGTATTCTTGATCTAAAAATTGGTGCCGTACAAGGTAATGAAAACCAGATTGACCTGGTAACTGGTGAAATCGGCCTTCACGCGACACCAACAGTAACTGGCGACATGATCATTGTTGGCTCGGCGATGAAAGAAGGCATGACCATTGATAATTATAACAACACCAAAGGTCTTGTCCGTGCGTTCGACGTAAGAACAGGCGAACTTATCTGGCAATTTAATCCAATTCCACGCCCTGGTCAGTTCGGTAACGACACTTGGCTGGATAACGGCTGGGAACGCAATGGTAACACGGGTGTCTGGACACAAATTACCGTTGACGAGAAAAACGAGCTTGTTTTCCTTGCGGTTGAGAGCCCTTCTTCTGACTTCTACGGCGGTCACCGCCCGGGTAACAACCTATTCGGCGAAAGCCTTGTAGCCGTTGATCTGAACACTGGCGAATATCGCTGGCACTTCCAGATCGTTCATCACCCAATTTGGGACCACGATCTATCCTCAGCACCGCTGATCATGGATGTGACCATTGATGGTGAAGAGCGTGAAATTATCGCACTGCCAACAAAGCAGTCCTGGATTTACGCGTTTGACCGTGTAACCGGCGAGCCAATCTGGCCCATTGAAGAAGTAGAAGTTCCAATTGGGAATGTACCGGGTGAGTGGTATTCACCAACCCAACCAAAGGCACCGGATAGCCTGGGGTATGGTCGTGGGCAGTTGAACCTTCCCGATGACTTTATTGACTTTACGCCGGAACTTCGTCAAATGGCGCTTGATAAACAACATCTTTGGGACTGGTCAAATGGCGCTATGTATAACCCACCGCTAGTTGGTGACGTGGATGGCGTCCTTGGAGCGATTAACATTGGTGCGACAACCGGCGGTACAAACTGGCCGGGTGCATCATTCGATCCTGAAACCGGTATCGTCTATGCACCGGCATCGACAAATATCCTGAACAACTTGTCACTTGCACCACCACCGGAAGGTTATTCAAATGTTCGTTATATGGCTGGCCGTAAAGGCCAACCTTTCCGTATGCGTAATGCGGCCGGTACAGGCCAGAACCCAGACGCACCGGAAGAAGTGAACTATCCGGTTTATGATGGTCCGCCTGTTGTTATTCCTTCGCTAAATGTGGAAGGTCTATCTATCCTGAAGCCACCTTATGGTGTTCTTTCTGCGATCGATATGAATGCCGGTCAGGTTCTGTGGAATGTGCCGCACGGTGAAACACCAGATAACGTTCGCAATCATCCAATGCTTCAAGGTTTGGATATTCCAAAAACCGGCCAGAGCGGAAGTGTTGGAACCGTGGTGACCAAGACACTTGTGATCTTGGGTGATCCACGCGTAACCAACCCTGGTGACCGTGAGCGCGGTGCAATGCTGCGTGCTTATGATAAAATGACGGGTGATCAGGTTGGCGAAATTTGGATGCCTGCCGGTCAGTCCGGTTCACCAATGACATACATGATCAATGGTAAACAGTATATTTGTGTATCTGTTTCCGGTGGCGCTTATCCGGGTGAATTCCGGGTATATGCCCTTCCAGATGACTAAGAAACACGATATAATTGATATAATGAGTCGTGGGGGTCGTGAACTGACCCCCATACTTATTTAATTAAAAAGACGAGAAGAAAATGAAGCATATCATTAAAGTATCTATTTTGGCTGCGGCAAGTCTCGGAATTTCGACGACAGCCAATGCCCAAGCTGTTACAAACGTATGGGACGGTGCTTACACTGAAGCACAAGCAGTACGCGGTGAACCACTCTATCAGCAGCACTGCGGTGCCTGTCACGGATCACAAATGCAGGGGATTGAAGAAGCACCAACTCTGAAGCAGGGTGCGTTTATCTATAACTGGGACGGAATGGGTGTTGATATTCTTTTCCAGCGCCTTCGTGAAACCATGCCACTTGATGATCCACGCGGTGTTCCAAGGCGGGTAAAAGCTGATATACTCGCGTTTATTATGCAGCAAAATAACTTTCCTGCGGGAAGAACGGAACTTCCCTATCAGAATAGCCGTTTAAAAAGAATCACTTGGAATGCGTTAAATCCTGCTGAACAATAATGAATTAATCTTGAACTGAAGCATTGATGATCTTATGATCAACAGGGTTTAGTTGTTTTGGGGGCAACAATCATTCATCACAAAATTTCATCATAATTAAATGGGAGATAAGAATGAAATTTAACTTAATCAAATCTGCGCTTGTTCTGGCGATGGCCACTGTTGGCATTTCATCGTTCAGTGCCAATGCGCAGGCTCCAGACACTTCAAATGGTGAATGGCCGTTTTATACGGGGGACATTAAAGGGTCCCGCTATTCACCACTTGACCAGGTCAATGCGGATAATTTCGAAGATCTGGAAATGGTTTGGTCCTTTTCAACCAAAAACCTGGGAACACGCGGCGAGTATAAGCTTGAAGTATCACCGTTGATGATCGACGGCGTGCTTTATGCGACAGCAGGTACACGCCGTACAGCGATTGCCCTTGATGGTGCAACGGGTGAGCTTATGTGGCTTCACAGCATGCGCGAAGGTCTTCGCGCAGGTCTTGCCCCGCGTCAACTATCCGGTCGCGGCCTTTCCTACTGGTCAGACGGCAATGGTGATGACCGCGTTATTTACGTAACAACGGGTTATCGCTTGGTGTCCCTGGATGCCCACACTGGTATTCCAATCAGTTCATTTGGTCCAAATGGCGACGGTATCGTAGATCTTAAAGTTGGCGCCGTACAGGGTAATGAAAACCAAATCGACCTGGTAACCGGTGAAATTGGTCTTCACTCAACACCAACCGTCACAGGTGATCTGATCATCGTTGGTTCAGCGATGAAAGAAGGCATGACCATCGATAACTATAACAACACCAAAGGACTTGTTCGTGCATTCGATGTGCGTACCGGTGAAAAAGTATGGCAGTTTGATCCTATTCCACGTCCTGGTCAGTTCGGTAACGACACTTGGCTCGATAATTCGTGGGAGCGCAACGGTAACACCGGCGTATGGACACAAATCACAGTGGACGAAGAAAACGAGCTGGTATTCCTGGCCGTTGAATCACCATCATCAGACTTCTACGGCGGTCACCGCCCGGGTAACAACCTCTTCGGTGAAAGCCTTGTAGCTGTTGATCTGAATACCGGCGAATATCGCTGGCACTTCCAGGTGGTTCACCATCCGATTTGGGACCACGATCTATCCTCAGCGCCGCTGATTATGGACGTAACCATAGATGGTGAAGAACGCAAGATCATTGCCCTGCCAACAAAGCAGGCATTCATCTATGCATTTGACCGCCTGACTGGTGAGCCGATTTGGGATATTCCTGAGAAAGAAGTACCGCAGGGCAGCGTGCCTGGTGAGTGGTACTCGCCAACACAGCCTATGCCACCAGAGCGCATGCACTATGGCCGTGGTCAGCTGAACCTGCCGGATGACTTTATTGACTTTACACCGGAACTTCGCCAAATGGCTCTTGATAAGCAGCATCTTTGGGACTGGTCAAATGGCGGTATGTATAACCCACCACTCGAAGGTGATGTGAACGGCGTTCTTGGTGCCATTAACATCGGTGCGACAAACGGCGGTACAAACTGGCCGGGTGCGTCATTCGATCCTGAAACCGGTATCGTGTATGCACCAGCATCCATGGTTGCACTGAACAACCTATCGCTTGCACCGCCACCAGAAGGTTATTCAAACGTTCGTTATATGGCGGGTCGTAAAGGTGAGCCTTTCCGCATGCGTAACGCTGCGGGAACAGGTCAGAACCCTGACGCACCGTCCGAAGTAAACTATCCGGTTTATGACGGTCCACCAGTTGTGGTTCCAAGCCTGAACGTGGAAGGCCTTTCGATCCTGAAGCCACCATATGGTGTTATTTCAGCGATTGATATGAACGCAGGTCAAGTCCTATGGAAAACACCACATGGTGAAACACCGGACAACGTTCGCAACCATCCAATGCTTCGCGGCATGGACATTCCGAAAACCGGTCAAAGCGGTGCTGTAGGTCTTGTGGTTACCAAAACACTGGTGATTATGGGTGATCCACGCGTAACCAACCCTGGTGACCGTGAGCGCGGTGCAATGCTTCGCGCATACGATAAAGTGACCGGCGAACAGGTTGGTGAAGTTTGGATGCCTGCCGGTCAATCCGGCTCGCCAATGACTTATTCGATCGACGGCAAACAGTACATTTGTGTTGCTGTTTCCGGCGGTGCTTATCCTGGTGAATTCCGGGTGTACGCGCTACCTGACGATTAATGGTTTGGCGGTGATTTAAATAGAATCACTTCCGTTAACAGAGCTTTTTGGACCCCCGCAGTTCCCTGAATTGCGGGGAAG
>JANQJN010000066.1 GCA_028281625.1 Emcibacteraceae bacterium | reverse complement strand
AACTGACAAAAATCAAAGGTCATATCGATGCCAGCGTTGGGTGAGCCTAACTTTTCACCATTCACATATGCATATAGCGGTAAGTGCAGCTTACAGCCGTCCCAGGCATCACCGAGTTCATCCGGGGTGGCAAACACCGGCGCAAACGCGGTCCAGGGCTTTGACTGGTAAAAACCAAATTGTTTACCCAGCTCCGCCGGAATTAGATTTCTAAGTGATACGTCATTGAGGATTGAAACAAGCTTAATATGCTTGCCAGCGTCTTCAGCCTTGATACCTGCGGGCACATCGTCGGTGATTACCGCTACTTCCGCTTCAAGATCAATGCCCCAATCTTCTGATCCTGCGCGAATGTCATCGTGCGGCCCGATGAAGGCATCTGAAGCGCCCATATAAACAAGCGGATCTTCCCAGAAACTTGGTGGTAGTTCCGCGCCGCGGGCCTTACGGACCAGCTCCACGTGGGTGACATAAGCACTGCCATCAACCCAATGGTATGAGCGCGGAAGTGGTGCAGCACATTGGTGAGGATCAAAATCATGACCGGCAATTTTACCAGCTTCCAAATCGTCATAAATCGCCTTTAGTCCTGTTTCGCAGCTCTCCCAATTATCCAGGGCCTGTTGCATGGTGGCGGCGACATTGGTTGCCAGTGCATATTTTGAAAGATCCTTTGAGACCACAACGAGTTTACCATCGCGGCCGTGCTTTAATGATGCCAGTTTCATGTCCTTGCTCTTTCCTGCAAATGTTTTACTATTGACCAAAATCAGTTATGTACTTATAATAGTTACAAATGAAACTATTTGCAAGCCTTTTTGATTGGCAAGTTGGAAAAAGATAATATGAGTAAGTCTGAACTGCATCTTGAAGAATTTTTACCGTATCAACTTTCGTATTTAACCAATCTGGTGAGCCAGGACCTGGCAAAGCTTTATACCGAAAAATTTGGCATCGCTCACACTGAATGGCGTGTTATGGCAGTACTGGGGGTTTCAAGCGGCGTTTCTGCCGCCTTTGTGGCGGAAAAAACAGCGATGGATAAAGTTGCTGTCAGCCGCGCCGTGGGCAATATGATCAAGAATGACATGGTGATGAGAACTTTTGCAGACGACGATAAACGTCGCTCTGAATTATCGCTGTCATCAAAAGGTCAGGAAACCTACCAGAAGATTGTCCCACTCGTGCAAAAATACGAACGAAAACTGCTTAAACAACTTGATAAAAAAGAAAGAAAGGCTTTGGATGCTATCCTCGCAAAACTTACGACCTATGTAAGCGGGGACTAACTACTTAAATGCCTTAAAGGTCATAATCGTGAAAGTGTCTTTTATCCCCGGTATGGGTTGCACATTTTCATTCACAAAGCGGCCGATATCAATATCATCACCAAGATGAAATTTCACCATCAGATCAAAGGCTCCGGAAATGGAATAAACGTCTTCGGCTTCTTCTACGTTATCGACAACCGCTTCCGCCACGTCATAGACTTTTCCAAGTTCACATTTAATCTGCACAAAAATATTCTGCATGCGCTTTCATCCACTTTTATTGGTTCATCTGCCCATCATAAAAACAAATTAATTTTATTCAACCATCATTGTTTCAATGAGTGATTTTAAAATCGGCCTCAGCCGATCTGCTTTATCCTGCCTAAAGGCATTGTCCGGCGCTTCATCCATATAAGTTACTTGCGATATTTCAAGCTGGACAGCATCAATGTTGTTTTCTGGATCCCCATAATGGCGGGTAATGTAACCCCCTTTGAAACGGCCATTCAGTGCTGTCGTGTAATCCGATGACTGAATAATCCGGTCCAGCTTTTCGGTAAGCACGTGACTGGCGGAGATGCCATTTCCCGTACCCAGGTTTAAATCCGGGAGCCGACCATCAAAAAGTTCAGGCACATGACTGCGGATCGAATGGGCATCCCACAGCCGGGCAAAGCCGTGCTTTTCTTTAAGGCGTATGAGTTCACCTTGGATTTTGGCATGATACGGCTGCCAGTATGTGCCTACTCTCATTTCTTCGTCAGGGCTCTTCCTATCCTTATATAGAGGTGCTCCGCTGAATGTGGTCGTTGGGCAGAGCTCCGTCACCTTCTGACCCGGATACAAGCTTTTGCCGTCTGTGCCGCGATTAAGGTCGACCACATAACGGCTGTATTTTGCCGAGATGACTGAAACATCCATATCTTCCAGAAAATCGTAAAGCCGGTCTACATACCAGTCTGTATCCTCTAGCGACAGTGCCACATCGGTCATGTCCGTCTTTAAGCCGTCCGGGATTTCAAGTCCTACGTGAGGCATGCTGACCAGCAACGGCGAGTTCCCTTCTTTGCAGTGATACATTTCACTCATTGCGCCACCTTGGATGGCAGAATATCCAGTACATCAGCAGCAAACTGTCCGGCAAGAACCATTTTTGTTGCCCGGTCTATGTCAGGCGCAAAATAATGATCGACCGTATAATGGGGAACATTCTTGCGGATCAGATTATAGTAGTTTTGTAGCTTAGAGGACGTTTTATGTGGTGCGCGAAAATCAATGCCTTGTGCTGCGGCTAGAAGTTCGATTGCAATAACCGCCGCACTATTTTCACACATATCCATAAGCCGCCGTGCGCCATAGGTTGCCATACTCACATGATCTTCCTGATTGGCGCTTGTTGGAATGCTATCGACGCTGGAGGGATGGGCCATGGTTTTATTTTCGGAAACCAGTGCCGCCGCGGAAACTTGCGCAATCATAAAGCCTGAATTAACCCCACTGTTCTTGACGAGAAACGCCGGTAGATCGCTCATTTTCGGGTCCACCAGTACAGCCAGGCGCCGTTCAGAAATGCTGGCGATTTCAGAAATGGCCATGGCAAGAATATCAGCGGCGAAAGCCACCGGCTCCGCATGGAAGTTACCACCGGAAATCACATCGCCGTTGTCAGTGAATATTAGGGGATTATCGGTAACCGCGTTTGCTTCGATCAGCAGCGTGTGCGCGGCACTATGAATAAGATCAAGGGCGGCACCCATGACTTGCGGCTGACAGCGGAAGGAATAAGGATCCTGTACTTTATCGCAGTCATGGTGCGCCAGGTTAATCTCGCTGTCTTGAAGCAGGTCTTTATACTTTGCCGCCACGGTGATCTGACCGGGTTGACCGCGGGCGATATGAATGCGCGCATCAAAAGGAGCCACGCTTCCCATGAGCGCGTCAACACTTAATGAACCCGCAACCACGGCAGCGGCGAAAATATCTTCCACTTGAAACAGTCCCTTAAGCGCCAACGCCGTTGAAACTTGTGTCCCGTTTAGAAAAGCTAGCCCCTCTTTCGAGCTAAGTGAATGCCGCTCAAGACCAACCTTAATGAGGGCGTCCGCTGCTGACATTCGCTCGCCATCAAGACGCACAAAACCTTCGCCCATCAGTGCCGCTGTCATGTGAGCAAGTGGCGCCAGATCACCGGATGCGCCCACAGATCCTTTTTCAGGAATCTCGGCAATGATCCCCGCGTTGATAAAGGCGAGGAATGCTTCCATCGTCGATGCCCGGATGCCAGAATGACCCTGCGCCAAGCTTGAAATTTTGAGCGCATAGATCAGCCGCACCACATCGTCATCAAGCGGTTTTCCAATGCCGGTACTATGGGAAAGCACCAGATTGCTTTGCAGCAGTTCCAGTTCATCGGAGGAAATGGAGGTTTGCGCCAACAAGCCAAAGCCGGTGTTAATTCCATAAACGGTCCGCCCCTCTTCAGTTATGTCATCCACCACCTTGCGGGACGCGCGAATGACATCCCAAGCGTCATCAAGTACTGATAATTGCTTCTCGTTGCGGTAAAGAGATCTTAGTTGGTTTAAAGTCAGATGGCCGGGGTTAATTTCAAATCTCATACTCTAATCCTCCAGCATCGGTAGGTTGAGCCCCTTTGCGCGGGCACAGTCTTTAGCGATGTCATAACCTGCATCCGCATGGCGCATCACGCCGGTGGCCGGATCATTCCAAAGCACACGACCGATACGTTCCGCTGCGGCGTCGGTACCATCACACATGATCACCACGCCACTATGCTGCGAAAAGCCCATGCCGACGCCACCACCATGATGCAGCGATACCCATGTGGCACCGCTCGCTGTATTCAGGAGAGCATTAAGCAGCGGCCAGTCCGACACCGCATCGGATCCATCCATCATGCTTTCTGTTTCCCTGTTAGGGCTCGCGACAGAGCCGCTATCAAGATGATCCCGGCCAATAACCACAGGGGCACTTAGCTCACCATTTTTGACCATTTCATTGAAGGCGAGACCAAGTCTGTGACGATCCCCGAGACCCACCCAACATATGCGGGCGGGAAGGCCCTGAAACTGAATGCGTTCCCGGGCCATATCCAGCCAATTGTGCAGATGTGGATTATCCGGGATAAGCTCCTTCACCTTTTGATCTGTTTTATAAATATCTTCCGGATCGCCACTAAGCGCCGCCCATCGGAACGGCCCTATCCCGCGGCAAAAAAGCGGTCGCACATAGGCCGGCACAAAGCCTGGAAAATCAAAAGCCTTTTCAACACCTTCGTCAAAAGCAACCTGTCGAATGTTGTTTCCATAATCAAATGTGGGAATACCCATATTGTGATACTCAAGCATGGCTTTCACATGAACGGCCATGGCTTTCTTCGCAGCGTCTTCCACTTCCTTTGGGCTCGATTCAATTTTGCGCTCCCACTCCTCAACGCTCCAGCCAATGGGAAGGTAGCCATTGACCGGGTCATGCGCCGATGTCTGGTCGGTCACCGCGTCTGGTTTGATGCCGCGCCGTATCATTTCCGGGATAACCTCGGCAGCATTACCCAATAAACCAACAGAGACAGCGTCGCCTTTTGCCGTCGCTTCGTTGATCATTGCCATGGCCTCATCCAGAGTTTCCGCCCGCTTATCCAGATAGCGGGTGCGCAGGCGAAAGTCGATCCGATCGCTACGGCATTCAATCGCAAGCATTGACGCCCCTGCCATTGTCGCGGCTAGCGGCTGAGCGCCGCCCATGCCACCAAGGCCAGCGGTGAGGATCCATTTGCCAGAAAGATTTCCATCAAAATGTTGGCATCCCATTTCAACAAAAGTTTCGTAGGTACCCTGCACGATGCCCTGGCTACCAATATAAATCCAGCTGCCGGCAGTCATCTGCCCATACATCATCAGCCCTTTTTTATCGAGTTCATTAAAATGATCCCAGGTGGCCCAATGGGGCACAAGATTCGAATTGGCAATCAACACTCGCGGAGCATTTTCATGAGTTCTGAAAACGCCAACCGGTTTTCCGGATTGCACAAGTAAAGTTTCATCTTGTTCCAGATTTTTAAGGCTATCGACGATTTTATCAAAACACTGCCAGTTGCGGGCGGCACGGCCAATGCCGCCGTAGACCACCAGATCTTCCGGTCGCTCCGCGACATCCGGATCCAAATTATTCATCAGCATGCGCATTGGTGCCTCTGTGGCCCAGCTTTTTGCGGTGATTTCTGGACCTGTTGGGGCCCTGACCACCCTGATATTAGTATTTTGCTCTGACATTTTCTTATCCTGTCTATACAAGTTAGTTGAAAAGACTGATCCCTGCTTCATTTTCAAGGATCTTGTGCTTTATTCCGGTTTAAAACGACCCGAGAGCTCGTACCGTGAGCCCGGGTGATACAATTTCGCTGTTGAGGCCACCCGACCTTTGGTCCAGGTGCGGCGCTCCACAAGAAGGCACGCTTCCATATCGCTCATATCCAGTAGCGATTTTATTCCTTCGGGTGCCAGTATGGCTTTGACCACATGCTCCACTTTTTGTAGTGGTGCCTTTTTGATCAGATACTCGTAGGGAGTATGCTGGGTGAAATCCTGGGCGCCATAGCCGGGCACAACATCTTCGTTTACAAGCCTGTCTTCCAGCTGTATGGGGATGCCTTGCTCTTTATGAATAATTTGCGAGTGAATAAGTTCATCCCCTATCTCGATATTCATGATGGACGCTATTTTCTCATTGGCTTTAACGGCTTCGCACGTAAGCACCTCCGCACTATACTCATGATGGCGTGCGCGAATTTCATCAGCGATATTGTGAATTTCAAGCGGATTGCTCTGGGCTTTAAGCTCGGCAACAAAGGTGCCAACACCGGCTACCCGGATCAAATATCCTTCATCGGTAAGTTCCCGAAGCGCGCGATTGGTGGTCATGCGGGAAACGGAAAATTCCTTCACCAATTCATTTTCTGAAGGCACACGCATACTGGCTTCCCATTCGCCACTGTCAATGCGCGCCAGAATGTGATTTTTGATCTTTCGGTATAAAGGTTCGGATTTGACATCCACCGTCATGGCTTTATCCTTTCAAAAATATGACCTCACTATGAACTTGTATATACAGGTTAGTCAAGCATTTTCTGTAAACCCTCTACGGTCTGCCTGAACTTCTCAAAAATTTGTTCTTCATGTACGTGTTTGTAGTCCGATATGACTTTTTCACCTGCGATATAAACGTCGCGAGTCACATTTACATTTCCGCTAAAAATATATCGGTCAAATACGCTTTCATCTGGTGTTCCCACCAATATGGGTGAACGGTCATCCAGAACAACAATGTCTGCACGTCTGCCAACTTCAATCGCGCCATTGTCAAATCCGCTCGCTCTCGCGCCTCCCGATGCGCTTTTCAGGTAGAGATTGGTTCCTGTGTGGGGATTGTCAATACTGGATGCAATATTCCGTTTCTGATGACTGAGCCTCTGACCATATTCAAGCAGGCGGAGTTCCTCACTGACGCTTACCGAAATATGACTATCAGAACCAATGGCAACCTCGCCACCCGTTTCCAGATATTCGGGCAAAGGAAACAACCCATCGCCCAGGTTGGCCTCAGTTGTTGGACATAACCCCGCGACCGCGCCGGAGCGGGCAATCGCCGTGATTTCCCCTCCATTCAGATGAGTGGCATGGACCAGACACCAGTTTTTATCCACATCAAAATTATTATACAGCCATTCGACCGGCCGCATTCCATAATGTGCAACACTGTCGTTAACTTCCTGTTTCTGCTCAGCAATATGAATATGAATCGGTCCGTCTTTGCGTACCATCAGACACTTCTTCATCGCCTCGATTTCGACAGCGCGAAGACTATGAAACGCCATACCCAAATGCTGATTTGCATTTTGGTTGACCTCCGATCGCAAGCCTTCAAGCAGCATTAAATAATCATCCACAGTATGACCAAAGCGCTTTTGCTCTTCCTTTAAGGGATTACCTCCAAACCCCGACGCCATGTAAAGTACCGGTAAATGACAGAGGGCGATGCCAGCGTCTTTTGCTGCATTCATTATCGCGCGGGACATATTCATACTCCCGATTTCATCATGATGTAGATAATGAAACTCGCTGACACTCACATATCCACCTTTAAGCATTTCTACATATAGTTGGGATGCGACAGCATAAAGATCATTGGGCGAAATTTTTGCCGCAAAGCGGTACATGATATCGCGCCAGGTCCAGAAACTGTCATTGGATGATGTAGAATATTCAGCCAGTCCCGCCATGGCGCGCTGAAACGCGTGGCTATGGATGTTGTTCATTCCCGGAATGGCGTAGCCACTAACCACATCAACTGTTGCTTCTGCATTTTCCGATATCTGCGAAACAAACCCCCGCTCGTCAATGTCAATCCGGACATTTTGCGCCCAGCCGGTTGTCAAAAGTGCTGATTTGAATATAATGCTTTTCATAATAGCGTGATCTGGATATAGTTGTATATACAACTTAACCATATTCTATTTATCAATTTTGTCAAACTCAATTCATTCGGGGTCTTAAATGGCAGAAAAAATCTGGTTCGATGTGACACTGCTTACCATGCAGGACGGGGACGAGCCCTACGGCATGATCAAGGACGCTGCCATTGTTGTTGAAGGCGATTATGTCGCCTGGCTCGGTCCAAAGGATGAAATTCCAAATCATTACGACTACGAAATGATCTTTTGTGACGGTGCTTTTGTAACCCCCGGATTGATTGATCCCCATACTCATTTGATTTATGGCGGCAACCGCATTGATGAATTTGAACGACGCCTGAACGGAGTCAGTTACGAGCAAATCGCCAAAGAAGGCGGCGGGATCCTTTCCACGGTGAATGCCACCCGCGCCGCCACAGAAGGAGAACTGATAGAAAGCGCTAAAAAGCGGCTTGAACATTTCTGCGCTGAAGGTGTGACCACCATTGAAATTAAATCCGGCTACGGTTTGGATACAGATAATGAGCTAAAAATGCTCTCAGCCGCAGGGAAGCTCAATATTTCCCGCAAGATTGATGTTGTTCCAACATTTTTAGGGGCGCATGCCCTGCCCCCGGAGTTTAGCGATGATCGCGAAGGCTATATTGACCTGATCATCAACGACATGCTTCCCAAGGTAAAACAATATAACCTGGCAAGTACCATAGATGGTTTTTGTGAGACCATCGGTTTCACCCACGTTGAAATGGAACGGATATTTGCTGCTGCTAAGGAGATGGGTTTTTCCATCAAACTGCACGCAGAACAGCTTTCCGATCAAGATGGTGCCGCCCTTGCCGCCAAATATGGCGCGCTGAGTGCAGATCATCTTGAGTATCTTTCCGAAGACGGCGTCAAAGCCATGAAAGAGGCGGGCACTGTAGCGGTGCTTCTGCCAGGTGCATTTTATAGCTTAAGCGAAACAAAACTGCCGCCCATTGATTTGTTACGCAAACATAATGTTCCCATTGCCCTTGGTTCTGATAGCAATCCTGGCTCATCACCTATGTTATCACTAAAGCTGATGATCAATATGGCGGCAACCCTGTTTAAGCTAACACCTGAAGAAGCACTGGCAGGGGTCACCCGCAATGCCGCTAAGGCATTGGGATTAAAAGATCGCGGAGTACTTGAGGTCGGAAAACAAGCAGATCTTGTAGTCTGGGATATTGATCATCCGGCAGAGCTTGCCTATCACGCAGGAGGCGTTCAGGTACAAACAGTGGTCAAAAGCGGCGAAATCGTGTCTTAATAATTGTTTGACAATCACGAGAACCGTGTTACCTGTAAATTACTTTTCACAAACTTTTATCATTGGGGATACTTTCATGAAGAAACTGTTGTTACTTGCCTTATTTTTGTTTCCAGCTTTCGCACACGCGGAACATCAATCTAGCACAATTCAGGGTTATATAACTTCTGTCTATAATGGCAAAAAGATATTTCTCGTTAAGTTGCAAAATAACGTTGTAGAAGGCTGTAATACAACAGGACGATACGCTTTTAACGAAGATAACCTGAACCATGAGGCGATTATTTCAGCAATTATCTCGTCGTATCATGCGGGTGAAACAGTTAGAATTAACTATACAAAGGCATGTAATGCGATCGGAAACTCTTACGACTTGAATTATATATGTGTAGGATCAATCGCCTGTTAATACACTATTTGTGTTCAGGTGGATAATATAGAAACAAAAAAAGGCGGTCCTGAGAGACCGCCTTTTCGCTAGTTTATTCCAGCTTAAATCACTCCATATCCAAGGAAATCGATAATCAGATAACCGACTACCACTGGCACAACGAACTTGATAATCGCGCGCCAGAACTTAAACAGGATACTGTCGCCAAGACCTAGCTCTTCGAGCGCCTCCTTACGATGGAGTATCCATCCCAGGAAGATGCCTGCAAAGAGCGAGTTAAACAACATCATCCCGTTTGCCGACATATATTCCAGCAGGTCCATTATATTCTTGCCAGCGACCGTATCATTGAACGTAAGTAACCTCACATCGGAAAGAACATTCATGGATAAGGCTGATATAGCCGCCAGACACCAAAGACCAAAACCAACTACGAGCGACGCCTTTTTACGGGTAAAGATGCCTCTTTCTTCAAGGTTTGAAACAGCGGGCTCAAACAGTGAGATCGTCGAAGTAATCGCCGCAAACGCCAACAGCAGGAAGAAGAGAATCCCAAATACTTGCCCCATTGGCATCTGATCAAAAATCACTGGTAATGTGACAAACACCAGTTCAGGACCCTCAGCGGGGTTTAAGCCATTTGTAAAAATGATTGGAAATATTGCAAATCCAGCAACCAGCGCCACCAGTGTATCGGCAAAAGCCACACCACAAGCAAGCTTAGGTATTGATTCTGCTTTGGGCAGGTAGGAACCATATACCAGCATGGTCGCACTACCTAAAGACAACGAGAAGAACGCCTGCCCAGTGGCCTCGAGCAGAGTTTCCATATTTATTCTTTCAAAGTCAGGTGTAAACATAAACTCGAATGTTTCACGAGTGCCCCCATTGAAGAATGAATAAATCACCAGCATCACGAGGATCAGAAACAGCATTGGCATGAGGATATTAACGGCCTTTTCCAGGCCTGCTTTAACGCCTCTTGAAATGATAAAGGCAGTGATACCGACACTGAGTGTCATCCAGAAGATCAGGGTCACAGGGCTTTCCTGCATTTCGCTGAACACTCTCTGTGTTTGCCCATCAACGAGGTCACTCAGCTGGCCGGTGATGATCGAATAAACATAGTTCAAGGTCCAACCGGCTATCACAAAGTAAAAACCCAGGATACCAAGTGGTGTTAGAACACTAGTAAAACCAATGGCTTTCCAGAAGGGTTGGCTTTTTTTGCCTTCCGAAAGTTCGGTAAAAGCGGTTATCGGCGGTAGTTGCCGCCCCCGACCGATGGTCAGTTCGGTCATCACCAGCGGAATACCGAAGAAAAGAACGATCCCTAAATAAAGAAGGACGAAGGCACCCCCACCATTTTCACCCACCACATACGGAAAACGATAAATATTACCAAGGCCAACCGCGCTACCAATTGCCGCAAGCAAAAATGCGGTACCCGATGACCATTGTTCCTGTTTTACATGTGCCACTTAAAACTCCCTATTTTTATTTTTTATGAGGACAAGAGTAATCCTTCGCTCGGATCACGTCCATAAAATAATGAGTATACATGTTTCAATATAACGGGTACTGGGCAACTGCCTTATTTGAAACACATTTGATTCTTACGGTCATTACAAGTGCTTTTTGGGAGGCTTTATTGGGAACAGCACACGGTCATCCATTGAAGAAACCCGAAGGGGCACATTATCAAAATCAAAAAGGGGGGGTTCGGATGATCAATTTATCGATCAATGGAAAATCATATAGCTATAACGGCGACGAGGATATGCCGCTGTTGTGGTTTATTCGCGAAAACGCAAAGTTGACAGGCACAAAATATGGTTGCGGTATCGCACAATGTGGCGCCTGCACAGTTCATCTCAATGGCGAAGCCGTAAGATCCTGTGTCGTTCCAATGGTGGATGTTGCTGACGCCAATGTCGAAACAATCGAAAACCTGATCAAAGGAGAAACTTTGCATTTCGTTCAACGCGCTTGGATTGAGCAAGATGTACCGCAGTGTGGATATTGCCAGTCGGGTCAAATCATGGCGGTGGTAAAGTTTCTTGAGCAGTTCCCCAATCCCACCGACAAGGATATCGACAATCATCACACAAATATTTGCCGCTGTGGTTCCTACATTGAAATGAGAAAAGCCATCCATCTTGCAGCAACCTTTCAAAAAGAAGGAGGTCAATAATGATGCAATCAAGAAGATCCTTTCTTAAATCCACCGTGACCGCATCAGGTACTCTCCTTGTTTATTTTAACCTTGGTGCTCTTGCTCAAGAGCAGGACGTAACAACAGAAGTAAAAGCTAATCCTATGCCTTTCATCGAGATGGACAACAACGGCAATATAACTTTTATCAGCAGCCGAACCGATATGGGACAAGGCTCTCCGACTTCACTTGCACAAATTTTGCTGGATGAAATGGATGCGGACTGGGACAAGTTGGTCCATGTTAGAGAAACAGAAGAAACAGAAAGATCCGCATATGAAGAAGGATTATCAACAATTGGAGCAATCAGTACCATAATAGGGTGGTTCAATCACAGAAAGGCCGGTGCCTGTTTAAGGGGAGGATTTAAGTTAGCCGCTGCCAGCATATGGCAGGTCGACGAAAAAGGTTTAATTACAGAAAAAAGTAAAGTAATAAACCCGACAAATGGCGAATATTTAGAGTACCATCAGCTATATCAGAAGCTATCAGATCTTTATCTAGCGGATGTACCGGAATTTAAAACGCGTGAGCAAGCAACACTAGTTGGTAAACCACTTCGGCAGTTAAGAACACGTGAACGCGTAACAGGCAACGCGACTTATGGAATTGACGTTTCTTTTCCTGAACTCAAAATCGGCATGATCGAAAGATGCCCAACATTTGGCGGCAGTGTAAAATCCTTTGATGGAAGTAAAGCCAGAGAAATTCCGGGGGTAATTGATATCTTCCAGGTTTCCAATGGCGTCGCAATCGTAGCTGAGGGGTTTTGGGCCGCAAAAAAGGGGCGTGAAGCGTTGGAAATTGAATGGGATCATGGTCCTTTATCAATAGTTTCTTCGGAAGAAATTGAAAAACAACTAGAAGACAAATTAGTTAACCCTGATCAAATCGAGAAAAATGAGGGCGATGCGGCTAACGAATTAGCGAAATCGTCAGGAGTAAAACTTAGTGGCGATTTTAACTTTCCATTCGTCGCTCATGCAACGATGGAGCCTATGAATGCAACGGCTTGGGTAACCCGTGATAGATGTGAAATCTGGGCACCAACACAATGCAAATTGGACGCACACGATCAGGTTGCCAAATTCCTGGGAAGAAACAGGAATGAAATAGTTCTTCACCGAACTCTCTGTGGAGGTGGCTTCGGTAGACGCGCGCAAGAAGATTTTGTCATTGAAGCTGTAGAGGCGTCGCATAAATCTGGCTATCCCGTCAAACTTATCTGGACGCGAGAAGATGACATGCGACATGATTATTACAGATCAATAAGCAAGCTGCAGATAACTGGGAAAATCAATGACGAGGGCGAGCTTTCTGCGTGGGACAGTAAATTAAGCTTCATTGATACCAGCCCCTATCATTTCTCACCGCAAGATAGAAACACCAAAGATGGACTATTTGTTGGACATGCCGGAATCGTTCCTGCCTATAAAATTCCAAATATTAATTTAAGTTATGGGTACCTTGATTTACCTATAACTGTCGGCATTTTGCGCGGCATTTCTCATGGATATACAAATTTTGCCATTGAAGTAATGATCGACCGATTAGCAAAAAAAGCCAACATCGATACTCTGGAATTACGAGCAAATCTCCTGAATGAAAATGAAAGAGCATCGACAGTTATCGATACATTGAAAAAAGTTGACCAAGAGAACCCAGTTCTAAATGGAATGGGACGGGGATATGCCTTTGCATATGAAGGTGAACCGGGAAGTGTTTACCAATACTATAGTGCGCACATGGCTGATGTAAGACATCTGGATGATGGATCCTTAAAAGTTCATAAAATCTGGATTGTCGCGGACCATGGCCGGGTGATTAATCCCGCCAGTTTTAAACGGCAAATCCACAGCTCGATTTATTTTGCGCTTTCGATGATGCGAAGCGGTGAAATCACCATGACAAATGGTCAGATGGAACAAAGTAACTTTGATAATTATCCAGTATCCTTCATTGGCGAAGGCGCCGAACATGTAGAGATAAAGTTGCTCGACAATGGCGCTCACCCAATGGGGTGCGGTGAAAAAATGCAGGCCGGTATTCAACCCGCTATCGCCAACGCGATTGAAAATCTTACCGGCGAAGAAGTAAATGGTATCCCTGTTAAAAGGCTTGCTTAACGTTTCGCCGCATTTGCGATGCGTAGGCAGGCACGGGCACAGATTGCTTCTACGGGCATACCCGTGGTTTTGCAGTCTTGTTCTGCTTCTGAAGTGATGGCCATAGCACTGGCAAGGCGGCCAGTAGTCCATTTATTTAAGTCGGCCTTGAAACGGCGTGCTTCCATTGCAAAAACCTTGGGGATCAGCTTACCCATGGCCTGGTCGGCTGAAAAGCCCTGGTCCATATAGCCGCGGGCCAAATGCATGCGCTGAATTTTCCGAAGCAGCGAGCGAAGTACTGCAATGGCACTTTCGCCGCGATTAAACGCCTTAAAAAGTGTATCATCCAGTGTTTTTAGATCACCGCTGAGGGTAGCGCTTGTAATGTTATCAATGCTGAGCGCACCGCTGTCCCCGACACAGGCGGCAGCGTCATCCATCGTCACCATGTCGCTTTCCCGTTTTCCCGGATCGCCCATATAAAGTGCCAGCTTATTGAGCTCACTGCGAGAGACCAGCCGGTCACTGCCCAGGTTCATTTGCAGAAAGGACACCGCATCCGGTTCTATGGTCAGGCCATTTTCCCGCATGGTGTCATGAATAAGATCGGCGAGCGACGCCTGATTATCTTCATAACACGGAATCGCTGCAGCATTTTTTGCTTTTTCAAATAGCTTACGGAGGCCGGAAGATGGCTTCAGGTTACCGGCAGTTACGACGATCAGGCCATCCCCGACGGGATTATCCAGAAATTGCTCGGCGGCCTTTTTAACGTTTTCCGCAGCCCCTTCAACCCGGATCACGCGGCGCCCGCCCATCATGGAAATAGCGGCGGCTTCATCGGCAAGCAACCCCGGTTCGGATTTAAGTTGGTCCGGATCTAGGTTTGCCACTAAAAACGGATCCTGAAGATCTTCAACAATTTGTTTTGCAATCAGGGTGGCGCGCTCTCTTACCAACCCTTCATCGGGGCCAAAAACAAGAACAGCCTGATACTGTGGGGAGAGTTTCTTAACCTGTGCTGGAATATCACGGTAAGATAACTTCATCAGTCTCCCTTTGCGATATCGGAATTGTTACTAAGGTAGGTACCAATGCGGGTAATGATTTGATTGGCCACTTCTTCGGACAGCCGTTCAAGAGAGGTCTGGCGGGCTTGCATGTTTGAAAAATCGGACTGTACCAAATCATAAGTCACGATGGCGCGCGCAGTTCCGTCCATGATCGACTCATCACTGTTGATGTCGATGAGTGCATAGCCCACTGAAAGCCGCAAGTTCTGTAACGTTACAGATTCGTCTTCCCTTATCCCGTAACCGCGTTCTTCCACGTCATAATTCGCTTTAAGGACATAGCGAGTATTGCCATTTGATGCGACTGGTGAAATCCGATCATGAAGGTTGTTTTCAATCAGTTGTGATAGTCGCTCCTGACGTCCCGAAGCACTTCTTATCGGGTCTATTTGAATATTCGCCATCACTTGCGCAAGGCCAGTGCCCGTCGCAGAATTCTGGCCGTACATGGGCGAAAAGCCGCAAGCACCGATAAACAGGACACATAGAAGTCCAGTTATAATCCTTACTGCTTTAAGTCCTTTAGCCATCAATTGCCTTTTTATGAGGTTAGACAACAATATTAACAATTTTGTTGGGTACGACAATGATCTTTCTGATTTCTTTCCCCTCGATAAAGCTTTGGACCTTATCTGATGCAAGCGCCAGCTTTTCAAGAGTTTCCTTGTCCATGTCTTTTTCCACGTCAAGCTTATCCCGAAGCTTGCCCTGCACCTGTACCACAACGGTTACTGATGATTGCTGGGTCAGTTCCTCGCGTACCACCGGCCAGGTCGCATCAGAGACCAGACCTTCGCCGCCAATCATCGTCCACATTTCTTCAGCCAAATGTGGCATCATTGGGGAAGTGAGTAAAATAATTGATTTGATTGCTTCATAAAGCGCAAAACGATCCCCATCACTGCCGTCCGATTTAAAAGCGGCAATGGCATTGGCGAATTTATACGTCTGCGCCACAGAAGCATTGAAATGGAAATTTTCAATGTCTTTTCCTATAGACCCGATGGAAATGTGCGTCATACGACGAAGCTCCTTCGCCTGCTTTGAGAAATCGGATGGTTCCTCAATATTTGCAGCATCCGCATCCAGCATTGTTGTAACTGTACGCCACAATCGCTGGGTGAAGCGCCAGGCACCTTCCACGCCTTCTTCTGTCCATTCAAGATCCCGCTCGGGCGGGCTATCGGACAGCATAAACCAGCGGGCAGTATCAGCACCATATGTATCGATGATGGAAGTGGGATCAACCACATTCTTCTTCGACTTGGACATTTTCACGGAGCGACCAGATTTGATGCTTTCGCCGGTAACGCGCGATACCACGGTGCCGTCATCTTTCTTTTCAACTTCTTCCGGAAGGACCCAGTCGCCTTTTTCATCCTGGTATGTTTCATGGCACACCATGCCTTGGGTGAAGAGGCCATCAAACGGTTCTTTAACATCACAAAGACCAATTTCCTTCATGGCGCGGGTAAAAAAGCGCGAGTAAAGCAAATGCAGAATCGCATGTTCAATACCGCCCACATATTGATCCACCGGCATCCAGTAGTCGGTCAGTTCCTTATCAAGGGGCGCGTCCGTATTTGGGCAGGCGAAACGGGCAAAATACCAGCTGCTGTCGATGAAAGTATCGAAGGTATCGGTTTCGCGTACCGCTGGCTTGCCGCAGTTTGGACAGTCCACGTGTTTCCAGGATGGGTGATGATCCAGCGGATTGCCCGGCTTATCAAAAGTAATATCGTCCGGTAACGTGACCGGAAGATCTTCTTTCGGCACTGGCACCACACCACAATCATCGCAGTAAATCATCGGGATTGGTGCGCCCCAATAGCGCTGCCGGCTTACGCCCCAGTCGCGTAAGCGATAATTTATGGTCGCTTCACCAAAGCCACCCGCTTCACCAAGCTCAATGATTTTCGCTTTCGCATCTTCAACGCTCATGCCGTCGAGAAAATCGGAGTTTCCAAGCACGCCGGGATCGGTGTTTGCAACATCGCCAACTTCAAAAGTGGCGGCGTCTTCGCCCTTGGGAATAACAACAGGGATCACGTTAAGATCATACTTGCGGGCAAAATCAAGGTCCCGCTGGTCATGGGCCGGACAGCCAAACACAGCGCCGGTACCATATTCCATCAACACAAAGTTTGCCACATAAACTGGAAGCTTGCAGTCGTCCCTGAAAGGATGCTGCATTTGAAGATCAAGTTTGAAACCTTTTTTTACTGCCTTCTCCAGCGCTTCTTCACTTGTACCAAGTTGACGGCATTCTTCGATGAACGCCTGCAATTCTTCACTATTTTCTGCATATTCTGCAGCAATAGGGTGGTCGGCGGCAATGGCAATGAAGGATGCGCCAAAGATTGTATCATGCCGTGTGGTATAAACGCGGATTTTCTTATCATTTTCCACCGCATCAAACGTAATATGCATTCCTTTGGATTTACCGATCCAGTTTTTCTGCATGACGCGGACTTTTTCCGGCCAGCGGGGCAGATTATCCAGTTCCTTATCCAGATCATCTGCCGCCTCAGTGATTTTTAGGAACCATTGACTTAACTTTTTGCGCTCCACGGGCGCGCCACTGCGCCACCCCTTGCCGTCAATCACCTGTTCATTGGCAAGCACCGTGTTATCCACAGGATCCCAATTGACCCAGCTTTCTTTTCGGTAGACAAGCCCTGCTTCCATAAAATCAATGAACATGGCCTGTTCTTTTCCGTAATATTCGGGATCACAGGTGGCCAGCTCGCGGGACCAGTCAAACGAAAAACCAATAGACTTTAACTGGTTTTTCATATGATCAATATTCTCATAGGTCCATTTGGCCGGATGGACATTATTTTCCATTGCTGCGTTTTCTGCGGGCATACCAAAAGCATCCCATCCCATCGGATGCAGAACGTTAAATCCTTTCGCTCGCTTGTAGCGAGCGACTACATCGCCTTGCGTGTAATTACGCACATGGCCCATGTGGATTTTTCCTGACGGATAAGGAAACATCTCCAGCACATAATATTTAGGTTTTGCGCGATCTTCGGTGACTTCGAAAGTTTTATTTTCCGCCCAAACTTTCTGCCATTTAGCCTCTGTAGCACCGGCGTTATAGCGTGTCATAATCTGGTATTCCTGATTTTACTTTTTGATTTGAGGAACAAACGATCCCTAATTGGTTGGCGGTGCATTGTCACGGCGCAGAAGTCGCGCCTGCACCAGTATCGCTGTATTGATTTGTGATGCTGCTTGCGCCCGCGGCTCAATGGCAACCCAATTTCCATTTTGGAGTGATTCACGATGAACAGATATACGCAAGGCATCTGCACGTAATTCCTTGCCTACAATAAACACATCCACTTTCGATCTTTCGGTCGTGTCATCTGGGTTAACTTTCCAATCTGTGAGAATTGTTCCACTTTCATGATCGACGGTCGCCATGGGCATAAAAGAGAGTGTATCAAGTGTGGCACGCCAAAGATAAGCGTTAACGCCGATCGAATAAACTTCCTCAGCCGCCTCAATATTCTGTCGTGGTTCACCAATGTCACTTCTTGAGTTACAACCCGTCAATATCAGCGCACTAAGTGCCATAAAAATTGTCAAAAGATTGGTTTTTGACATATTTAGATCAATTTTCATTTACTATCCATTCTAGCTGGCACAATGCCGAAAAATAAAACCCTCACAAGGTGCATTAATTGCGTGCATCATAACGAGTGCCTAAAGTGAGATAAAGTTGTTTATTTGCTAAACTTACAAAAAATCGCGAAATATAGGAAAAAGAAGCATTTTTTTCGGCTATTCATTGAATTTTCATTTAATTTCTATATACTTATCGCTAGGGAAAATTGAAAGATTTTTCGTAATAATAAATATTGCGGTAATGAAATCAGCAAAAGTGATAGCTAAGCTATTGATTTTGTTTGGTTATTTACATTAAGCAGTTGGGAAGTAAAGTGGCTATACCAGTGAGTAAAATATTTGGTTTGACAGTTATAGTGGGCATGATGTGTGCGCTCCCCATCGTTTCAAGCGCTAATGCCCAAGAGCGGATTCGGCTGAATCCGGAGTATAAAGCCCCAACAGAACAAGAACTTTCTGACTTCAGTGAAGGCCTATTTACGGAAGATATCACTGATGATTTCAACAGCTTATTGAACCCCCAGGAAGAATCTGATCAATATATTTTGCTGACCGAGCCAAAAGAGCGCGAAACGTCGTTTGTTTCACTCGATCAAAGTGATCAAAAAGAAATCCCGTTGTTCCAACTCGATCATCAGTATCAAACAAACAGTTCGTCGCTGTTCAATATGTCACCGGATTTAATTGCAAACGGAATGAACCAGGGAGGGCTGTCTGCAGGTGCTGCAAGTTCTCAACTGGTTCTATCCCTTAATCCGTCTCGGCAGGAAGCAAGTCCGTTTTTCCGCCCAAGGAAACTGGAGCTTCGGCTTGGATCAAGTTTTGTTGACCGTTCAGTTAGCAGCTATAGCCCCATACTCTTTAGCGGCTTTGGATCACAGCGAGCATATAATGTTTCACTTGGCGTGAATTATTCTGGCTTTAATGTAGGTGCGTCTATCAGCCGCAACAACATGCTTTATATGCCACAGCTTCGTGGTTTTGACCTCGGTTTTGGTTACAATGCCGACAGTTGGTCAGCCAACTTTAGGGTTGGTGAATATAGGCGCGACAATCAACTCGCCTTTGGCCGCAGATTAAGCCTGTTTGAAAATGTATCGTCATATGAACTGGGTGCGGCTTACCGGCTCTTCTCCAACGTAAACCTGACCGGTCGCTTTACATATTATTCTTATGGTCTTGGCGGCGATATCGCGCCGCTTGACGATGTCAAGTCACTTATCTTTGGCACAAACCTAAGCTTCTAATCAAATCCTCTAATCGCTGCTATACCCGTCACACCTGTGTCTTGCAGTTTCTGCACTGTTTCATTATTGACGCCACCAAGCGCATAAACAGGAACGTCACACGCTTCGCAAATAGCTTTGGTTTTATTGATACCGAGTACCAGTGAGGGATCTACAAATGTTTCCGGATGGCTTTGGGTGGCAAATACGGGGGCAACCAAAATTGCGTTTACACCTGTGGCCTGCGCCCTTTGCGCAGCCTCAATATCGTGGCAGGAAGCAGTGACGAAAAAATCCGGATTTTCTTTTCTGATATCGCTTAAATCATCGATCATAAATTCCGGAAGGTGAATGCCATCAGCACCCAATTGCAATGCCAGCATCATATCTTTTGCCACAAGGAATTTGATCTTTTTCTGCTCGCATATATAGCGAAGAGCTTCACCCAGCTCGGCGCGGCTTTCATGATCATAGTCTCTTAAGATCACGCACGCGCTTCCCGGCAGCTTATCAATGACCTTTTCAGGATATGGCTGCACCTTCTGATCCGTGATAAAAATCATCGTCGGCATATGCTCATATCCACTTTGCCGATTGAGCTCTTTTGAAATCTCTGATAGGGTCTTTTTCATATTTGAGACTTTAGCTTAAGGCAAATTCAATGACCAGTAATCTGGTGAAAATAAACGAAAAAATATCGCTGGCGGCAGAGGACGCTGGTCGGGACAGCGCGGATATAAATCTGGTTGCGGTATCGAAAGTCCATGTGGAAGAAACCATCCGCCCGGTGCTTGAAGCGGGGCACAAGATTTTTGGAGAAAACCGGGTTCAAGAAGCTGCTGGGAAATGGCCCGCTCTCAAGGAAGATTTCCCCGATATAGAACTGCATTTGATCGGCCCACTGCAGACCAACAAAGTGCGTCAAGCGATCCAGCTCTTTGATGTGATCGAAACAGTGGACCGGCCAAAGCTCGCCCGCGCCATTGCCCGCATAAGCGAAGAAGAAGGAAAGCCCGTGGATGTGTATGTACAGGTGAATACGGGGCTTGAGGGTCAAAAGGCGGGAGCATCCCCCGACGATGCAGATGAGCTTATATGTCTTTGCCGGGATGAGCTAAGATTGTCAGTAAAAGGTGTGATGTGTATTCCACCTTTCGACGAAGATCCGACCGAACATTTCAAGCTGCTCAAATCCATTGCTGAGCGCAATGGAATCAAGAATGTGTCCATGGGCATGAGTGGTGATTTTGAAAAAGCGATTGCGCATGGTGCAACCCATGTGCGGGTTGGCACAGCGATCTTTGGCAAACGCCCCGGTTACTAACTTAAAATCATACAGGTTGTTGACCCGGTTGCATAAAGCTTGCCATTTTCATCAATGATTTTACCGTCCGCAATGCCCAGTCGTCGCGACCTATTTACAATTTTCCCTTCGGCAATCAATTCCTTTCCGATGGGGATTGGCCTTATCATCTTCACATTTAGATCAATGGTGGTGTAGCTCACACCAGTTTCCATAAGCGTGCAAACAGCGCATCCTGTGACAGTATCCATAACGGTGGCACTAAAGCCGCCGTGAACACCACCCATGATATTTGTGTGCTGCTCTTCAGCGCGGACCATAAATCTCACAAAGCCTTCCTCCGCCGCAACAAGTCGCATGGGAATGGTATCGGCCATATTTTGCGGACGACTCTCGCCCTGCATTACGGACGTGAGGAATTCAAGTCCCGTCATATCTTTGCTGCGCAAGTCTTACCTCCGGACTATTTTCTAAAATCCACATCCACAGTCGCTGTCATATAGCCAAACATGGCATAGATCGCCGCATTATGGGTGATGGCTATCATATTCACTTTGTCGAGCGTGTCATTTGATGTGTGATGAAAATCGAAATAATTTGTTGGCTCTGACCCTAAATTCGCCGCCGGCATCCCCGCATTCCCTAAGGCGGACATATCTGACTGTCCTTTGGCGTTATTAGTGGGAAGTGTCGCAACGCCATATGGGCTAAGTACCGCGCCAATATCACGCATGACATTAAGTGACGTTGGGCCAACCCCAGGTGCAAAATCGATAATGCGCCCGGTGCCACTGTCCCACTCGGCCCCCATGATGGCATTTTCAAAGTCACCATGGTCTTCTTTGTGAGCACGGACATATTCATGAGCACCAATTAGGCCTTCTTCCTCTGCCGCAAATAAAATCACCCGAACAGATCTTTTTGGTCTTTTGCCACCTGCCGCGATGTGGGCTCCAGCTGACATTACGACAGCAACACCCGTTCCGTCATCAAGGGCCCCAGTGCCAAGATCCCAGCTATCCAGATGGGCGCCGAGCATTACTGCTTTTTCAGGTTCCTCGCTGCCCGTTACTTCACCAATAACGTTGTAAGTGGTCACCATATCACCTGAATAAGAACTCATTTCCAGATGCATAGTCACAGGCTGGCCGTATTTTAGGGTATTATCCAGAAGATCAGCATCCGGGTTGGATATGGCCGCCGCGGGAATTTTGCGCACCCCTTCCTCGTAATTCATGCTTCCCGTGTGGGGTGTCCGGTTGTCATCGGTGCCGATGGAGCGAATGATCAATGCAGATGCTCCCGCCTTGGCGGCCGCGACGGCGCCCATGCGGCGCGCTTGCCCTGCATAACCATAGCCGCGAAGGCCCGTTGCTTCCATTCTAAAAGAAATATAAGCAATTTTGCCATTAAGGCTATTCGGTGGCGCCGCCACCAGGTCCTTATATTCATCAAACTGAACAATTTCTGCGGTTATACCGCCTTCCGGCGTACCAATGCTGGTTCCAAGCGCCGTTATTGCGAAATTATCATGGGAAAAGGGTGCGGTCATGCGCAGTGACGCGTCACCGCGATGCCAAACTCTAAATGGCACAGGCTCTTCCCATACACGATCAAAACCAAGTTCAAGCATTCTTGCTTTTGCCCATTCGCGGCCTTTAACATCATTCTCGGTCCCGGCAAGGCGATGACCCACTTCAGACGTCAGGGATATAATCAAATCTTGAGTTAAATTGGAATTATAGGCCTGCTCACCAAGGTTTCTAGCGTGTTCGATGATGTCGTGTGTCAAGGCTCTTTCCTGCGCAACGACAGGCCCATTTGCGAACGCTAAGACCGTCAGTGCAAAAATAAGTTTTTTCATTTTAACTCCCCATACGAGTGATTATAGTGTGTTGATAAATCAACATTAAGCTAAACATCCGGAAAGCACAATGACCAAACAAATGGCCGATCTTAATCCACTGAAGCGCAGTGTTCTGTATGTACCGGCGTCAAACGCCCGCGCTCTTTCAAAGATTACGTCGCTTGACGCAGACTGCTATATCATTGACCTGGAAGATGCGGTTGCGCCCGGTGCCAAGGATGACGCGAGGGAGAGCGCCTGCGCGTTTTTAAATACAGAGCAAGGTGCAAAAGACAACATCATCATTCGCATCAATGATCTTGGCAGTGACTGGGGTCGGGAAGACTTGAAAGCACTCGTTGCTTCGGGTGTCAAAACCATACTGATACCCAAGGTGGGACGTGCGGACGATATCGTTAGATGCGTGGAATATGCTCCTGACATTTGTATCTGGGTGATGATTGAAACGCCAATGGGCGTACTCAATGCCTATGACATTGCAAATGCCAGTGATCAGGTAGAATGTCTTGTGATGGGCACGTCTGATCTGGTCAAGGATTTGCGTGCTGAACATGTACCAGGACGCCTTCCCGTTTTATACAGCCTCAGCCATTCCCTGCTCGCAGCCCGGGCGGCCGGTGTAGACATCATTGATAGTGTTCATCTTGACCTTCATGATAATGAAGGCTTTGCCGTCACGTGCCAGCAAGGTAAAGAAATGGGCTTTGATGGCCGGTCCGTAATACATCCAAAACAGATCGATGTCGCCAACAATATTTACAGCCCCAGCACCGAGCAGATTGAGCTGGCACGGCGCATGATCAATGCCCACGAAAAAGCACTGGAAAAAGGCGAAGGTGTCGTCGTCCTTGACGGGAAACTGGTTGAAAATTTGCATGTTGAGGCCGCAAAACGCATCCTCAACATTGCAGAACTAACAAGTAGGTGTTAGCTGACCATCTCTACACGCTTGGTCCAACAATTCGACGTTGCGTTATCATATAATACAGTAACACTTGTTTGTGTATGAAACGCGGACAAAAAAACAGACAAAAGCGCCTGATAATCCACATCATTAACACCTTTTTGACCAGAAGCAATGTAAACACTATCTGTGCCAGCGGTTGTGCATTGAGACGCAACGGTAGAATCAAAAAATACAACAAATGTTCTACCATTCATTACCTGAATTTTTTCTACAGTTTTTATTCCCGACCACTGTTCAGCCGCATTAGCCGTGAGTGGCAACAAACAGCATAAAATAACCAAAATAATTTTCATAAGACCCCCAAATTGATAGTGCGAATATTGTTTGTAATTAATATTCAGTTACATTCAAATTGCAATAGACAAATTAAATTTACAGATAGCATGTTGAGGATGCGTTTCGCATCCTCAACATCGCAAAACTGATTACTCGCTGATCCCAAGTAAATCAAAGTAAAATGCGTACTCCAGCGCGGTTTGTTTGTAACGCTTAAAGCGCCCGGATGCACCACCATGTCCCGCTTCCATATCGGTTTCAAAAATCAGCAGATTATCGTCTGTTTTATATTCACGCAGTTTTGCAACCCATTTCATGGGCTCAAAATATTGCACCTGGCTGTCCCAAAGGCCGGTGGTGACCAGAATATTTGGATAATCCTTGCGTTCAATTTGATCATAGGGTGAGTAGCTCAGCATATAATCATAATAATCTTTCTGCGCTGGATTGCCCCACTCATCCCATTCTCCTGTGGTAAGTGGAATCGAAGCGTCAAGCATTGTGGTAATCACATCCACAAACGGAACGTGTGCCCCAACGCCCAGATAAAGTTCCGGTGCCATATTGAGCACCCCACCCATCAGCAGGCCACCGGCGCTGCCGCCCATGGCGTAAATTTTTTCAGGATGACCGTAATTCCCGGCGGTGAGGCCCTTGGTCACATCAATGAAATCATAAAAGCTGTTCTTTTTGTTAAAGAGCTTCCCATCTTCATACCAAGGACGACCGAGCATCTGGCTTCCGCGAATATGGGCAATGGCATAAACCACACCACGGTCGAGAAGACTGAGACGCGGGCTGCTGAACGAGGGATCAATGGTGGCGCCGTAAGACCCATACGCATATTGGAACAGTGGATTGTTGCCATCCTTAGCAAACATGTCTTTGCGGTAGACGATGGAAACCGGAACCTGCTTTCCATCGCGGGCTTCGACAAAAATTCGCTCAGACTGATAGTTTGAAGGATCAAAGCCACCCAGTACTTCATCTTGCTTCAGCATGTTACGCTCACCGCTGGCCAGATTATACTCATAAACACTGTAAGGCGTGGTCAGTGAGCTATAGCCGATACGGACCACGTCGCTTGTTGTTTCCGGATTTCCGGACATATTGGCGCTGAAGACCGGATCATCGAAGGAAAGTTCCATACTTTCGCCTGACGCTAAAGAGTGAACCACAAAACGGGTGTAACCATTTTCTTTTTCCTTGACTACAAGTGCACTATCAAATGCTGTGGCATCTTGAAGAAATACATCTTCACGATGCGGGATTACATCCACCCAGGTTGATTTGTCGGCAGTCGTATCCGCCGATACTTTCATTAAGCGAAAGTTCGTCGCATCCCAGTTGGTGTAAATGTAATACTCATCACCAAGCTTTTCGACCGCATATTCATGATTTTCTTCAAGTGGCAGGAACGGCACAAATTCAGCAGTTGGATCATCAGCCTCTAGTGTCAATACCAATGATTGAGTTGTGCTGGTCTGATTAACAAGAATGACCGACCCATCGCGCGATTTTGATAAATACATATAAAAGGTTTCATCGTCATTTTTATATACCAGCTCGTCTTCACTTTGGTCTGTGCCAAGCTTATGTCGATAAATCTCCTGCCCTAAAAGAGTCTGAACATCAATCTTCACGTAAAATACATGCTCATTGTCGTTGGCCCAAACTGCGGTACCCTGAGTATTTATCAGTTTATCGCCATAAATCTCACCGGTATCCAAATTCTTAAATTCAATCGAATATTGTCTGCGGCTTACCAGATCAGTGCTGAAAGCGGCAATTTTGTTGTCTTCAGAAATTGAATATGAACCAAGATCAAAGTAACCATGCCCTTCGGCCATGGCGTTCTCGTCAAAGAGTATTTCCTGCTCTTCACTGCCATCGGCCCAGCGCACGTGAACAGGATACTCGCGTGTCCCATCATATTTAGCCTGATACCAGTAGCCACGACGTTTTAATGGAACACTGCTGTCGTCCTGTTTGATACGGCCAACAATTTCATCATAGAGATTTTGCTGGAACTCTTCCGTATGAGCCATTTTGGTTTTGAGATATGCGTTTTCGGCTTCAAGATGTGCAAGCATTTCCGGGTCTTTACGTTCATCATCACGCATCCAGTAATAATCATCCACGCGTGTATCACCGTGTAATGTCATTTCATAGGGAACTTTTTTGGCGACCGGCGCCAAGACGTCGTTTATCATTTCTTCTGCTACTTCGTTGGTTGAATTTTCGCTGCAGGCGGAGGCGAGTAAACACAAGCCTGTCATCATTAGAATCTTATTCATAATCACTTCCCAAATGGTTATTTTTGCTAAATATAAGCGAAATTTTTAAAAATGTAAGCTTTCTGGATAAATTCGTCTCTAATGCCTTGCTCTATCCCGCTATTATGCTAAAAACATGTCAGAGGGGGAGAGGCAAACTCTCCCATAATTTTTTGATATCAGAGGGAGTATCATATGTCAGAGACAAAGCGGCCAACTTCGCCGCATCTGCAGGTATATTCTTGGAGCCTTGAGATGGCCTTGTCCATCCTTCACAGGGCAACGGGCGCAGCACTTGGTGGCGGCGCCCTTCTTGTAACATGGTGGATCATTGCTGTTGCCAGTGGCCCGGATGCATATGAACAGTTCCGCACCATAATGAGCAGTCTTGTAGGTAAGGCCTTTCTGTTCGCTTTTACTTTTTCGCTGATGCTGCATCTTTGCAATGGTATTCGTCACCTGTTCTGGGATATGGGAATGGGCTTCGAGCTCGAAGACACTCACCGTTCCAGCAAACTGGTTCTATTTTCATCAATCGCGCTGACCGTCCTGTCATGGGTGATCGGCTACGGTTTGATATAGGAGGAATGAGATGAGTTTACGTTCCCCACTTGGAAAAGTTCGCGGCCTTGGTTCCGCAAAAAACGGCACCCATCACTGGTGGATGCAAAAAGTCACCGCCGTAGCGCTAATCCCGCTGACCATCTGGTTTGTATCAAGCGTGGTTTATATGACCCAGGCCGATTATGAAGTTGTTATCAACTGGATGAATTCACCGATTGTTGCGGTGTTGATGCTGCTATTTGTGGTCACAGGCATGTATCATTTAAAACTGGGCCTTCAGGTAATCGTTGAAGATTATATCCACTCCGAAGGATCGAAAGTGGTGCTGCAGATGCTAATCACATTTGGCTGCGTTGTGGTTGGTACAGCCGCTGTGTTCTCCATTTTAAGAATTGCGCTTTAAGGACGAAATAGAATGACAAAAGAATATGAATTAGAAGATCATGTCTATGACGCCATCGTCGTTGGCGCCGGGGGCGCAGGCCTGCGCGCCGCCATGGGGATTGCTGAAAGCGGCCTAAAGACCGCCTGTATTTCAAAAGTATTTCCAACCCGTTCCCATACGGTTGCCGCGCAGGGCGGCATCGCCGCATCGCTCGGGAACATGGGTCCCGATAAATGGCAGTGGCATATGTATGACACCGTTAAGGGTTCTGACTGGCTTGGGGATCAGGATGCCATCGAATATATGGTTCGTCAGGCCCCGGAAGCAGTTTACGAATTGGAGCATTTTGGTGTGCCCTTTTCCCGCACGGAAGAAGGCCGCATTTATCAGCGCCCGTTCGGCGGAATGACCACCGAATTTGGCGAGGGGCCCGCCGCGCAAAGAACCTGCGCTGCCGCGGACCGTACTGGTCATGCGATGCTTCACTCGCTTTATCAACAGTCACTTAAATATGATACTGATTTTTATGTTGAATATTTCGCGATCGACCTGATCATGGAAGACGGTGAATGTCGCGGCGTGATTGCGCTGGATATGAACACGGGTAAGCTTCACCGCTTCCGCGCGCATTCAACAACGCTCGCGACCGGCGGTTATGGCCGCGCCTATTTTTCAGCAACATCCGCCCACACCTGTACCGGTGATGGTGGTGGTATGGTGCAGCGCGCAGGTCTGCCGCTTCAGGATCTTGAATTTGTCCAGTTCCACCCGACCGGCATTTATGGTGCCGGTGTATTGATTACAGAAGGCGCCCGCGGTGAAGGTGGCTATCTTGTGAATTCAGAAGGCGAACGTTTCATGGAGCGTTACGCCCCAAGCGCAAAAGACCTCGCGAGCCGCGATGTGGTCTCCCGCTCCATGTCTTATGAAATTCGCGAAGGGCGCGGTGTTGGTGAACATAGCGATCATATTTTCCTTCATCTGGATCATCTGGACGCGGAAACACTGGCGAGCCGCCTTCCTGGAATTTCCGAATCCGCGAAAATTTTTGCCGGTGTGGATGTGAACAAGGAACCAATTCCTGTGCTACCAACCGTGCATTACAACATGGGTGGTATCCCAACCAATTATCATGGTGAAGTGCTTAACCCGAGCGATGATGATCCGGACCGGATTGTCCCGGGTCTGATGGCCATTGGTGAAGCGGCTTGTGTGTCTGTGCATGGCGCCAACCGATTGGGATCCAATTCACTGATTGACCTTGTGGTCTTTGGTCGCGCTGCCGCGCACCGTGTTGCCGATGTGGTCACCGCTGGTGCGCCGCATGCGAAACTGTCTGATGATCATGCTGATATGGCGCTTGGTCGTCTTGATCGCCTGCGTTATGCGGACGGTGCACTATCCACCGCCGAAATTCGCGATAAAATGCAGCGGGTTATGCAATCAAACTGCGCGGTGTTCAGAACAGAAGAAGTTCTTGATGAAGGTAAGGTGGAAATTGATAAAATCGCCAGCCTTCTTCCGGATATTAAAACCTTTGACCGTTCGCTGGTCTGGAACAGTGACCTCATTGAAGCCATGGAACTTGAAAATCTGATGGGTCAGGCCCAGGTTACCATGCACTGCGCCGCCAACCGCAAGGAAAGCCGCGGTGCGCATATGCATGAGGATTTCCCCGACCGCGATGACGATACCTGGATGAAGCATACCATCGCCCATCTGGATGATGGCAAAGTGGATATCAGCTACCGTCCGGTTCATGACTACACGCTTTCGGACGAAGTCGAATATATTAAACCAAAACCACGTGTGTACTAAGGGAAGGGAGAAACGATATGGCTGAATTTAGACTTCCCAAAAATTCCACTTATAAAAAGGGAAAAACATGGCCCGCCGAAGACGGTGCCACAAATATCAAGCGTTTTAACATTTACCGCTGGAACGAAGACGACGGTGAAAACCCGCGGATTGATACCTATGAAGTGGATCTGGATAAATGTGGTCCCATGGTGCTCGACGCGCTGATCAAGATCAAAAATGAAATTGATCCGACGCTCACCTTCCGCCGCAGCTGCCGCGAAGGAGTGTGCGGTTCCTGCGCCATGAATATAGGTGGCAAGAACACTCTTGCCTGTACCATCGATATTGCCGCCTATAAGGGGGATGTGAATATCTTCCCGCTGCCGCATATGGATGTGGTGAAAGACCTGGTGCCGGATCTGACCAATTTTTACGCGCAATATGCATCGATCCAGCCGTGGATGCAGACGGAGACGCCAACGCCATCCGGCACAGAACGCCTGCAGAGCCAGGAAGACCGCGAAAAGCTAGACGGCCTTTATGAATGTGTGCTTTGCGCCTGCTGCTCAACATCCTGCCCAAGTTATTGGTGGAATAGTGATAAATATCTTGGTCCGGCGGTGCTGCTGCAAGCCTATCGCTGGCTGGTGGACAGCCGCGATGAAAATACCGGCGAACGACTTGATAATCTTGAGGATCCGTTCCGGCTTTATCGCTGCCACACCATCATGAACTGCACCAATACCTGCCCCAAAGGCCTTAACCCGGCCAAGGCGATTGGTGAGATCAAAAAAATGATGGTCGAACGTCAGGGATAGGAAGAAAATTTTTCAAAAGAAAAGGCCAGCTAAAAAGCTGGCCTTTTTTGTTTTCTATTTGGCTGCTTAACCTTTTTTGAGATGCTCTCTGCAAAGCACCTCGGCGATCTGGATCGCGTTAAGGGCTGCGCCCTTCAGAAGATTATCGGACACGCACCAAAGATTAAGGCCGTGCTTCACGGTTTCATCCTTGCGCACGCGACTGATGTATGTGGCAAACTCACCAGCGGCATCAATCGGCGTGATGTAGCCACCGTCTTCGCGTTTATCCACAACCATAATGCCTGGTGCTTCACGCAGGATTTCATGGGCGCGTTCAACGGTCATTTCTCGTTCAAATTCAAGGTTGATGCTTTCGGAGTGGCTGAGGAACACCGGCACACGTACACAAGTTGCGGTCACGGAAATATCCGGATCAAGAATCTTGGCTGTTTCAACAACCATTTTCCATTCTTCCTTGGTATCACCACTGTCCATAAACACATCAATGTGCGGGATCACGTTAAAGGCTATCTGTTTTGGGTAAACATCATTTTCCACCGGATCATTGACAAAAATCGCCCGAGTTTGTGACCAAAGTTCCTCCATGGCCGCCTTACCGGAACCGGAAACGGACTGGTACGTGGACACCACGCAGCGTTTGATCACTGCGGCATCATGAAGCGGCTTAAGGGCCACAACCATTTGTGCGGTTGAGCAGTTGGGGTTCGCAATGATGTTTTTCTTAGTATAGTTTTTGATCGCGTGGGCGTTTACTTCCGGCACGATCAGCGGCACATCCGGATCCATCCGGAAGTGGGAACTGTTATCGATGACCACACAGCCGGTTTTACCAATTTCTTCACCGTATTGCTTGGATATGGACCCTCCGGCAGACATAAGCGCAATGTCCGTACCCGTGAAGTCATAATCTTCAAGCGATTTGCACTTAATCGTCGTGTCGCCAAAGGTCACTTCGGATCCAATGGAACGACGTGACGCCAGTGCCACAACTTCTGAAACGGGGAATTGGCGCTCATGCAGTATATTCAGCATTTCACGGCCAACGTTGCCGGTCGCTCCCACGACGGCGACTCTATAGGACATTTTATTTGCTCCTGTCTTTTTGTATTTTGGTTTTTAGTTACTTAGTTTGCTCATAGCGGCGACAATATGGTCGCCCATTTCACTGGTGGATACCAGCGTCATTCCCGGCTGATCAATGTCAGCCGTACGAATATCATTTGCCAGCACGTCATTCACTGCATTTTCCAGCAAGTCTGCGGCCTCGCCTTCATCATAAGTATAACGAAGCGCCATACCGAAGCTGAGGATGGTAGCGATTGGATTTGCTTTGCCCTCGCCCGCAATATCAGGGGCGCTACCGTGAACGGGTTCATAAAGGGCGCCCTTACCCACTTCACCAAGGGAAGCTGATGGCAACATACCAAGCGATCCGGTCAGCATTGCCGCCACATCGCTGAGCATGTCACCAAACAGATTGTCAGTGACGATCACGTCAAACTGTTTTGGTGTACGTACCAGCTGCATTCCGCAGTTATCAGCCAGCATATTTTCATATTCAACATCGGGATAATCTTTGGCGATCAGTTCCATTTCTTCGCGCCAGAGAAGACCGCTTTCCATTACATTGGCTTTTTCAGATGAAGTCACCTTGCTGTTTCTTTTACGGGCAAGATCAAAGGCCACGTGGCCAATCCGGTGAATTTCATATGTTTCATAAACTTGAGTGTTAACACCACGGCGCTGACCGTTTGAAAGTTCTTCAATTCCGCGCGGCTCCCCGAAATAAACACCACCGGTCAGTTCACGCACAATCATGATATCCAGGCCGCTCACCAGTTCCGGCTTCAGGCTTGAGGCGTCCACAAGCGGCTCAAAACATAGCGCCGGACGAAGGTTTGCAAATAAATTCAGCTCCTTGCGCAGAGTAAGAAGACCCGCTTCCGGGCGTTTATCATAATCAACACCGTCCCACTTTGGGCCGCCAACCGCACCAAACATCACCGCATCCACTTCTTTGGCTTTTTGAAGGGTGTGATCCGCAAGCGACGTTCCATATTCATCATACGCGCGGCCGCCAACATGGTCTTCGGAAACTTCAAATTTGATGTCTTTGTTGTCTTCAAGCCAGTTAACGACTTTCTTGACTTCTTCCATCACCTCGACGCCGATGCCATCGCCCGGCAGGATTAACATGCTATGTGTTTTGCTCATTTTTTTATTCTCTTAATTATACAACCACGGTTGCTGGGCTTTTTGTTTTGTTTCAAAGGCGCTGATTGCTTCGTCACGTTCCATGGTCAGGCCAATATCATCAAGACCGTTTACCAGGCAATGCTGGCGGAAGCTGTCGATTTCAAACTTCACCACAGCACCATCTGGGCGGGTGATTTCAAAATTTTCCAGATCAATGGTGAAAACTGCGTTTGCGCCATTTTCCGCATCCTTCATCAGATCATCAATCACCTTCTGCGGCAGTGCGATCGGCAGCAAGCCATTTTTAAAACAGTTGCCGTGGAAAATATCGGCAAAACTTGGCGCAATCACGCAGCGGATACCAAAGTCCATCAGCGCCCAAGGGGCATGTTCGCGGCTGGAGCCACAGCCAAAATTTTCACCGGCAATAAGGATCTGCGCGTCGCGGTATGCTGGTTTATTCAGCACAAAATCTTCCCGCTCAGATCCATCGTCGTTATAGCGAATATTGTGAAAGGCATGTTTTCCCAGCCCGCTTCTTTCGATGGTGCGCAGGAAATTTTGCGGGATGATCATATCGGTATCCACATTGATGATCGGAAGCGGCGCGGCTACAGCGCGGATTTTTGTAAATTTTTCCATGATTATAGCTCCCTGATATCTGTTAGGTGACCGGTAATCGCGGCAGCAGCTGCCATGGCCGGGCTCACCAGATGCGTGCGGCTTTTGGGTCCCTGACGGCCTTCAAAGTTCCGGTTTGATGTGGACGCGCAGCGCTCGCCCGGCTCCAGCTTGTCGGCATTCATGGCCAGACACATGGAGCATCCCGGCTCGCGCCAGTCAAATCCCGCTTCGATGAAGATTTTATCAAGCCCTTCTTCTTCGGCTTGCAGTTTTACAAGGCCACTCCCCGGGACGATCAATGCTTCATCAACGGTTACCTTGCGACCCTTCGCGATTTCCGCCACCGCGCGCATGTCTTCAATGCGGCTGTTGGTGCAGGATCCAATGAACACCTTGTCCACCTTAACATCAGTAAGCTTTGTACCCGCTTCCAGGCCCATATATTCAAGAGACCGGGCGATGGATGCACGCTGATCTTCATTTTCCGCATCCGCCGGGTTTGGTACCACGCCTGTGATCGGCAGCACATCTTCCGGGCTGGTACCCCAGGTCACTTGCGGCACAATATCCGCCGCGTCAATAAAAACTTCCTTATCATACTTGGCACCTGGATCAGTTTTTAAGCTGTTCCAGTAATTGACTGCCATTTCAAATTCGCCGCCTTTTGGTGCTTTTGGACGACCTTTCACATATTCATATGTTTTTTCGTCCGGTGCCACCAGTCCGGCACGGGCACCGCCTTCGATGGACATATTACAAAGGGTCATGCGCCCTTCCATGGAAAGACCG
>JANQJN010000119.1 GCA_028281625.1 Emcibacteraceae bacterium | reverse complement strand
AAAACCTCCATCCCCATATCCGGCGATGAAGGCTTCTTCGCTTGATTTAATTTCGTTAAACTCCATTAGCGGAACTGTTCAGGAATAACTTCCTTACCTTCAACGGGTTTTTCTTCTTCCTCGCGCCGAAGTTCAAACCAAAGTAGTACGGGGGACGCAATAAATACCGAAGAATATGTACCGATAAAGACACCCCAAATCATTGCTGCTGTAAAGCCATGGATAACTTCACCGCCAAAATAAAAAAGTGCAAAGAGCGCAAGCAGGGTTGTCACCGATGTCATCACCGTTCTCGCCAGCGTCTCATTAAGGCTAAAGTTAATCAGATCCGGAAGTTCCTTTTTACGGTATTTGCGTAAATTTTCACGAATACGGTCATAAACAACCACCGTATCATTGAGCGAGTAGCCAACGATAGTCAGGATCGCCGCGATAATGGAAAGATTGAATTCAAGCTGCGTAAGCGAGAACATACCTATGGTAAGAAGCACGTCATGCACAAGCGCTATCACGGCCCCAAGGCCAAATTGCCATTCGAAGCGAATCCAAATGTAAAAAAGCACGGCGCCAACAGCTAGCATCACGGACATTACACCAGCTTGAATTAGCTCACCGGATACTTTGGCACCAACGGCCTCCGTACGTTGGAAACTCACGGTATCGCTATACCCCTCTTCAAGGGTTTGCTGAACCAGTGCAACCACTTCTTCAAGGCTCCTGTCTTCCTGATACTCGATACGGATTAGTATCTGATTATCATCGCCAAATGTTTGAAGCGACACATCACCAAGGCCAAGATTTCCGGTCAGGTTTCTAAGCTCTCCAAGGTCCGCTGCCTGTTCTGTATGGGCTTCAATGAGAAAGCCACCTTTAAAATCGATACCAAAGTTAAGACCCTGGGAAAAATAGAGTCCGGCGGAACCCAAAATCATCAGCCCCGATAAGATGTAAGCAGCAACACGCAGCTTGATAAACTGGAGGTTCGTTTCCTGTGGTACAAGTTTAAGCAACATTGTTTACTCTCTCCCCCTAAAGCTTAAGCGCTTCGGGCTTTTTCTTTCTTGCCCAGGTTACAATTGCTAGTCTTGAAAGACTTACTGCAGTAAACACAGACGTGAAAATACCGGCTGCCAATGTCACCGCAAATCCCTTAATTGGACCAGAGCCAAATTGAAACAGAATAAGTGCCGCAATAAGGGTAGTCACGTTGGCATCCAAAATAGTACCAAAGGCTCGACCATATCCTTCATCAATAGCCGCGAGTACATTCTTGCCACGTCTCATTTCTTCTCGTATACGCTCAAAGATAAGCACATTGGCATCCACAGCCATACCAACGGTAAGCACGATACCAGCGATACCTGGCAAAGTCAGCGTCGCACCAAAGACCGAAAGAATTCCAAAAATCATAAAAATATTGATGCCAAGTGCGACATTGGCAACGATACCAAAGAAGCCGTAGCTAAGGACGATGAACACCATCACCGCTGAAAGGCCGATAAGCGCTGCTATTTGACCTGCCGCAACACTATCCGCACCAAGGTCTGGACCAACTGTTCTTTCCTCTTCGATATTCAGTGGTGCTGGCAGCGCTCCTGCCCTCAGGAGAAGCGCCAGGTCATTTGCTTCCTGGACGGTAAAGCTTCCCGTAATGATCGCAGAGCCCCCAAGGATCGGCGTATTAATACGCGGTGCACTAATCACTTCATCATCCAAGACAATAGCGAATGGTTTACCCACATTTGCGCGGGTCGCATCGGCAAAGTCCTTGGCGCCGCGGGTATTAAAGGTAATGCTTACAGCCGGGCGATTGTTTTCATCCGTAGAGTAAGACGCATTGGAAAGATCCTCGCCAGCAACCATAATTTCATCACGGATCGCAAAGTAGTAAAGGGGCTCGCCTGTCTCCGGATCCTTTTCAATAGATGGGTAACGTGTGGTGCGCGGCGGCATCCTATCACGCAGAAGATCATCTTCAGTGACAGATAGATTGGTCAGATGAAAATTCATTGCCGCAGTCTGCGAAAGTGCAAATTTAATTTCTTCGGTGCTTTCAATCCCTGGAATTTGAAGAAGTATTCGGTCTTCACCATTTTGTTGGATCGTTAGTTCCCGCGTTCCGGTTTCGTCAAGTCGACGTCTCAGCACTTCAATGGATTGCTGAACGGACTGTGATTTTTTCTCAAGCACCGCTGCTTCTGAAAGCGAAATATTAATGGTCCCACCACTGCCATCTTCGATTACAATATCGTCAGTGCCCACATCTGTAATGCTGGCGCCTACTTTTACGACTGAATCTCTAATGACATCTTCGGCGGCTTCCCTGTCTTCGGGATTGGTCAACCTAACCACAAGCCCTTCGCCCACCACGTTGTAACGGTGGAGTATATCCTGTTCACGCAAATCATCACGGATTGTCTGCCCTTTTTCCAAAAGCAGATTACGGATGGTTTCTGCCGTATCCACTTCAAGCAGGAAGTGAGCTCCACCCTGAAGGTCAAGCCCCAATGTTACCTGACTGGATGGCATAAATCCCGGAAGGTTTTCGATTTGTTCGTCACTGAGGAAATTTGGAACCGACAGCATCACGCCGATTAAGGCAGTGAGCGAGATCATAATTACTTTCCATCGCGGAAAATCGAGCATTTTTTATAGTCCGTCTATATCTTGCTTATTTCTTATCATCATTGGCAGGTTCCGTTTTGTCCATCACCTGCGAAATTGTTGAGCGAATAACTTTAACTTTTACATCCCTGGCGATTTCGACTTCCACTTCATTGTCGTTTACCACCTTGCTGACTTTCGCAACAATCCCACCTGATGTAATAACTTTGTCACCGCGTTTCAAGCCTTCGACCATCAGTTTATGTTCTTTCGCCCTTTTCTGCTGCGGTCTGATCAACAAAAAATAGAACACAATAAAGATCAATACAAACGGCATTAACTGTGTCATCATGCTTGGTTCAGCGCCAGCTGCTTGGGCGTAAGCTTCGGAAATAAACATTTTTCGGTTCCTAGAATTTATTATTTAAATTAATCTATTGGATATAAGCGTATGGCACGCTAAAAACAAGGATAAAGGCGCAATTTCACTCATATTGCTGCAATTTAGGAAATAAGGGAAAAATGCCAAAAATAGACAATGACACACTGAAGCGCATTGCAAACGCATTGGACAGACTTGCACCTGAAGCCGACACCTCACCTACACTGGATGGCCATGATGCTTTCATCTGGCATATTGATCCTGATCGCCTGACCCCGGTAAACAGTGTTAATCATGTGGATCTTCGTCTGCTGAAAGGCATCGATCATGTGCGCGACATATTGGTCGAAAACACCAAACAATTTGCAAATGGTTATTCAGCAAACAATGCCCTGCTTTGGGGCGCACGTGGTATGGGAAAAAGTTCGCTTGTCAAAGCAATCCATGCCACCACTAAAAACATCGTTCTGATTGAAATTCACCGCGAAGATATCCCGAGCCTACCACGTCTTCTGGAAATTATCAGAAAATCAAATCGTCAGTGTATATTGTTTTGCGATGATCTTTCTTTTGACCATGATGATGGTACTTATAAGTCGCTCAAAGCGGTCCTTGAAGGTGGACTAGAAGGCCGTCCCAAAAATGTGATTTTTTACGCCACATCCAATCGCCGTCACTTAATGCCACGGGACATGATGGAAAATGAACGATCAACTGCCATTAATCCATCCGAAGCCACAGAAGAGAAAGTATCCCTTTCAGATCGATTCGGATTATGGCTTGGATTTCATGGCTGTAATCAGCAGGAATATCTGGAAATGATTGACGGGTATCTTGACCACTATAATATTCTTGCCGATCGGGAAGAAATTCACGCGCAAGCGCTGACATGGTCCCGTACACGTGGCGCACGCTCCGGACGGGTGGCATATCAGTATATGCAGGATCTGGCAGGTAGAATGGGGATTAACCTGAACGGTTAAATCGTTTACGCATCAATAAGATACAAGCTGTTCTTCACATCATCCTGAACAAGAATTTTAAAGCTTTTTTGCTTTTTCACTTTTGGTGAAAATGCACTTTTCCTCGCAGGCTGCCCCATGCCTTGCAGATAGAAATTAATGTTGGTTATGTCGGCACATTTCTTCATAATACTAAACTCAAAGTTGGACGCGATCAGGAAAGAATCGCTATTAACTTTTTATACCTCACAATCTTTACAAATTAATTAATGCCAAATTAAGGCAAGCAATGTGCTTCCCCCAATAAAAAAGGCCGGAGCAACGCTCCGACCTTCATATAATACATTAATTTATACTTGTAAAGTGCTGAATTATATAGGAGTTTAGAAACCGCCCATACCACCCATGCCGCCCATGCCGCCCATACCGGCGTCCATACCAGGCATCGGAGCAGGCTTATCTTCTGGAATATCAGCGACCATGGCTTCAGTTGTAATAAGAAGACCAGCAACAGAAGCCGCATCCTCAAGCGCTGTACGCACAACTTTTGTTGGGTCGATAATACCAGCAGCAACAAGATCTTTATACTCGCCGCCCTGCGCATCATACCCAAAGTTTACATCTTCGCTTTCTCTCAGCTTGCCTGCAATCACTGCACCATCAGCACCAGCGTTTTCAGCGATCTGACGAACAGGTGCTTCAAGCGCACGGCGCACAATACCAACACCAACTGTCTGATCGTCATTAGCACCTTCAACACCGTCAAGCACACGTGTTGCATAAAGAAGGGCAGAACCACCACCAGGGACAATACCTTCTTCAACAGCAGCGCGTGTTGCGTGAAGCGCATCGTCAACGCGGTCTTTACGTTCTTTCACTTCGATTTCAGTTGCGCCGCCAACCTTGATCACAGCGACACCACCAGAAAGTTTCGCAAGACGCTCTTGCAGTTTTTCTTTGTCGTAATCAGAAGATGTTGCTTCCACTTGCGTACGGATTTGAGCGCATCGTGCTTCGATTTCTTCTTTGGCGCCTGAACCGTCAACAACCACTGTGTCTTCTTTAGTGATGTTTACGCTTTTTGCTGTACCCAGCATATCCAAAGTAACTGTTTCAAGCTTGATACCCAGATCTTCTGAGATTACTTGGCCGCCAGTCAGGATCGCGATATCTTCAAGCATTGCTTTACGACGGTCACCAAAACCAGGTGCTTTAATCGCAGCAATTTTAAGACCACCACGCAGCTTGTTCACGACAAGTGCTGCAAGCGCTTCACCTTCAACGTCTTCCGCAATAATAAGAAGCGGACGCCCAGATTGAGCCGCTGCTTCAAGAAGTGGAAGCATTGATTGCAGGTTTGAGAGTTTTGCTTCGTGAAGAAGGATGTATGGGTTTTCAAGTTCCACAGACATCTTTTCAGCATTTGTAATGAAGTAAGGTGAAAGGTAACCGCGGTCGAACTGCATGCCTTCAACAACGTCAAGCTCTGAATCGAGGCCTTTGGCTTCTTCCACTGTGATTACACCTTCTTTACCAACTTTTTCCATTGCGTTTGAAATCATATCACCAATTTCAGTTTCACCGTTTGCAGAGATAGAGCCAACCTGGGCAACTTCTTCACTGGTCGCAATGTCGCTTGAACGGGATTTAAGTTCTTCTGAAACTTTACCAACCGCAAGGTCAATACCGCGGCGAAGATCCATTGGATTCATTCCTGCAGCAACAGATTTAAAACCTTCACGAACGAGAGCCTGTGCCAGAACAGTCGCTGTTGTTGTACCATCACCGGCGACATCATTGGTACGTGAAGCAACTTCACGAACCATTTGTGCGCCCATGTTTTCATAAACGTCTTTTAGTTCAATTTCCTTAGCAACAGAAACACCGTCTTTTGTGATACGTGGCGCACCGAATGCTTTTTGAAGCAGTACGTTACGGCCTTTAGGACCAAGTGTAACTTTTACTGCGTTTGCTAGAACATCAACACCTGCAACAATGCGTGAGCGCGCGTCTGTTCCGAATTTTACGTCTTTAGCAGCCATTTCATTTATTCCTTTTAATTAAATTAAGCTGATTTAATTTTTTGGGGGAACGTTATTCAACGATACCCAGAATGTCAGATTCTTTCATGATGAGCAGCTCTTCGCCGTCAACTTTGATTTCAGTGCCGGACCATTTGCCGAAAAGCACTTTATCGCCTGCTTTAACGTCAAGCGCAGTAACAGAACCGTCGTTGCCTTTTACACCGTTACCTGCGGCAACAACTTCGCCTTCACTTGGCTTTTCCTGTGCTGTATCAGGGATGATGATACCACCCGCTGTTTTTACTTCATTTTCTACGCGACGAACAAGGACGCGATCATGTAATGGACGAAATCCCATTTTGTTTACCCCTTCTTTTGGGTTGTTAATATTAGTGTCTAATTTCATCTGTTTTAGCACTCTAAGCATGAGAGTGCTAAAATCTGTACAGAACAGATAGTCTATTGCCCAGAAGAGTCAAGGATTTGGCGTAAAAAAAATTAGAATTTCTTAAATTAAATCACCAGATAGATCAAAATTGTCGCAAAACCAACGGTTAAAGCATATGGAAGCTGGGTTATGACATGGTCCATATGATCGCTGCCTGCACCGATTGACGAAAGAACGGACGTGTCGGAAACTGGTGAGCTATGGTCACCAAAGATACCGCCGCCAACAACAGCCGCTAGCGCCTTATAGACTATTGGATCCTGCGCCACGCCGCCGCTAAAGCCATAGGCAATGGGAAGCACAAATGGAATCATCAGCGCGAACGCTCCCCAAGAAGTCCCCGTTGAAAAGGATATCATCGCCGTAATAAAGAAGGTCGCCGCCACCAGAAGGCCTGGCGTCATAAAACCGTCAGTCACCGCCATGATGAATTCTGCTGCACCAAGCCCTTTGGTTACCGTATTAATACAATAAGCAAGTGCGGTGATGATAATGGCTGACATCACACTTTTGGATCCCTTGACGCCAATTTCCGTTAGGTCCGCGAAATTCTTTACATAACCTTTAAAATAAAGCGATATCCCAAGATAAATAGACGCGGTTATAAAAGCTTCAGTAATTTTAAGAGACCCGAAAACAAAATAACTCACAATCACAGTGCCGAACACGATAATGATCGGCAGCGCAAAATCCCAAAATAGTGCCGGGTTATCCTGTTTCTGATCGAAAATATCATCATCATCTTCGCTAACCATGGGGATCGCACCGTCACGCAGTACTTTTCCTTCTTCGCGGGCCCTTGTTTCCGCTTTTTTCATGAAACTGAAGTCAGGAATAATCTCCAGACAGATCAGAAGCGTGAATATGATTAGCAGGATCGGATAAACATTGTAGGGTATACTACTGGCAAAAAGAGCAATTGCTTCTTCCGGACCGCCAACAGGGCCGCCTTCCGCTGCGATCAGCCCACCAATGTAAGCACCCCAGGCCATGAAGGGGATCAGCACACACACGCTTGCCGTGGTGGCATCAAGAATGAAGGCCAACTTTTCACGAGAAATCTTCGCCCTGTCAGATAGTGGTCGCATAATCGGGCCAGTCATAAGAGGGCTAAAATAATCATCCACAATGAAGAAACCCATCAACCAAGTAGTGAATTTCACCTGTTTTGGCGACGTCCCTGTATTGGATACTTTATTGGCAAAGGCAACAAGCACCCCTGCCCGTTTGAATAGCTCAAACAAAATGCCAATAAACATGATGATCACACAGATACGAATGAATTCCCCATCCAGGCTGTCGGCGATAAGTTTCACGAACCCGGCCGCAGGATTAAAGCCAAACAAAGTCGCCGACGGATCAAAATCCATCATCACTACGCCGATCAGACACCCGGCGAACAAAGAAAAAATTGCGCTTCTGGTAAAAAAGGCTGTGCTGATCGCAAAAATCAAAGGTACAAGCGACCAGATCCCAAAACTAACGGCGTCTTCCATGAATTTCCCTCTTAGTATTCTTTAACGAGCGAGTATAAGATATCCTCAAAATTCTGCACCCATTTTTTCTGATCAAAGATCGGCAACCTGTCCTTGTTGTCTTCCAAATGATTTTTAAGGCGCCTGAGCTCAATAGGTGAGTTGGCGATTTCAACCGCCTTCTCGATAAATTCTTCTCTTGAACTGACCACAAGTTCATCCATATCAGCTGCTTTAAGGATACTAGCGGCGACCCGTGACGGGAACGTCTCACCTGGGCAGGTCAGAACCGGCAAGTTGGCAAAGAGAGCTTCAATGCAAGTGGTGTGTGCGCCACAAATAAAGCCGTCCAGCATCAAATCGGCGTGCTCAAGCCTTGAAACATGCTCTCTGATATCCAGGCGATTCGCCGGAATAAGGCGATCCGGATCAACACCATAATCCTTCATTGCTGCTCTCAGGTTCTTGAGCGCTCCTTCATCGTCTACCAACATCCAGAGGATACTGTTGTCCACCCGCGTGAGTACCTCGCACCAGGTCTCAAATGATTTTCTATCGATTTTTCTGTTTACATTGAAACTGGCGAAGACAAATTTATCAACGGGCAATCCCCACTGCTCCCGCTTTGTTTTCTGGATCTTCATGGAAGAAAAACTGTTAAAGAAAAAACTGTCTAGCATGCGCAAATTTTTTTCGGTGTAGTGATCCTCATATTCCTTTGGCGCTATTATTTCATCGGTTAAAATATAATCCATCCAGGATGCACCGGTTGTGCATGGTGTACCCAGCCAATTGATCTGGATTGGTGCAGGATTCATCGCAAAAACATCCGGCTTCGCGCTTCTAATTGCGCCATCAAGATCAATGAGAACATCCAGTTCATGGGACCTTACGAAATTGGCGATTTCCAACTCATTTTTTGAATTAAGCACATGCAGGTGTTCTGTGGTTTCTTTTATCCGGTCAAAATAAGGACACCGTGCAGTGACATCCAGCGCATAAACGAAAACTTCAAATTCGTCGCGGTTGTGATGCGAAAACATCTCGTGGATAAGATAGGCTGTAGCATGCCTGAATAAGGCAGCCGAAAGATAGCCTACTCGAATACGCCCCTGAACAGTTCTTTTTTTAGGCGCTTCGAAGATCATACCCGCTTTTTTCTGCAGTTCCCGAACTTGTCTGGTGCGGCTTTCGGCAATTTGCTTCAAGAACGCGCCATCCTCTGAAAACAGAAAGGCACTGTGGGTGGTAACCGGGGATGCCCTCCCGGCCGCCATCTCTGATTTGGCAATCTCTGTCAAACGCTGAGCCATTTCTTCTGCTTTATCCCACATACAAAGGCTGCGGCTGGTAAAATTAAGCCGGCTTAAGATGTGAAATTCATCTGGCCAGATCTCTCGCGCCTTTTCAAAACATTCTAACGCCTTGGAAAGTTCAAAAATTTTGTTATAGCACCCACCAAGATTAATCCAGGCTTCTGCTGAACCGGTATCTCGCGCGATTATCTTCTTATATAGTTCAATTGATTGTTCCGTTTCCCCAAGCTGCTTCAACAATAATGCGTAATTATTGAGTAGTCTGATCGGTGGTTCTTCAGGTGAATATTTGATCGCCGCTTCAAAAAAGGGACGAGCCTGCTGAAAATTACCAAGTTGAGCAAATATGGTCGCAAGCATTCTCGTAATCTGAGGATCGTTTGAAACCAAGCTGTTGGCTTTTAAGAAACAATCTTTCGCCTCTAGCAGATGATTTCTTTGATAATGGGCCATGCCCTGATTATATAGTTGCTCTACATTCATGATCTGGACCGTTCAACCACGTCAGCCAATACTTTTTCAAAATTTAGAACCCACTTTTTTTGATCGAACAACGGCAACGTTTCTTTATTTTCCTTTAGATGACTTTTTAGTCGAGCGAGTTCTTCGTCATTCGTAGCGATTTCAACGGCACGATTAATATATTCTTCAGTTGTGCGGGTAATGCAATCTTCCATTTTCGCTGCGGTAAGCATACTTGCAGCAACACGAGCGTGGAACGTATCACCAATTTTCGCCAGCACAGGAAGCTCCATCCAGAGCGCTTCCACACATGTTGTATGCGCTCCACAGACAAAGCTGTCCAGCATCAGGTCCGCGTATTTCAACCTTGATACATGCTCGTCGGCACCAACCCTCTTTGTCGGAATTAAACGCTGCGGATCAACATCATTTATTTCCATCACATTGGCGAGATTCTTTCTTGTTTCATTATCGTCAATGAGCATCCAAAGAACACTATCTTCAACAGTGTTCATTATTTTGCACCATGCCATAAAAGAATCTTCGTCGATTTTTCGATTTAGGTTGAAACTGGCAAAGATAAATTTGTCATCTGGTAAATTGTAGTCCGCTTTATCTGTCTGCGCGACCTCCATGGACGCACTGCTATTAAAAAAATAACAATCCGGCACTCTTAATACTTCTTCTGTATAATGCGCCTCCAGTTCCATTGGTGCGACGACGTCATCCAATAAGACATAATCAAACCACTTTGCGCCGGAAGTTGCTGGCGTTCCTTTCCAGGTTATCTGAATTGGTGCAGGACGAAGTGAAAATATACCCCGCCTTGCTTTTCCGACAACACCGTCCATGTCGATCAAAACATCCAGTTGATCATCATGTATGGCTTGTGCAACTTCCAAATCGGACTCTGTGTTAAACTCCTTAATACACTTGGCCTGTTTCTTAATTTTATTATAAAATGGACAGTCCTGGTCTGGATTAGATGCATAAACTATTACATCAAATTGACTATAATCATGATGACCAAATAAATCCTGCACTAGATATGCTGTGGCATGTCGTGATAGGTGCGTCGAAAAATATCCGAGCTTTATTTTCTTACTGTTTCGCGATCTATCACTCTTTTTCAGCGCCAAACCAATTTCTTGCTGAAGCCTCTGGTATTGCGTACTCAAATTCTCTGCAATCTCGCGCATAAAGGTGCCGTCAGTAACAAACATAAAGGCCGTGTGTACGTCAAGCGGTGAAATCCTATCCGCTGCCATTTCTGCTTTCGTCACTTCGATAAGGCGATTATCTACTTCAACAGCTTTTTTCCAAAGGCATAAACTATGGTAGCAGGTACTCAGTTTTTTAAGGAGTGCGTGATTGCTTGTAATCAGTTTATCCGCGCGCTCAAAACAGTCGACAGCTTTTGCCATTTGAAGTTCACGAAAGTAGCATTCACCCAAAAGCGACCATGCTTCCGCTGAGTTTGGAAGTTTTTCGATAATGTTTTTTGCGTTTTTCTTCGTGCCTTCGGTATCACCCAGGTCAAGCATAAGCGAGGAATATCGTAAGAGAAGTTCTGGCTTCGGCTCGCCTTTGCTATTTCGAATAGCATTTTCAAAATGTTTTCGCGAAAGGGATAAATCACCAAGCAATCTTAGTATGAATGCGAGCAAATCAGACACTTGAGGATTATTTGGCGCAAGCTCATGGGATTCTTTGAGACAGTCTCTGGCTTTTATCAACTGCCGATTTCTATAGTGTTCTAGCCCTTGATTAAAAAGCTGCTCAGCCCGTGACATAAATAATCCATTTTATTTTTTGTTTATAGGATATTAGTCAGTGATAGAATACTTGTACAGACATAAGCAGATACAAAAAAGGCCGGTATAATACCGGCCCTGGATTTTAGCATTTAAAAATGATCAGCTTTTCCACCCTTTTACAAAGATAATTGCTGCACCAATGGTCCATCCGATCATGCCAATCAACGCAAGCTGCACGAATCCCATTTCAACGTGTCTCCACGCCAGATCAAAAACCACCAATGAAAGTGTCGAATATACAACCAGCAATATAAACGGCCAGCGAAATCTTCTTTCTTTTTTGCTCCAAATCATACCCATATCAGTTCTACCCTCACTATTGGTCTTCACGGGCGTAAAGAATAGTCTCACCCGCGACAACTCTGTCGCCAACTTTAACTTTTGTTACCAAATCACGTGGCAAGTCGAGCACCACCGTACTGCCTAAATGGATAAGGCCAAGTCTTTCTCCTTTGTCAATTCGGTCTCCGACTTCGTGCCAGACCTCAAGACGTCTTGCTAACAAACTGGTTATCAGGCGAACTTTGATCAATCCCCATTCTTCAGAATCAATAGTCACAACTTTTTGTACCGGGCTTACTTTTTCTTGAAGATAGACCATATTCCTGCCTTCACCATCCATCAGCCTGTCACCAGCATCTTCAATAGCAACAATTTTACCCGCCACTGGTGAACGTTGCACGTGTACATCCCAGAATGTCAGAGCAATTACCATATACTTCATGTCATCTTTCTCATCGATGTAAATAACTTCTCCGTCAGCCGGTGCCACCATATTGTCACCAGCTGGTATGACTCGATCCGGATCGCGGTAAAAGAACGACAAAAACCCATCATCAATGTTGTCAGAAGTGACCCACGCAGCAACCTGGTCTTCTGGCCATTTTTTCTTGGGGCTTAAAAAGTCCATTATTATAGGTGAAGGGTACGGGAATCTAACCGCCCACAACCAAATTACGACCATGCAAAGCGCAAGAATAACGAGCTGATAATATAATGTTTTCACGATAATCTCTCAGAATTGCCAATTTTACATTGCAGCTTAATACACTAATTTATCTTTTTTAGTATTAGGTTAAAATCACTGAAATATTTCTTTAACCAGCGATCACTTCCGGTGAATAGATATTTTTTGGATCATCAACTTCAATTACCCAAAGGTCTTCATCAAATTTTCTCTGGCGCGCGATATAGGCATCCGCTTTTGGTTCTTCCAGCCAATCTTCACCCAGCGGTTGTTGCCAACCCAGCTCACCCTGTTCATTACGTGATTGGGTATAAATTCGAGCACCGCTACCCGTTACAAACTTTTTGATTAAGATCAGACCTCGTTCCTCATCCCCTTTATGCAGGATCACTCCACTTATAAATAGGCCCTCGCAGCGCTTAAGTTCAGCAGACACAAAAAGGCTTGATTTAAGTCTTATTTCCATTTCTGGTCTTCACAAAATGTTACGCTTTTTTCCGTGCTGGTGCACGGCGGCGCCCCATGCCAACAGTTTTACTGCTTTGCTTTTTTAGCTCGTCAATACCCTCAGCTAGCTCAGTTCTTTTTTCCTCGGGCATGGGTGCAATTTTTTCTACCTGTTCGACCAAGCGGTCCAGACCTTCAGCCACAGCATCAAATTTGTCTGCGACATTGTCAGATGCTTTAGAAATGTCACCCAGATCGCTAGCGGTTTTATTCAAGTCATCCAATATTGCATCTTTACTGAGCGCTGCATCGGATGCTTTGCTCACTTCTTCATTTAGTGAAGTAATAAGCTTTTCAATACGGTTAACAAATGCATCGTGGCTCTTATCCTGATGATCATCAATTTTCGCTTGAACATTACTGATTTTCTTTGCGTACTCATCAAAGCACTTTGCCATTTCCTTGGTTGCCGATGCAGATTCCTTGCTTGTCTGATCCACAACTTTTTGTAATGATCTGGCCTGCGCTTCAGCTGCTTTATTTATTTGCTTCACATAATCATCGAGAGTTTTAACAATCAAAGCATTTACAGCCTCTTCCTGCTTCTCATTGATGGATTTTGAAACATCCTTGAAAGCGGATACAGTTTTGCTTAGCGCTGATTGAATGGCATCAAAATCTTCTTTTTCATTTTCATCGGGCTTGTGGTCAAAAAGATTTTCAATCATTTTCACGACTTCTGTCGCCCTGTGATGAATATGACCAATTGTCACTCGAAAAAGAGCTGCGAGAAAAATACCTACGCCCATACATAGAGAGAAGGAGGAAACGCCCATCAAGAAGATTTCATTACCAACCAATGTACCATCGGCGGTTTGCAGGGCTCCAGCAAATGAAAGGATAAATAAAAGAAAACCAATTCCCATAAGAACACGGGGCATCGGACGCATAAACCAAACTGAAAGACGCGAATTCAGTACACGATCAATTTTAAAAATTTTCGATGCCGGAACCAGTACGCTGACCTCAGGTGGCGCTGCCTTTTGCGCTTTTCCTTTACCAATGAATTTGGTTTTTTTGCGTATATCTTTTTCCTGCTTTTCAACGATATAAGTCGCGTATGGAACAGCAAACTCTGCATAGACCAACTTGAAGTCCGCCATCGCCTTTAAGAATTTTTCTTTGGTAACATTTGGTGCCTTATCACTCGCCCGCGGCAGTTCAGCAATTCGACCCTTAAGACTAATAAGCCCAATAATATTAGAAACAGCTGGTGCTACAAACGCGAGAAGGAATATCATCAGAGCGAAAGTTGACCAGTAACTAGCGACACCCCAAAGCGCACTTTGATCAAGCTGGCGAATAAAACTATTTTGAACTTCAATGTCGAGAATAGTTTGCAACACCGAAAACAAGGAAGAGTTCAAAAAATAAGCCGATACCGCTGTAACAACCAGCGCTATCATAAACAGCAGATTTCTAGGTAGGTTATCGATGTTTTGTTGCATTCTTTTCGCCTATTTGGTTCTTAATATAATTGTTTTCAATCATAATGCGAATTGCTTAATTTATGTATAACGTCAGTTAAGATAAGTCAATTTCTACTAAGATATTGTTTTTGCTATATTAATTACTATTTGATGTAATTCTTTCGTAAATGGCTGGGTAATTTGCGATCGAATTGGTCCAGTTACGTACTTCTTCAACATAATGCCTGCCCTTGGCATGGAAATTCGGCCAATCTTCTTTTTTTCTTACAAGTTCACCAATTTTCTCAGCAAGCGCAAGCGGGTTGTCTGGCTCAAACAACATCCCCGTTTCCCCGTCCACAATAAGTTCACGGTGCCCACCAATATCAGAAGCGGCAACAAGTTTGTGCTGCGCCATCGCTTCCAGGGGCTTGAGAGGCGTAACAAGGTCTGTTAGCCTCATTTTCTTCCTTGGATACACAAAAATATCCACCAGATTATAGTAATCTTGAACTTTATCGTGAGGTACCCTACCGGTGAAGATAACCCGATCACCAAGGCTATTTTCTTCGGCCTGTTCTTTAAGCGCCTCTTCCATTGGACCGCCGCCCACCAGAAGAAGGCAAGCGTTTGGAACCCGCGCTATAATCGACCGCATGGCTCCAATTAGTACGTCAAGACCTTCGTAATCATAGAACGAACCGATAAAACCCAGTACCGTCATATCCTCAATGCTTAATTTTTCTTGAAGTTCTGGGCTGGCTTCGCTCGGACCAGAAAACTTGGAAATATCCACTGCATTTGGGATCAGGGTAATTTTATCTTCAGGAATGCCTCTGCTAATAAGGTCTTGTTTTAACCCATCGCAAATAACCGTTACAGAATCTGCCTGCCTCACGACATCGGTTTCCAATTTTTTGGTAATATTATATTTTAGATCACCCTCGCGTCCAGTTCCATTTCCAACGGCTGCATCTTCCCAGAAGGCACGAATTTCATAATGAAATGGAATATTAAGCTTTTTGCATATCCTCAGTGCCGCTATACCATTTAATACCGGAGAATGAGCATGAATTATGTCCGGCATTTCGATCTTGGCAACTTCTTCAATTCTTTTTTCAAGCGTTTTAATCACATACCACTGATTTATCACGGGTAGTTTTGCAAGCAACGGAAAGCCCACTTTTGTACGGTAAAACTCAAGCCCTTCCACAGTTTCTTTATCCTGATAAGGTGCTTTATGTTTAATCCCGGTAACATGGACTGTTTCGTAACCAAGCTTTCTTTGCTCGCTTAAGATTTGGAAACTTCTAAACGTGTAGCCGCTATGCAGCGGAATTGAATGATCAAGCACATGGAGAATTTTCATCAGACGGCCTCACTTTTATTGTGAAACTGCTGCAAAGTTCGTTCGATACATTCTCCCATAAGTTCCATACCACGTTTCCAGTTGTGATGACTTAGGACACGTTCCCTGCCCGCAATAGCGAATTTTTTTTGCTTTTCTGGATCATTAAACAAACTCATGATTTCAGTGGCATATTCCTCGTTTGTGGTTGCCGCCAGAAGATGCTCACCAACTACAGCATCGACACCACGGGCAGCCAGATGGCTAGATACTACAGGAAGGCCCATCGCCATTCCTTCCAGGATTTTATTTTGTGTTCCTCGTGCAATCACCAGTGGGGCAACCATAACCTGACAGGATTGAACATGCTTTCTAATGTCATCCACTGTACCGGTTACTAAAACACCCGGAAGTTCGTTTAGATCCGTAACTGACTTGGGTGGTGCAGCACCAATGACTTTAAAGGTTACATCCGAATATTTTTCACGAATAATTGGAAGAACTTCATGACAGAAATTGATGATACAAACTTCGTTTGGATAATAATCCATCCGTCCCACGAAACAGATACTGTTCTTTTTATAATCAACATCAATTGGCTTGAAAAACTCGCTATCCACTCCATTTGGAAAATATCCACTGACTACCCCGGTGTTGTAACTATCCAGTGTTTCCACTTCAAAATCGGTGGCACAGCTACAAAGATCAAAAAGACTTGCAAGCCGTTTTTCATCGACTTCAAGCTTTCGACCTTCTAACGCATATCCTGCTCTAATCGGCCATTTCTTATAATCCACATAAGCAAGCCACTTCTGACTGTCCATATCACAAAAATCAAGCATTTTAGGGGTATCCGTGACATGTTCCACATATTGCGCCGCGGACGAACTGAAGACCACAATCAGATCATATTTGTTATCATGAAGCAGTTGGTTAACTTCGTTTTGTAGCTGATTGGAATAGAAATAGCCCATTGACGATGGATCCCTGCTCAAAAGGCGGGAAACCATACGGATATTCTGAAGAGTTTCATTGACTTCCACAAGAACGAATTTGTAGCAAAAATCTTTGATACCCTGACACTGTTCGGTCTCTTCGGCTGATCTGGATAATGATGCGACTGTAACTTCATGGCCCTGGTCATGTAAGTACTTGACCATATTGTAAGATCTTATTTTGTCACCACGTGTTGGTGGATATGGAAATCGATGGCTTAAAAAGAGTATTTTCACGAGCTTACCAAAATTCAAATTTTTGTTGTTATTTATCTATTATCAAGTATCGCAAATTTATTAACAATTTACTTGTTTGGCCGACATTTTTTGAATTAAAGAATTCTGTCGTTCAAATACGCTGCACTGTAAACGAACTTTTTACTGAGGTTCGACAGGGCCTGGTTGGTTTTGCAGAATTTGTTTGGCCATGACTTCTCTGGCCTGTGCAAGGCCTTCGTCCACCAATTGCAGACTGGCACCCGCTTTGGCCGCTCCTTCAAAAGATGCGATCGCGTCCGCTCCTTTTTGCTGTAGCAAAAAGAGTTCTGCTTCAAAAAGAAGCGCTCTTGCCTTTGTCCGTTCATCAAGTTTCAATTGATCTACATAAAGATGACTGTTCCTAAAATTGCCATCAACTTTGGCAAGTTCAATCAGCGCAAGTTGAAGCGGCAGCTTGTTTTTAACATGATAAAGACCTGCTTTTAGAATTTCCCGCGTACGTTCAATCTGGTTGTTCTGCGATAGCGCTTGTGTAAGCAGCACATAGGTGTCAGCGTCACGCGGTTCCAATTCAACTGCTCTTTCTAAATGTTCGCTTGCCCCGGCATAGTTTCCATTTTGGAGCTCAATTTTCCCAAGTGCTTTATAGGGCGCTGCATGCTCAGGAAAGGCATTGAGCATTCTCTCAGCCGTCATTCTGGCCTTTGCAAGGTTGTTTTCTTCAAAATAATTCGCGAGTAATTTTTCGCGAATGGAAAGTAGCTCCGGATTTGCATTTGAGGCCGTAACCAAATACCGCTCAGCTGCAATTTGATCACCCTCTTCCCTTGCAATCTCGTGTAGCAATTCATATGCAGCGACATAAGCCTCATCTCTCGAAAGGACATCATTGAGATAGTTCATCGCTGCGTTCCGATTTCCAAGCATCAATTCAATTTTAGCGAGATTTAACGTTGCCTGATGAAAATCACGATCAATTTGAGCCGCCCTTCTGAAATTGCTTCGCGCCTCATCCAACAATCCCTGCTCAACATACACCAACCCGAGCAAGTTATATCCTATCGGGCTAGCACGGTCCTGATCGATAATTGCTGCTGCATTATCAAAAGCTTGCCGATATTCTTCCTTTCGTAGCGCTTCATAATAGTCGAGGATGAGGGTTTGTTTTAATGAGCTATTTTTATTAACAAGTCCAGCAACATCAAGTTTTACACCATGATTTAGACCACCTTCAAAATCAGCAATTTGGCGTCTGTCGCCTTCGCTGATCTGATCAAGATTCAATCCACCCACTTTGCTTAAGAATGCTGTTCCTTTTTCATAATTTCCTCCAAGAATGTTTGCATTTCCTAGAAGCAAATAATCTGCAGGCTCAAGTCGGTTTTCTTCTTCAATGTAATCAAGCACTTGCACCGCCTCGCGGTTCTTATTTTGCTGTAAGAGTGCGGCACCGAGGATCCTTCGTGCTTCAATATTTTCAGGTTCAAGCCTAATTAATTTTTCAAGCGCATCTTCAGAAGCAGCAAACGAACCTGTTGCGTATCCAAGCTTGCCCTTAAGAAGTAGCGCGGGAGCGAAATTATCATAAGCGTCACCAGCTTGGTTTAAATATCGTGTGGCGGTTCTAATATTGTTTCCTTCAGCAAAATTGGCTGCGATTAGATAGTTTGCAAAAGGGTGCCGCTGATCCTTAGCGAGAATACTCCTCAGGACAGCTACCATTTCGTCCTCTTTATTAAGATTATAAAGCGCGCCTGCCAGTTTTTCTTCGGCACGAATATCATCTGGTCGATAAAAACTCGCCCATTCATAGTATTGATAGGACTTCTCGGCTCCTTCCCGCCTGTGAACCAAATCCCCCTTTAGCATAAGCAGGTTTGGATCCTTTGGTTTAAAACCAAGGGCTTTATCAACATTTAGTTCTGCTTTTTCATACTCACCCATTGCTGAATAGAGCTCCGCCAGCGGCGCATTCAGCTCAAACCTATCTTCAAGTAAAAACTGCTCAGCTTGGTAAAAATTAACGAATGCATCCTGCAGATTACCACTTATATGCTGGACCTGCGCGTGGAGCAGATAAACTTCGCCATGGTGATCTAATGGCACTGTTTCCAGTAGCACTTCACTCATGATATCATCATAGCGACCACGAAGGAAATAAGCTCGGCCAATATCGGCTAGAAGGTCACTTCTGGGAATTCCCAACTCCTCCGCGCGGCTCAATTCATGCAAAGCAATATCGCCATTTCCAAGCAAGTTATAGTGCTTTGCAACATCCAAATGTAATTCGGGGTTGTTGGGATCTTTAAAAAGAGCGCTCCATTTGCGATCCGCTTCTGCTACCATTTCATAATGGCGTAAATCTTCCTCTGACGGAGGATCCGGAACGTAAACTTCCACCTCCTCTTCTTCAGGAAGCAAGACAAGTGGTACATCCTGCCCGTAAACCGTGCCCTGACACGCCGCCGCCGCAATGCCCCATAAATATAAATGTTTGAAGTTAAGCTTCATCAGCCTTGTTTTCTCCGAAACTCTACTTCTCAATGTTTAAATTATATTGTTTGACCAATCCATAAAAAGTTGGCCGACTTATACCAAGAAGCCTTGCGGTTTCACTAATATTCCCGTTGGAAAGTGATAATGCCTTAACAATGGCTGCTTTGTCATTCTTTTCCCTGATTTCTTTTAAGTTAAGTGTTTCGATGTGATCATCTGTATAGTCAATCTCAAGATCATCAAGGGTAATCTTGCGTCCATCACTCATGATAACGGCACGCTTTATGCGGTTTTCAAGCTCTCTTACATTGCCCGGCCAGTCATATGATGCAATAGCACGGGTCGCATGGCGGTCAAATGATTTGGCGCGCTTATCAAATTCTCTTGTGAACCTGTTCATGAAATTGTGAGCAAGTAACAACGCGTCACCATCACGATCTTTAAGATCCGGAATATTCACGACAATTTCGCTTAGCCGATAATACAGGTCTTCGCGAAAACGTCCATCATTGATCTGCTCCTCCAGCGCTTGATGAGTTGCGCTAATTACTCTCACGTCAACAGGAATTTCCTTTCGACCTCCAATTCTCTCAATGACACGTTCTTGTAAGAACCGAAGTAACTTTACCTGCAGGGGAAGCGGTAAATCGCCAATCTCATCAAGGAACAAAGTACCGCCTTCAGCAAGTTCAATTTTACCTTTTGTTTGTTTCATTGCTCCTGTGAAAGCCCCTTTTTCAAAACCAAACAATTCACTTTCAATAAGATTTTCAGGAATCGCACCACAGTTAATCGCAACGAATGGTTGATTGCTGCGATCACTTAAATCATGAAGAGCCCGTGCTAGAAGTTCCTTACCCGTACCACTTGCCCCAAGAAGCAGTACAGAAACAGCTGTGGGGGCAACACGTTCTATAACACTGCAAACTTGTTCCATTGAATCCGATGCTGTGACCAGGCCCGGCAATCTGTTGCTGGTCTGCCTTTTTTGAAGTTCCCGATTTTCCCTTTCCAGATCAAAGAGTTTAAACGCACGCTCTACAATCAATCCAATCTCATCCGCGTCGACGGGTTTTTGATAAAAGTCGTAGGCGCCCCCAGAAATAGCATTAATGGCGCTTTCACGGGCTTCATGGCCTGACGCAACAATGATTTTTGTCATCGGATTTGTTGTCAGAATTTCATTAAGTGCTGCAAAGCCTTCTGTCGTTCCATCAGGATCAGGCGGAAGACCAAGGTCTAGCAAAACAACCGCAGGTGCATTGGTTTTGACCAAATCCAGTGCGGCTTGGCGGTCTCCCGCTATCAAGACCTCGTAATTTTCAAAGTTCCACTTGTATTGACGCTGCAATCCTTCGTCATCTTCAATAACCAGTAATTTTCTGAGTTGCTCGCTAATTTTCTATTCCTTTTTCAAATAAACGGTAACGACAGTACCTTCACCCGGCTTGCTTTTTACTTCCATACGCCCACCCATATTATGTATTAATTGGCGACTTTCATAGGCACCAATACCATATCCCCCTTCTTTTAGAGATCTGAACGGGCGGAACAGTTCATTTCGAATAAAATCGCGGTCCATTCCTTCGCCTTCATCAGTCACTTTCACGATGGCATAATTCTGATCTTGCGTAAGGGAAACATGGACCATCTGCCCATTTTTACTAGCATCTACTGCATTTTGTATAACGTGCACGAAAACGGTATCTAAATTGTCTTCATGGGAAATCGCCTCAACTGAGTTATCACTCACCAGTTCCACTGCCTGACCTGCCTTGATAAATCGATCAACTCGGGATTTTAGGATTTTAGCGACATCCAATAGTTCAACCTCAGTTGCCTGTGAAGGTTCTTGTATCAGATTAATTCGCGATAAAAGATCATTCATTTTTTCCACAGTATTATTAACTGTGATTTTCAGATCTTTTTGAAACTCAGGATTATCCCCATGTTTTTCGGCATTTTTATTTAAGAGTGACAGCTGACTAGCCATATTCTTGATATCGTGAATTACAAAAGCAAACTTCCGATTGAATGCCTCAAATTCACTTGCAATACCGAGTGCTTTTAACGTTTCCTGTTCCACCAGGTAACTGGCAATCTGCAAACTTACCGTTTTTAAAATATCGAGGGTTTCCCAATTTAATTCTTTGCCTGCACGCGGATGATAAAGAACGATAAATCCTTTAAGTTCGTTGTGATGGATTAGCGGAACGATCAGCCACAGGTCCGGTTCATCAGCAAGCCATTTGGGAACCGCGCAGTCCACCTTGGGTATTTTACCTTCCTCAACATCGTCCAGATCAACAATCCAGTGGGACGTTTCCATAAGTCTTGCAAGTTCATTATTGGCTTTTAAGTCCTCGTCAATATCTTTCCTAAAATTCCATCTAGCCGCGAGTTGAAACCGATCCGGTTGATCACGGTACCACAGCGCCCCACCCGGACTATCCAGGAGGTTAGCAACTGCTTTAATGGCACGCTCATGAAGGTTATAGTGATCTTCGAAATCGGTCATTGTCTGAATGAAGCGCAGCCATTCTTCACGGTAATCGAACTTATACATGAAGAAATACTTATTGAGTATAACAAGGATGGTGGACCTTATCTTGCCAGAGTAAATAATGACGATAAATCCAATGAAAGCAGCAAATAGAAAACTCACCTGGAGAATTTTTCCCCATTCTCCCCCAAAACTTTGAATATAATATCCAAGCACGGAGATTCCGATCAGGTAGGAAATACCAGCGACCAATGACACCACATGAAGAGCAGCCTGCCTTGAAAGACTTATACCGACTGACCACTTCGCTCCCCTTGAAATTGCTATCGCGAGTAAAGGCACAACAATTATGTTTACCGCACCTCGTGCCTCATAAAGTTCAGGGTCAATGAGTGAATATAAAATTGAATCACTATAAAGAAGGAATTCGAATGCATATATGGAGCCAAGGCCGAGGCAGAAAAACCGAACACCCCAACGATTTTCATGTGCAATATTTCGGTAAAGATTCTCCACCAACAACAATATGAAAAAGGCGATTGCAAACTTACTATAGTTTGGCAGAGCCCCAATAATACCGCGCTCAAACACTCCCCACATTGACGCGAATTGTATCATTTCAATGATGAAACCAACCGTAGCAAGAATAGTAATCATACCACCAACACTTCGGCTTAATCTCTGATTATTCTGACTATTCCATATGTCACGCAAATGATTAAAAAGAAATATGATCCAGGCAATGCCCTTTAGCCAATCGACCACCGGCAAAAGATAAGACACAGTAAGAAATAGCATATTCGTGGTGTAAGCGCCGGCAACCGCTGATACACAATTAAATAGTGACCAGACTATGCTAATGACAACGGCGGCTCCTAACCACCGGTGCTCACCCTTATATTGGTTCTTTTGAACTATTAGGCCTAATAGTATTGCGTACGCAATTGTTGCAACGCCGTAAGTCAAGAAGCTGATATTAAGAGCCAAACTCCCCATCCGGCTTACCTAACCCCGTCAGGCCATAGCACCACGCGAATTGTTTGAATAAGTATGAGAAGGTCCAAAAATATGGAGTAATTCTTGATGTAATATAGGTCATATTCGAGCTTGCGGCGGCTGTCTTCTTCTGACGCCCCATAAGGGTAATTCAGCTGCGCCCAACCGGTAATACCTGGTTTAACTGTATGACGCTTATCAAACATGGGGATCTTCTCTGTGAGTTGTTCTACAAAAAACGGCCTTTCAGGACGAGGACCAACAAAACTCATGTCTCCACGGAGCACATTGAAAATCTGCGGTATTTCATCGATCCTGGTTTTGCGAATAAATTTACCCACTAATGTTACCCTTGCATCATTTTGTTGCGCCCATTTTGGTACAC
>JANQJN010000150.1 GCA_028281625.1 Emcibacteraceae bacterium | reverse complement strand
ACCCAAGCCTTGAAATGTCGTCAACACCTTATCTTCCAGAAAATGAAGTGATGGCACGTATTCTTTTTGGAACATCGGTCGCGGACCTGACAGCAGTTGAAGCCGTGCAGCTAGCATCCGCCGTTCATTCGCTGTCCAACGGTGGTGGGCAGGGTCTTATGGGCGGTATTCGACGCGCAATTGGTGTGGATCGACTTTCCATTGATAATGATGCCTCACGCGAATATGGCACCACCATTACCGGTGGCAAATACCTTACTGACAATGTCTATGTAGAAGTATCCACTGCACCGGCCACCGGTCAGACAGCAACCAGCGTAGAGGTGGGTTTGACCAGAAACCTTTCACTGGTAACCCGCCGCACGCTCGATCATGATAACAATCTATCAATCCGCTGGTCGTGGAATTACTAACCGAACACAGGAAGCAGTTTCGCAGCTGACAGGAAGTAACACGCCACCAAAATCAGACCGTATCCCAAGATTACAAACACCAACTTATCGCCGCCCCAAACTCGGAAGCGGTCACTTGGAAATTTTTCACGTGCTTTACGAACACTCAGAGCTGGAATGAGCGTCGCAACCACAATCCCGCAAAGGCCCACAAGGCCGATGGCATAAATAAAACCATTGGGGAAGAACACACCGCCAATGGTTGGAGGGACAAAACAGATGAGCGCTGTCTTAAAGCGCCCCATACCGCTGTCATCAAACTTGAACTTGTCGGCGATATAATCAAAAAGTCCGATGGACGCCCCCAGAAATGACGACACCACAGCCAGATTAGCGAATGCATTTAAAAATGCCGCCAGGCTTTCACTATCAGCAACACTGCTCAGCGCCCCTACCATCGCGCCGATGTTCCCACCACTTTCAATAATTGGCTGGAACTGGTCCCGGGAAATGGTACCCATAGTGGAAAGTATCCAGAGCGTATAAACCGCCAGAGATGTGAGTGAACCATAAAAAATGCAGTCGCGCACCCGGTTTGAATTTTCAGGACCGTAAAATTTTGTAAGGCTTGGCACTGCTGTGTGAAACGCAAAAGATGCAAGATAATAGGGCATTGCCGCGAAAATAAATGGTGCATATGACATCTCGGTGGCCATCAGCTGCGGCAGCTGCATCCGCGTTGTCAGATCTCCTGCCGAAAGAATAAATGTAATGACCATCCCGCCCACGAAGATTGCATTCATGCGACCAACAAGGCTTGTACTGACCCAAACAATCGTAGAAAGTCCGATGGCAAATACCAGTCCCGCGATGATCGGTGGTAACGTCACACCGATTGAAACATTAAGTGTATGGCTGACAATGGATCCCCCACCGCTGATATAGGCATAACAAAGAATGTAAAGAATGAACGCAAGGACCAGACCATTAAAATTGCTCCATCCATTACCAAGCGTATCCTTTACAAATGTATCAAAACTGGCGCCACGCGGATAATGCTGATTAATTTCAACGATCAGCAGGCTCGAATGATAAAGAAGGAACCAGCTCACGAGCATAACCACCACGGACCATCCAAACCACATTCCTGCAGATACTACGGGAAGCGAAAACATACCAGCTCCGATCGCGGAACCCGCAATGATCGCCGCTCCGCCAATTACTGCTGGCTGCTTTTCTTTTTCACTCACCTGATCTCTCCCTCATGTTTTATAATTTACCCCATGCATCAGGGATATATTTATTTAGCTCTTCAATCAATCCCTTTGGATCATCAGGCAGTCCCGCCATCGCAAGCTTCATCTGATTAAAAGGCTTTTCTGGCATATGAAACAGCCCACGATATTTATCTTCGATCAACATGCTCCCCACATGCCAGTTCAGTGCCGCTGCCTCAGCACCCGTGTTGCTATAAAGAACGGTTTGCAACGCACCGTCATAATCGCTAGAGGTATTGATTTTGACAGTCGGAAAGTCATTTTCAATCTGCCTTACAAGCGGTCCCTGCTTTGGCGTTACAACATTTCTTGGTACATCCCCGTTTTTGTAATCCAAATCGATCGGGACGAACCACCCCGCCCCACTGATCAGCAACGATTTGCTAAAACTGTATTCTGACCGCCGTGATGGTATGTCAGCCAAAACCGCAAGAAGGTCCACATCACCATTTGAAAGTAGTGTTCGAAGTTCTGGAAGCGGTGCTGCAACAAACTCAGCGTTAATTCCAGCCAGTGCGCAAATTTCTTTGATCTTTGTAATTATAAGCCCCGCAGCTCCCTCATTTTCCTCATAGGTAAATGGCGCGAAGTCCGGATTAAATCCAATGCGTGCGGTTCTCTCAACGCTCATTTAAGCCTGTCAATCATATCATCGGTTGATACCACATCGGCAAATATACGAACCAGAGCACTTAATGCATTGTTGTGATCGTCATCGGATCTGGACGCATTAGCATCGGTAATCATGGTGGTCTTAAAGCCCAGCATCATTGCATCCCGAGCCGTGCTTTCGCAGCAGACATCGGTAAGGGTTCCGCTGATAATCACATGGTCAATGCCCGATGCGCGCAATTTTTCTTCCAAATCACTGGCACCACCAATCAGCGCGCTGAAGCGGTTCTTTTCGATGATCCAGTCACCTTCCGCGACCTCAAGGTCGGGCCAAATTTCATGACCAGGCGCATCCGCAGCCAGATTGTCAATCATCGCCTGACATCGTTCGGAGGAAAACAGATCTTTAAGCGTTGGCCAATCTTCCAAAATGTCATCAGAAAATGTGGTAACCACCCAGGCCACCTGCCCGCCTGTCTCACGAAGCTTCGATGCCAATCGATTGATATTAGGTACAATTACCCGCGCCATGGGTACTTCGGCGGCCATGCCAGGCTCCATAAAATATTTCTGCATATCGATGACAAGAAGTGCAGTTTTTGAGGTGTCGATATTTTCGAAAGCGTGCAGTCGACCAGCGCGCCGTTCACGGGCGGATTCAATTGCGCTCTTTGAAATATTTATTTTATGCATAAAGAAACGATATCGCTTTCAACCCTCATTGAAAAGCATTAATACTACCACTAACACAATCTATAAATGGACATAATAAATGACGAACAATAAATGGGATGACATCAAGCCCGGCACCAAAGCAGTTTGGGCTGGCGAGGAAAAGAGCTTCTTGGAAGGGGCAGCCCAGGTTCCTGTGGTGAACAGCGTTTCTTACACTCATGATGATGTGGACGAGTGGCTTGATGTGGCGCTGGGCGAACGCAAAGGCCATATATACAGCCGCAATACCAATCCCACAGTTGACGTTTTTGAAGAAAAAATGCGCGTGCTTGAAGACGCCGAAGCCGCCACCAGCTTTTCAACTGGCATGGCAGCGATTAGCGGCATAATGTTTGCGCTCCTCTCACCAGGACAGCGGGTTGTATCGGTTAAGGATACGTATGGTGGCACCAGCGTGGTGTTTATGGAGCATCTGCCTCGCTTTAACATCAACGTCACCATGTGCGAAACCCATGATCAGGACGCCATTGAAGCCGAAGCGCTTAAGGGCTGCGATCTTTTGTATCTGGAAACGCCAACCAACCCGACCATGAAAGTACTTGATTTACAAAGGCTTATTGCCGCAGGCAAAAAAGTTGGTGCAATCGTGGTTGTCGATAATACCTTTGCGACTCCCATTAATCAAAACCCGCTGGCGCTGGGCGCTGATCTCGTGGTTCATAGCGCCACCAAATTTATTGGCGGCCACTCGGATGCCCTTGGAGGCATTGTCTGCGGCTCGAAAGATCTCATCGACAAACTTTACAGCTTTCGTGAAATCAATGGCGCAACATTGGACGCGCACTCAGCGTACCTTTTACTACGCGGCCTAAAAACACTCAAACTGCGAATTGATCAGCAAAATTCCAATGCACTTGCGCTGGCGACATATCTCGAAGCTCACCCGAAAGTGGAACAGGTTTTTTATCCCGGTCTTGAAAATGATCCAGGGTACAATATTGCCAAAGAACAAATGCGGGGATTTAGCGGTATGCTCAGTTTTTCTCTGAAAGGCGGGTTTGAAAAAGTACGAGAATTCCTGCCACAAATTCGCTTCGCTCACCGCGCGGCCCATCTGGGCGGCGTAGAAACCATCATTGGTCCGCCACGCACAACAAGCCATGTGGAACTATCAGAAGCCGACCGTCAGAAATTGGGAATCCCCGAAAGTCTGATACGATGTTCAGTGGGAATAGAGGATATCGGCGACATCATCGCTGACTTTGATCAGGCACTGGAAAGCATATAAAATTTGGCTGATAATACTTTTATTCTGTAGCCAGATAATCAATGGTTCCGGCTAAATCGGTATCATCAATTGAATAAAGCCTACTAATGCTGCCGGCGCGACGAGAATTGCCATAAGGCTCATAATCCGGATCGTTCATAAAATTTTCCATCGCTTGCGCCGATGGAAAACTGATAATCGCAACGAGTGTTGCGTCGTTTTTTTCACCTTCTAGAGTCACGATGTTTCCACTACGGCTTAAGTATTTTCCACCGTGTTTCTTAACAATGTTATGGACATTTCCAGCATAATTTGGAATCCAGCTTTCATCGGTTACTTTTACTTCTGCCATCAAGTATACGGTCATTTTTTCTTCCTTCGTTTCTTACCTGAAACCCAATGCTTCAGGAACTGCTTGGATCATAGGGACAGCAGTGAAACCTGACTAGTTACAGAACTGAAGCACTAGTTCAGTTTCTGAACTAGTTGTAAAATTAAGTTCATGTTACAGATAGACAAACAATGTACGGGAGAATAAATGGCGAAAACCGGATATAAACAGTTTTGCCCTGTCGCAATGGCATCAGAAATACTGTGTACAAGATGGACGTTAGTTTTACTGCGTGAATTGGGCGCTGGAACAACCCGCTTCAACGACTTACGGCGCGGTGTGCCAAAAATGTCTTCAGCGCTTCTTTCAACAAGATTGAAGGAACTCGAACAAGCAGGAATTGTTGAAAGGCATCCAATACCAAAATCCCATGGTCACTACGACTATATCCTTACCGATGCGGGCGAGGAATTGCAGTCGGTAGTAGAAATTGTCGGATTTTGGGGTCAAAAATGGATCAAGGCCGAACCGTCTCTTGAAAATCTGGATGTATCCCTACTTATGTGGGATATGCGGCGCAATCTTAATGTTGAGCAATTTTCAAGTAACCGTAAAGTTATTGAGTTTTACTTTTCCGATCAACCATCCACTAAAAACAAATGGTGGTTGATCATTGAAGCCAATGGTAGCGTTGACCTGTGCTGGTCTGATCCCCGGTTTGAAATTGATCTCTATGTAACAACAGATCTAAGAACGATAACAAAAATCTGGATGGGTTTATCTACTATTAAGAAAGAAAGTGAAAAGGTAGAACTAATTGGTGATGAAACACTCGCAAAATCCATGCAAAGCTGGTTGGGCCTAAGCCCCTTCGCAACGCAAGCGAAAATCGCGAAGTAGAAACATAAACACCGGATGTCAGTTTACGCTATCGACGGTAATTGCAGTCAGTCAGATTACATTATTTAATTATTTGGATTATACCCGCTCGATCACCATGGCGATCCCCTGACCTACACCGATACACATGGTGCATAGGGCATATTTACCACCAGTGCGTTCAAGCTGATTGAGCGCTGTGGTCACCAGACGTACACCGCTCATCCCTAGCGGGTGACCAAAGGCAATGGCACCGCCTTGCGGGTTCACGCGTGGATCATCATCCTCAAGACCCATTGTGCGGGTACAAGCAAGAACTTGCGCCGCGAAGGCTTCGTTAAGTTCAAGGATATCCATTTCTTCAAGTGCCAGGCCAAGTCGGGCGAGCAGCTTTTGTGTTGCTGGCACAGGGCCAATGCCCATCGTACGCGGTGCAACACCAGCCACAGCAGATCCTAAAATGCGGGCACGCGGTGTAAGGCCGTGTTTTTTTGCGCCTTCTTCGCTGGCGATAAGCGTTGCGGCCGCACCGTCATTGATACCGGATGCATTCCCGGCGGTCACCGTACCACCTTCAAAGATTGTGCGCAGGGTCGCCATTTTCTCTAGACTGCTTGCGCGGGGATGCTCGTCGGCATCCACCACTTTTGGGTCACCCTTGCGCTGCGGGATCGTTACAGAGGTCAGTTCGCTAGCCGTATGACCCGCTGCAATCGCCGCCGCAGCTTTTTCCTGAGACCATACGGCGAATTTATCCTGGTCTTCACGGTTAATATTCATTTCTTCAGCGAGATTCTCCGCCGTTTGCGGCATCACATCAGTACCATACATTTTATCAAGCTTTTTATTGATAAAACGCCAGCCCATGGTGGTGTCTTCAAGCTTGTGAGCACGGCCGTAGGCATATTCAGATTTCCCCATCACGAATGGTGCGCGTGACATACTTTCCACACCACCAGCGATCATCAGATCGCCTTCACCAACAGCAATGGCATTGGCGGCAATACCGACCGCATTAAGACCAGAACCACAAAGGCGATTCACCGTTGTTGCCGGGACGTCCTGTGGCAGTCCTGCGAGCAAGGTTGCCATGCGTCCCACGTTACGATTGTCTTCACCGGCCTGATTGGCGCAGCCGTAGATTGCATCATCAACAGCGGCCCAGTCCACGTCTTTATTGCGTTCCATGAGCGCCGTAATGGGAAGTGCCGCCAGATCATCGGCGCGAACCGGGGCCAGGCCCCCACCATAGCGCCCGACGGGGGTGCGGATGGCATCACAAATAAAAACATGTCTCATGGGCTTACCTTTTAAAACTGGTTTTGCATTTTCTTGAAACCGGTATGGACGGCTTCCGCAAGCTTGTCAATTTCTACTTCTGTCATCACTGTGGAAAGCACACCAGAACAAGTGTTGATCATCATAAATCCACTGTCGAACAAATGATCAAGTAATGTTTTTGTGAGCGCTGATTCCTTCGGTGAAACATACGCGTCCCGATAACTTACCGGCGCTTTTTCTTTCATATGAATGCGGAACATGGATCCACCACCGGTGACACAAGCTGGCACATCTGCCAGATTGATCGCTTCCGCGATTGAGTTTCGAGCATAAAGAGCAAGCTTGTTGAGCCGCTCAACAGCCTCCTTATCAAACAGTTCCATGGCTACACGTCCCGCGGTCATGGTGATCGGGTTCGCACTGAATGTACCGGAATGAGGGAAAAGAACCTTATCCGCAAGTGGATCCATCACGTCCATCACTTCGGCGCGACCAGCAAGAGCCCCAACAGGGAAGCCACCACCGATCATTTTACCCATGGCGGTAAGGTCCGGTTTGATACCCGCATACCATTCCTGCGCACCACCATAGTTGGAACGATATGTAATGACTTCATCAAACACCAAAAGGCTACCGTTTTTACGGACCCATGCATCGATGGCGCGAACAAAATCTTCATTGGCAGGCACAAGTCCCACACGGTGCGGCATCAAATCAAGAAGCACACAGGCAATGTCATCTGCATTTTCTTCGAGTATTTTGACGGCACGCTCCGGCTCATTAAATGGAATAACCACCACATCATCCAGCGCAGCTTGTGGTGTTCCGTACGCTACTGGAACACTTTTTGGACTGTCGGCATCGCCCCAGTTTTCGGGTTTTGATGTCTGGCTCACTTCCGCATAATCATAAAGGCCGTGGTATGCACCTTCGGCCTTGGCGATTTTTGAACGACCGGTAAAGGCCCGTGATGCCTTAAGGCAGCTCATAACCGCTTCGGTGCCGGAGTTCACAAAACGCATTTTTTCGAAGCTCTCAGAACGACTGACAAGATGCTCTGCAAACTGCACTTCCGCTTCTGTACCTACCGTGAAGGCTGTGCCTTTGGCAAGCTGAGCACTTACCGCTTCAACGATCGCCGGATGGGCATGACCGTGAATGAGTGAACACATATTATTGGCGAAATCGATCCGCTTTACGCCCTCAATATCAGTGACATAGCAGCCTTCGCCCTTATCCACATAAAGCGGGTGTGGTTTACGAAGGATGGTGTTTCGGCTGCAGCCACCAGGCATTACCTTAAGGCCGCGATCGTAAAGTTCTGAACTTTTTGACATTTCTTTTTCCTTTAAGCGGCAATCAATTTGCAGCCGGTTCTTTCCTGTACATATTCAAAATCCACACCGGGAGCGAGTTCAACAACCTTGAACCCGTCAGGTGTTACATCAATCACCGCGAGGTCTGTATAAATACGGCTTACCACACCAACCCCCGTTAGGGGGAATGTGCATTTATCAATCAGCTTGGGATGACCTTTTTTGGTGACATGCTGGGTAATCACATTGATGGTCTTGACACCAGCAACCAGATCCATCGCGCCGCCTACGGCCGGGATCGAATCCGGATTTCCAGTCGACCAGTTGGCCAGATCACCATTTTCAGCAACTTGCATGGCGCCAAGCACACAAATATCAATATGGCTGCCACGGATCATCGAAAAGCTGTCCGCATGATGGAAATAGGACGCACCTGGGATAGCAGTAACTTGTTTTTTACCAGCGTTGATCAGCTCTGGATCTTCTTGCCCCGGCTCAGGAGCATCACCCATGCCGAGCAGGCCATTTTCTGTGTGATAAATTACCTCACGGCCTTCTGGCACGTATCGCGCTACTTTTTCAGGAATACCAATACCCAGGTTCACATAAGCACCATTTGGAATATCCTGCGCGGCGCGCTCCGCCATTTCATCGCGGCTCCAGCCTAAGTTTTGTTGTTCACTCATGGGTAACTCTCCCCCGCTGCAACAAGGACACTTTCATGAAGCGGATCCGCTACTACAATCACCTGATCAACGAAGATACCGGGTGTCACCACCACTTCCGGATCAATTTCACCGGCTTCGACGAATTCTTTTGTTTGCACAATGGTGGTTTCCGCCGCCATCGCCATAATCGGTGCGAAGTTACGGGCTGTCTTATTATAAATAAGGTTCCCGTAGCGATCAGCTTTCAAGCATTTGATCAGTGAGAAATCAGCCGTAAGACCATATTCAAGCACATAATCGCGGCCATCAATGGTGCGCACTTCTTTACCTTCCGCAAGCGGTGTGCCTACGGATGTGGCGGTATAAAAGGCCGGAACACCGGCACCACCGGCACGGATACGCTCGGCGAGTGTGCCTTGCGGGACAAGTTCAAGATCAATCTCACCTTTGGTGTAAAGATCTGGAAATACGAAAGAATTTGCTGATTTTGGGAAAGAGCAGATCATTTTTGCGACCCGCTTATTTTCGATCAGTGCTGCAAGTCCCACATGGCCCGAGCCAGTGTTGTTGTTGACAACAGTAAGATCTTTTGCCCCGTGGTCGATCAGCGCATGGATCAGCTCAATGGGGCTTCCCGCCTCACCGAACCCGCCAATCATGACGGTGGCGCCATCATTGATGTTCGCCACCGCGTCATGAACAGAGTTCACTTGTTTATTGATCATAAACCTATGTCCTGATGAGGGTTACGCTTTGATGCCGAACAGGCCTGCTTCATCATAAATGACACGGTCTTTATAGCCGTCAAACCAGATGGCATCCGGGTTACGACCCACGATCGCTGTCTGACCTTTCTTTGGTGCATCTTCCGCTGAACGAAGAAGCTTGAAGATCACAACACCATTTTCACCACCAGGCACACCTTCCATTGGCTCGTTGGTTACAGCTGCAACCTCTGTTTTACCGTAGTAGTGTGTGATGGACAGACGGGCATGTGTCTCAACACCGGACAGGCCACGCTGTGATGTGTTTAGAATATTCCATGCTTCTTCGATCGGAACGTTGAAGGCTTTGTGGCCCACAATATCGCGGCCACAGAAGAAATAGTGGTTTTCCACTTTCTTACGGCGCAGTTCACGCTGCATGATGCGAAGGGCGTCTGGGTCGTTGTTGATGTTCTTGATGATCGGAGCCTGATTATCAACGGTCACATAACCGCGCTTACCAAACTCATCAATCGCTTTTTCAGTAGCGTCAACCCACTTAAGGCCGCCGCCTGGCATATCAATGAAGTTACCATCTTCGTCTTTATCCAGAAATTCATCCGGATGGTTGAAGTGGATCATGAAGCGAAGCTTTGTTTGCGGATATGTCGCATGGAAATCATCCATCATTTTAAAGAAACTCTCATCAAAGCGCTGTGGGAAGAAGGCAAGTTCCTTTGTTCCCAAACGAATGCTTTCGATGCCAGCTTCCGCCAGTGCGGCCCACCAAGATGCGATACCCTTGTTGGCTAGAACCATTGGATCACCACCGGACATTAGGATTTCACGAAGACGCTCACGACCTGTTTCAGGGTGATGACCACCAGCTTCTTCAACTTCTTTATTGTGCTGAACGATATATTCCACAAGATCAGGAATCTGAGCGAGACCTTTTGCCTGAATCGAACCATCTTCACGAACGATTTCTTTTTTCGCGATTAGTTCTTCACGATAACAGAAACGACAGTGAGCGGAGCAAGTACCAGCCACATAAATAAGACCAAGTTCATACTTATGAATAAGACCTTCAACCGGGCTATAGCTCATTTGCTTACCAGGATCTTCGGAACCTGCAAGGTCAAATGTTTCTGCGGGACTGGCTTTTACAAGCGTACGGATCGGTGCGCCCGTGTGGGCGCACCGATCCGTACGCTTGTAAAAGCCAGTC
>JANQJN010000080.1 GCA_028281625.1 Emcibacteraceae bacterium | reverse complement strand
TATGCCCAGGATGACAAATACCTACATGCTTGCTGGAAACCAGGACCCAGAAGAAATACTGGCAGGTGTAAAGGATGGCCTGTACGCCGTAAATTTCGGTGGCGGTCAAGTTGATATTACCAATGGCAAATTTGTCTTTAGTTGCACAGAAGCCTATCTGGTTAACAATGGTAAAGTGGGCGCACCTGTTAAAGGTGCGACCCTTATCGGCAATGGGCCTGATGCCCTTAAACGTATCAGTGCAATCGGCAATGATCTAAAGCTTGACAATGGTGTGGGGATTTGCGGCAAGGCCGGGCAAATGGTACCAGTTGGCGTAGGACAACCCACCTTAAGACTAGATGGCATTACAGTGGGTGGCACCGACCTATAGATGATAATTTTAGGATTTAAATGAAACAAAAATTGATATGGGTCGAATACGCCAAAGCGATTGGAATCACGCTTATGGTTTACGGCCACGTTGCAAGGGGGGTATATAATGCTGATTTGCCGATCAACGAGGATTTTTTCTGGTTTGTGGATAAAATAATCTACAATTTCCATATGCCTCTGTTCTTCTTTTTGTCTGGTATTTTTCTCATAAATTCACTGGAAAAATGGGGAAGAGCAAACCTATTTAAGATTAAACTTTCTACGATTGCGTATCCCTACATTTTGTGGTCAATTATCCAGGGCTCCCTCGAAGTATTTCTTAACTCCTATACGAACCATAGTATTGATTTTGCAGATGTTTTATCTTTACTACATCAACCACGCGCGCAGTTTTGGTTCTTATACACCTTATTTTTTATATTTGTTTTTTCCATCCTGGCCTATAGACGACAGGACACACAATTTGTCGCCGCTTTGTTTTTGTTTTCACTTGGCTTATATGTGTTCGAACACGAGATACCCGGCCGTCAGTTTCATATCTATTTTTCAAATTACATGGTATTTTTCGCGGGCGGCGTTTTGTTCAGCAAGCTACAAGAAATGCACCTGTTTAAATCTGGCAAAATCTTAATAACTATCTTTTTATTGTTTGTAGTTTGCCAATATATATTCGTCACCTATGGTGATACACTGAATGAATACCCAAGGACATTTGCAAATCTAATGGTCGCTTACACTGGAATTTTCTTTGTCATTAGCCTTTGCCAGTATTATAGCGAAACTTCAGTAAAATCTATTGAGTTAATCGGACAGGCTACACTTTCCATTTATCTTCTTCATGTGATCTTTGGTAGTGGTTTCAGAATTATTGCAGCTGGTTATTTTGGAATCACTTCAGTGCCATTTCATTTGGTGGCTGGTACGGTATTTGGGCTAATCGTACCTGTACTGGTTCTCCATTTTGCAAGAAAACTTGGCTTTAATTTTATGTTTGCATATCCCATAAAAAAACCAGTCAAACGGGAAAGTACCAGTTAGGTCGCCTTGGAACACCGGCAGGAGCATCTAAACTGTTGAAAGACGATAACGGTAGATATGTAAATTAAGAGAAATGGTGGAGCTAAGCGGGCTCGAACCGCTGACCTCTACACTGCCAGTGTAGCGCTCTCCCAGCTGAGCTATAGCCCCGTTATTTTCCACTTCTATCTGGTTCGAAATGAATCAGGATTTTGATTACGGGCAATCTATTTGCCCTTTTTTTCTTTAGCAAGAAAAAACAGTAATTATTTAATCGTCCGCGTTTGGTTTTGCAATCGGAGCATCTACCACATCAGCAACATTTGTGTCTTCCTCGTCCGTCAGGACAACAGTGTTGTCATCTGGTGCGATTTCGATCTCTTCCTCCTCATCATCACTGAGAAGTGCATCATCATCGAGTAGATCTGTTTCATCGTCATCAGAATCTGTTTCCTGTTTTTCTGAAATAAGTTCGATGGAATGGGTTTTGCTTTTCAGGATTACTTCGGGCTTAAACGAATGTCCGCAACTAATGCAAACAATTGGTTCAGATTCACCGAGATCGTAAAATCTTGTTCCACATTTCGGGCATTGACGTTTCTCGCCCCATTCAGCTTTAGCCAAAATCATTCTCCTTTGAACATTCTAGTCTGTTCGCGGTCGGTTAAAAAAAGTATCATTTGCCATTTTATCAGCCCACTGTCAAAGCCTATTATGCCAATTTTTGCATCTTTCTGATTAAAAACGAAATAATTATCTTAAAAAGTTACACATTTACTATTTATGTGGTATTTCACTGCTAAAAATACAGCCTGAATAATGGGACTCTGTTAGCAACTATGAATCAGTTATCGTCTTCAAAATCCGGCCCTCTTAAGGGTGTCATTTCCGTGCCGGGCGACAAATCTATTTCACATCGCTCATTAATTATGGGATCCCTTGCAATTGGTGAAAGCAAAATTACTGGACTGCTTGAGGGGGAGGACGTTCTTGGTACGGCAGCTGCAATGCGCGCCATGGGTGCTGATATTTATAAGGGCGACGATGGTGTTTGGCATGTGCATGGTGTGGGGATAGGCGGCTTGCGAGAACCCGACAGTCCTCTTGATATGGGAAACAGTGGTACCGGTGTTAGGTTGATTATGGGTCTTGTGGCCACTCACCCGATCAAAGTGACCTTTACCGGAGATGCTTCCCTTTCTTCGCGTCCGATGAAAAGGGTAACTGTTCCTCTCAGTAGGTTTGGTGCCAGCTTTGAAGGCAGCGATGATGGTACCCTGCCTATAATAGTGACGGGGGCAAAACTACCGATGCCCATAAAGTACGAACTTCCCGTTGCATCAGCACAGGTCAAATCAGCAGTAATGCTCGCCGGACTTAACACGCCAGGTAGAACAACTGTTACCGAAAGAATTCCAACCAGAGATCATTCAGAGAGAATATTTGATTATTTCGGGGTGCCTATAAGCCTTGAAGGAGATGATATTCATGTAGAAGGTCATGCAGAAATTACCGCAAAAGATATGGCGGTACCGGCTGATCCATCGTCTACGGCATTCCTTGTCGTTGCTGCTCTGATTACAGAAGGATCTGACATTACCATTAAAAATGTTGGCATCAACCCTGCACGAACCGGACTGTTTGCGACCCTTATTGAAATGGGCGGCAATATCACTTTTGAAAATATCGGTAAGGAATGTGGTGAAGATGTCGCGGATTTGAGAGTTAGGTATTCCAAGCTTGCTGGTATATCAGTGCCGCCTGAACGGGCACCATCAATGATCGATGAATATCCGGTACTGTGTGCCGCTGCAGCGAGTGCAGAAGGTGAAACAGTTATGCGCGGCATTGAAGAACTTCGTGTAAAAGAAAGTGACCGCATTGCAGTAATGGTACAAGGACTTAAATCCTGTGGTATTGATGTAACAGAACATGAGGATGGAATGACCGTGAGACACTCTGTTGCAAATGGAACCACACCAATAGTTACGCATCTTGATCACCGTATCGCAATGTCATTTTTGATATTGGGTCTATGCGCTGAAAGTCCAATTATTGTCGATGACGCCTCAGTAATCGAAACCAGCTTCCCAGGTTTTGGCGATTTGCTGAACAGTGTTGGAGCGAATATATGCTAAGTGCAGAACCATTCATCATCGCGCTTGATGGACCGGCTGCATCCGGCAAAGGTACTCTCGCGAGAAAACTGGCTGAGCATTATAATTTAGAGCTTCTTGACACTGGTGCGCTTTACCGTGCTGTGGGCTGGCAGGTGCTACAGTCACGGGGGGACCCCGAAAATGAGGAAGACGCTTTAAATGCAACCAACTGGCTCAACGACATCGACCTATCCAACCCCGCACTGCGGCGCGAATCAACCGGTGCCGCTGCATCAAAAGTTGCAGCAATTCCCGCAGTCAGGCAGGCTTTGCGGGACTTTCAGCGCGAGTTTGCCGCCAATCCACCGGAAGGGAAAAACGGCACAATCTTGGACGGGCGCGATATCGGTACTGTCATTTGTCCTGGCGCTCCCTATAAAATATTTATCACTGCAGACGTTGAAACTCGCGCAAAACGGCGGTTTTTAGAGGAATTTGGTGAAGATGGAAGTGATCAAGAATATGAAGAAATTCTCGCTGAACTACAGGCACGCGACGAACGGGATATGACCCGCTCAAACTCCCCCTTAAAAAAAGCTGACGACGCGCTCTTGATTGACACAACGAATTCGTCTATAGAGGCCGTGTTTGAAGCGGCGGTAACGTTCATTTCAAGCAAAGAGTAGAGTAAAAAAGCCCAGAAACACTGACTTTAACCGATCAATTTGATGGGTTGGGGGTGTTTTGCTTTTTACTCATTAATATTAACACTAACAATTTTATTAAGACCGTCGGAACCAACCGGTCGGCCTGGATAAAAAAACGGGTGTCCGATAATCGGATAAAAACACCCACTGAATAGGTAAGCATAATGACTGAACTTAATGTTCCAACAACCGAAGACTTCGCAGCAATGCTCGAAGAATCATTTGGTCCTGAAGGCAAGTTTGACGGCAAAGTTGTCACAGGCACCATCATCGCAGTGGATAAAGAAGCTGCAACTATCGATATCGGCCTAAAAGCAGAAGGTCGCATTCCCCTTAAAGAATTTGCCGCTCACGGACAAACAGCTGACCTGAACGTCGGTGATCAAGTTGAAGTATTCGTAGAGCGTATCGAGAATGCCAGAGGCGAAGCGATGCTTTCCCGTGAGAAAGCCCGCCGCGAGGAAGCTTGGACCGTTCTTGAAAAATCATACGAAGCAGAAGAGCGCGTTAACGGCGTTATTTTTGGCCGTGTAAAAGGTGGCTTTACAGTTGACCTTTCCGGCGCTGTTGCATTCCTGCCTGGTAGCCAGGTAGACGTTCGTCCGATCCGTGACGTTACACCTCTTATGAATATCGAACAGCCTTTCCAAATCCTGAAAATGGACCGCAAGCGCGGTAACATCGTTGTATCTCGTCGTGCAATCCTTGAAGAAACACGTGCCGAGCAACGTTCCGAAATCATCGAAAATCTTGGTGAAGGTAAAACTGTCGAAGGCGTTGTTAAGAACATCACTGACTACGGTGCCTTTGTTGATCTTGGCGGTATTGACGGTCTTCTTCATGTCACCGACATTTCCTGGAAGCGTATCAACCACCCATCAGACATCCTGAATATTGGTGATACCATCGACGTTCAGATTATACGTCTAAATCCTGAAACACAGCGCATTTCACTGGGTATGAAGCAGCTTACAGAAGATCCATGGGCAACAATTACAAATAAATACCCGATCGGATCAAAACTTACCGGTCGCATCACCAACATCACTGATTACGGTGCATTTGTTGAGCTTGATGACGGCGTTGAGGGTCTCGTACACGTATCCGAAATGTCATGGGTTAAGAAAAATGTCCACCCAGGCAAAATCGTATCAAGCAGTCAGGAAGTTGAAGTTATGGTGCTTGAAATCGATTCAGACAAGCGCCGCATTAGCCTTGGTCTTAAACAGTGCATGGAAAACCCATGGCTGTCGTTCGCTGACAAATACCCAACAGGCACGGAAATTGAAGGTGAAGTTAAGAACATCACTGAATTCGGACTGTTTGTTGGTCTTGAAGGCGAAATGGACGGTATGGTTCACTTGTCTGACCTTGACTGGAACAAGTCAGGTGAAGAAGCTATCGCTGAATATAAGAAAGGCGACGTTGTAAAAGCTGTTATTCTTGATGTTGATACTGAAAAAGAGCGTATCTCACTTGGTGTCAAGCAGCTTACTGGTGATCCTGTTGAATCGATCGCCGGCCTTAAGAAAGGTGGCACCGTTACTTGTACTGTCACTGACGTCAACGAAAACGGTCTTGAAGTAACTGTTGGTGAAGAAGACGGAATGAAATCCTTCATCCGTCGTTCTGACCTGAGCCGTGACCGCGCGGAGCAACGCCCAGAGCGCTTCTCTGTTGGTGACAAATTGGACGCCAAAGTGACGTCGCTTGATAAGAAGGCCCGTAAGATCGGCCTTTCCATCAAGCAGCTAGAAATCTCAGAAGAGAAAGAAGCTGTAGCACAATATGGTTCTTCCGACAGTGGTGCTAGCCTTGGTGATATTCTAGGTGCAGCTCTTGCAGATGCTGCTCCTGCTGCTGAAGAAAAGAAGCCAGCGGCTAAGAAAAAAGCGGCTCCCAAAAAAGCTGCAGCGAAGAAAGAAGAAGCAGATACCGAGGAAGCCGCAGCAGAAGAAGCTGAAGCAAAACCAGCTGCTAAAAAAGCGGCAGCAAAAAAGAAAGCGGCTCCTAAGAAAGCTGCGGCTAAGAAAAAAGCGGCTCCCAAAAAAGCTGCAGCGAAAAAAGCAGACAAATAATCTAGTCGCGGTTACATTCAAATTTCAAGCTCGTCCAGGGGTCACTTGGGCGGGCTTTTTTCTTTTTTTATCATAAGGTTGATTCTCTATTTACGGCCTATCAAAACCACCTAATGCACTTTAAAATCAGTAGAATCGCCGTATTTTTGCAAAAATTAACTTTAATTTTTAGAAAAAACATGACTTATAAGGTACTTAGCCTTGACGATGTGATCACTCTCTGGCAACTTATATTTTCAAGCACAAAAAGTAATATTAACAACATATAGGGGTCTGAGGATGATAAAGTCGGAGCTGATAGCAAGATTGGTCGATGCCAATCCCCACCTTTATCAACGCGATGTTGAACGTATCGTTAATACTATATTCGAAGAAATTACTAATACCCTTGCAGAGGGAAACCGTGTTGAGCTGCGTGGCTTTGGCGCGTTTTCTGTGAAGCACCGCCCCGCACGTACCGGCCGCAACCCACGTACTGGTCAGGCGGTTGATGTACCAGCTAAAAGCGTACCTTATTTTAAAACTGGTAAAGATCTTCGGGAAAAATTGAACAATAAATAATTGTTCAAATACCTACAGCATATAAATATTCCTTAAGGGGCCGTATCTATGCGCTTTATAATGTATGCTGCTTTTATCTTATTTACGGCCTTTTGTGTCATCATTGCCGTTTCCAATGGTGATACAATCTTATTTAGCCTGGAACCCATTCCATTCAATATGGAAATGCCAGCCTATGGGCTGGTGTTTTTGGGTATTCTCATTGGCTTGGGTGGAGGTTGGATCGTTTCTTTCTTATCCGGCATTCGCCATGCCAGACGCCACAGAACGGCCGACAATAAAATTAAAGAGCTGGAAAAAAAGCTGAATACTAAAGAAACTGAAAATATTAAATTGTCAAACAGCGACAATAGTGGCAAAAGTTCATCAGAATAAATACAGGAACTGATGATGGCCGGTTTAAAACCTTCAGAACGTATATTATGCGCCCTTGACACCATTGATGTTAGGGAAGCCTGTTCGCTTGCCAGCACGCTGGGACCACACGTGGGCGGGGTCAAGTTGGGGCTTGAGTTTTTTGGCGCAAACGGACCACAGGGCTTTCAGGAAGTTTCAAAGTCCCATCAAAATATATTTCTGGATCTTAAGCTCCATGACATTCCAAATACCGTCGCAAAAGCAATCCATTCTTTGATGCCGCTTAGGCCAAAGATCATGACCATTCATACAGCCGGCGGACCTGCCATGATGAAAGCCGCTGCTGAAGCCGCGGCGGAAGCAGCACAAACTGTAGGATGTGACCGACCAATTATCGTTGGTGTCACCATACTCACTAGTCTCGATAATGAAGATCTAGCAGCCGTCGGCTATCAGACCAATGTCGCGATGCAGGTGGTGAAACTCGCTAAACTTGCAAAGGATAGTGGTCTTGATGGCGTTGTCTGCTCACCCCATGAAATTAAGCTAATCAAAGAAGCGTGCGGTGCTGATTTTAAATTGGTGGTACCAGGCATCCGCCCTGCCGGTAGTGCTAAAGGTGATCAGAAGCGTGTCATGACACCAAACGAAGCTGTTAGTCTTGGCGCGGATTATCTGGTGATTGGTCGCCCTATCACAAAAGCAGAAAACCAGACAGCTGCAGCGCAAGCAATTGCCGAAGAAATTAACGGTTGATCATGTCTACAAATGCCAAAATCTGTGGTCTTTCCACTGAAGAAACATTGGATGCAGCGATTAATGATGGTGCAGAATATGTGGGATTCGTTTTTTATCCCCCATCGTCTCGCAATATCACTGTTGAGAAAGCTGCTTATCTTGCAAAAACTGTTGGGGAAAAAGCATTGAAAGTGGGAGTCTTTGTTGATCCAACAGATGAGCTGTTGTCAGAAGTAACATCCAATGTCGGCATCGACATCATACAACTGCATGGTCACGAACCCGTTGAACGAGTGGAATATATTAAGAACAGATACAAAAAACTCGTCATGAAAGCCATTCCAGTTTCCTCAAAAGCAGATATTAGCGTCGCCCG
>JANQJN010000077.1 GCA_028281625.1 Emcibacteraceae bacterium | reverse complement strand
GGCCTGATACAAAATTAAAATGAGTTATGTATTATTTATATAAACCTCATCTGTGGCGCTTCCTAGAAAAAAACTAAGCAATTGTGAAATAATTCTAATGTTCACACACGTTGACTCCGCAAACATGCATATGCTACGCAAGTTTTGGAAATATTTAATAGGGAAAATAATTTTGATTAACTCGAACACAAAATTTAGCCGTCGTTTTTTTATGAAAGGAACCGGCGCTGCTGCACTTGTGGGCTCTACTGCTGCCCTGACGGGCTGTGCGGAAGAAATTGAAACAACAATTGAAGTTGATGCCGCAGCCAGTTCTGAAGTTGCTCTGGAACGAGTCAACTTCGATGCCGGTTATAACCGTGTTGATACCAGCAGTATTAAATTTGATCTCATTAAAATGCAAAACCCCGACAAGGACCTTGATGTGGGCATGGGCATTGCGGATATGGATTTCCGCACTCTGCCTGAAGTTACAGAAGCTCTTAAAAAACGCCTTGAAGTAGAAAACTGGGGTTATGAAATTCCTCCCCTTGATTATCCAGCCAATATCGTTGACTGGAATAAACGTCGTTATAGTGCGGATGTACCGCGCGGTAATATACTGAACTCTGTAGGTGTGCTTGATGGTGTACTCAGTACCCTCAACGCTTATGGCGACGAAGGGGATAAGGTGCTTCTGCTAACACCTACTTATTCAAGTTTCTTCACCGTGATCCACCAAGCCAACATGGTTGAAGCCGAAAGCGAAATGATCCGTGACGAAAACGGCCGCTATCAGGTAGATTGGGAAGATTTCGAAGCGCAGGTCGCCAGCGGTATTAAGATGTTTATCCTTTGTAACCCGCAAAACCCCACCGGCAATTGTTGGACGGCTGATGAACTTCGCCGCATGGGCGATATCTGTAACGAACATGGCTGCCTTGTGCTTGCCGATGAAATCCACTGTGATTTTATCATGGGTGATAATTCCTATGTCCCGTACGCTGAACTCGGTGAAGCCTACGCACAAAATAGCATTTCTTACAAATCCACAAGTAAATCCTTCAATCTTGCAGCACATCGTACGGGGTATCTATTTTCGCATAATCGTGACCATATTGATGCAATCCTCAAAGTGGGTCATCAAAGACTGCTTCTTAACATCATGGGCATGATTGCATCCAATGAAGCACTAAAACACGGTGACGAATATATCGATCGCCAGAATGCGTACCTGACCGATAACTGTAAATTTGTGGAGCAGTTTTGTGCGGAGCGTATACCGGATATCAAATACAAAGCCCACGAAGGTACCTACTTAGCTTGGCTTGACGTGTCGGCGCTGTCCGAGAAACTGGACGCTAAAAATAAAGCAGCGGAACTCACTGCTTATAACACAGAAAATAATGTCACCTACACCGATTTCTTTGGCGTTGAGCATATTAAGACCTACAGAACTGGCGATTATTTAAAAGAGTGGTTTTTGGATAATGCCAAGATTGATATAAACCCTGGCGAAAATTACGGTAAAGGCGGCGCCGGATTTATGCGGATGAATTTAGCCACAAACCGTGCTATGCTGGAAAAAGCATTAAGTAACATCGAGGAAGCTATCAACACAATCTAATCGATCGTTATTTAATGACCGAACAGGCACCCCATTTCTCCCGGGGTGCCTGTTTTTTTATGGCCAATTTACAAACCAATACAAGAGAAAGCCATCGCCCAATTTGACTTATAGTAGTATTTCTTTATTATTTGGCCCTGCAACAAACTAAAGAGTTGCAGTTTTATTCAAACAAGAAGAGGGACTTAGTTATGAATTTAGGGAAAATTTTATTAATCGCTAGCGTGGTACTTTCAGTTGCCGTTGCTTTTGTGGCAATACCGTATCATATGCTTGCATTGGTAGTATTGGGATTGGTATACGGCTTCATGAACCCGAGCGCTGATATCTTGGAAAGAACAGCTTTCTTATTGATCGCTTTCGCCGCACCTACGGTTGCAAATCAACTTGATTATATACCGGTAGCAGGAACATACCTAAACTCAATGATTAGCCATCTGGCAGTCGCTGTAGCCGGTATGTGGATCGCGAATTTCATTCTGGCAGTATACGCAAGGGTAAAGCCATAATTAAAATTAGCAATTGAAGTAGTTCAGGCGCATGATTGGGGGACAGGCTAAACAGGCTTGTGTGTCCCTACCCCAAAAGGCAGGACATATTTCAAAGTTACAAATTCAGAAGGCGCCTCTTTATTGGGGGGCGCCTTTTTATATTGAAGCTCCAATCCCCCTAGCCGATCATTAATAAACTCTTGCAATTTAGCTTGCGATGATAGAGCCTGTTTTCTGGCCACAAAATTTAAGGGAACCGTCAAATGAATTTCGTCACCAAACTAATTTCTATGTTTAGTATCGTTTTTTACTTCCTTCTAAGCGCTGAAACCTATGCGGCCAACTGCAGTAATGCGCCGGATTTATTGGAAGAAATATTAAAACGTGGAAAGATCCGCATCGGTTGGATTAATTCCAAGCCTTTCCAGTTTCGCAATGAAAGGGGCGAACTTGAAGGCGCCTTTATCAACGCAGGTAATATGCTCGGTGAAGAACTTCTTAAGGTCGAAGTGGAATGGGTGGAGGCGAAATGGGATACATTTATTGCCGGCCTTCAATCAAATAAGTTTGATATTGTGATTTCCAATGTCGCGCGTAGGCCAAACAGGGCGGTTTCTGTCTGGTTTACAAAACCGGTTGTTATTGGTTCCCAAACATTCCTCGTCCGCAAAGACGCAAACATTAAACAGCGTTCAGATATTGATAAAGACGGTAATACTATTGTTGTACGCCTTGGCAGCGCAGCACATATTACTTACACCGAAAACGATCCTGATTTTTTTTCCAATGCTAGTATTAAGTCAGTAGCACCGCCTGCGCTGCCGGAACAGGAAGTCGCAAGCGGACGTGCCATCGCCATGGGCGCAGGGTCGGTCGAAACCCAGCAAATCGCGAGAGCGAATTCCGACTGGGCAGAGGTTGTCGTTCTGCCGGAATCACCACGTTCGGTAGGAGCAGGTTTTGTAATGCAACAATGCCAGCACAATCTGCTTCATTATATGAATACTTTTGTCGATACTATTATTGAAACCAATTTTATGATGGAACAGGCGGACTTATATCCTGACATTGTATTGGATGCTGTTGTGGCACCAACGCGCCTCGTTGGGGATGTTCCTCGCTAAAACATAGAACAGAGCATTTGCGTTAGGAGTTTTATGGATTTTGAATTTCGTTTTGACATAGTCTGGAACAACTTCCCGCTTTTGATGGAAGGCGTCGAAACAACCATTTTGCTTTCACTCATCACCATGGTGCTGGGAACCGTTATCGGACTATGTGTCGCTATTGTGCGGCTAAAGGCGCGCAAAATTTTCGCTCTCCCGCTTATAATTTACGTGGAAGTCTTCAGAGGAACACCCGGACTTATACAAATTGTATGGATTTATTATTGTTTGCCAATCGTCACCGGGCTTCAGCTTGACGCTTTTGCGTCATTGGTTATTGCCATGGCCCTCAACATAGGATCCTATTTGTCGGAAGTATTCAGGGCAGGCATCCAAGCGGTCAATAAGGGACACATTGAAGCAGCAGCTGCGCTTGGGTTTCGACCAGGACAAATAACGCGTCGGGTGGTGGTACCGCAGGCGGCCTACAGGATGATTCCCGCAATAGGAAATGTATTTGTTTCAGCGATTAAGCTTTCATCACTTTGTTCGGTACTCGGCATGGCTGAGCTAATGTATCAAGGTCAAATTATCATCGCCAACTTTTTTAGACCGATAGAAGTTTTTACTATTGTTGCTTTAATTTATCTGGCGATGGCTTATACCACGTCGCTGTTCATGATGTATCTTGAATGGAAGTTTGCCTGGGTCAGGCGGGATAAAATGTCATTTTGGCAGAAATTCAGACAAATCAGCCGATCTGCTCTACAGATTAAGCCACAAGGGGAGTTATAATGACAGGCTCCTCATCAATAAATGGAAAAACTCTTGCAGTAAAAATTCGCGATTTGCATAAGTCATTTGGAACACTTGAAGTGCTTAAGGGCATTGATCTCGAGGTCACAAAAGGCGAAGTCATCTGCATCTTAGGTGCGTCAGGCTCTGGAAAGTCTACATTGCTTCGATGCATCAACCAACTTACCGTTCAAGACCGAGGTGAAATACATGTCGGCGGCGATCCAATCGGGTTTGAAAAATCTTCGGATGGCGAACATAAAAAAGCGGATGCCAAAACATTGGCAGAACAAAGAAGCCGCATCGGCTTTGTTTTTCAGCAATTTAACCTCTGGCCACACCGAACGGTGATTGGCAATATTCTTGAAGCCCTGAAAATAGTTAAAAAATTATCCCATGTTAACGCTGAAAAAATCGCAACCGAGCGACTAGAAGATGTTGACCTTCTTGATTGGAAGGACGAGTACCCAGACACCTTGTCCGGAGGTCAGCAACAGCGGGTTGCCATAGCCCGGATGCTCGCCATGGAACCTGATGTCATGTTGTTCGATGAACCCACATCAGCACTGGATCCTGAGCGGGTTGGAGAAGTGATTGACGTAATGAAGGCACTTGCTGCCAAAGGGCATACAATGATACTCGCCACCCATGAACTTAATTTTGCAAAAGACACCGCGGACAGGGCCATATTTATCGATGAAGGCGTTATTGTCGAGCAAGCACCGGCCAAGGAATTTTTTGCGAGCCCTAAATCAGAACGTTTACAATCATTTCTTGAAAGAATGAGTAATTAACAATGAACGTTTCCAACTCAGAAACTGATTTCCCGGAATGGGCACTGGCTGAATATGTGCAAGATTTAACCTTTGGTAACATTGATCAACAGTCAAAATCACATATTTCAAAGTTAATTTTTGACGCAATGATAATTTCTGTTGGCGCCTATAAGCAAAAGCACGCCTCCGGAATGATCAATGAAAACTTCATCCTAGAAAAAAAACACATTGAGAAAGCTGCGATGCTTTGGTCAGGACGAGGAAAACTACCCGCCGACCTTGCGGCGCTTTGCAACGGAATATGGACAGAGATCCTCGACTATCAGGATGTGGTTGTTGATCCGCGAAATAACGGCCATCTGGGAGTTACAGTTATTCCTGCCGCAGTCGCTATCGCTGAACGCGAAAGCAGAAGCGGCCAGGAACTAATTACTGCAGTTGCTGCAGGGCTTGAAGTGGCAATTGCTGTGCTTCGCGCTGTTGGCCGCAATCATCGTAGCGACGGACGCGGGTTTCGAACTACAAGTATAGCCGGGCCGCTTGGCGCCGCTGTCGCCTGTGCAAAACTTTTGAAACTTGATAGAAAACAAATATTAAACGCTATGGGCATTGCCGGAGCCTGTTCGCCAAACGGACTGATGCCGTCACTGGCACCCGCGAATGGTGATTTTGGAATGGATAAAGACTGGGTCAATGGTCAGGCGGCGCAACTCGGTGTCAATGCTGCTGATCTTGCAAAACGCGGCATGACCGCAAGTTGGCGCGTTGTAACCGGTGAAATGGGAATTGTTGCAAGTCATAGCCACGGTGATGCTCAGCCGTTGCTATCAGCAACGTCGGGCACACCAAACATCAGTCACATATCACTAAAAAAATATGCCTCTTGTTATGGCGTTCATAGTGCCATGGAAGCAGCGACGTTAATATGTGAAGACAATAATCTTCAGCCAAACGAGCTTGAGAAAGTCTGCGTTTATGTTAAAGCTGATAGCGCGAAAACACTCTCCACGCGTAAGATCAACAACCATATGGCTGCACGGTTTAGCCTTCCATACGCGGTAGCCTCCGCCATTTCGAGGGGCAATCAATCCTCCATGCACGATTTTGAGGAACCAGCAATTTTCGATCAGGATATATTGCACCTGATGGAAAAAATTGAGATCTCAGCTGACGCCGAACTTACTAAATTTCATAAAAAAACAGGCGGATTTCCTGCTCGCGTCGAAATATATGCAAGAGGGACAAAATTTACTCAAAGAATAGATTATCCTATCGGTTCTTCTCAAAGGCCGATGTCATGGGGTGATTTAACGATTAAATTTACCGAACTTACTGAAGGGCATTTTACAGTAAAAAAACAACAAAAAATTGCGAAATCAGCTGAAATGCTCGCAAAATTTCGGGATGTAGGAGAGTTCACAGGATTATTTAAAAAATAATCGAAATCGGATAGTATACGATTTAACCACAAGCGTTACGATAATTGGGAGGATGGTTACTATGAAAAAATTGGGTATTGTCGTGGTCGGACTGGCTACATTGGCTATCACAGTAACACGTGCACAGGATATTGACATCGACGATGATGATATAGGGGGCGTGGTTACCAGCGTAAAAGGTCCGGAAGCCGGGGTCTGGGTGATCGCCGAAACTCAGGATTTTCAGACGCGCTACATCAAAGCTGTTGTGACCGACGATGATGGTCGTTATGTGCTGCCCGATCTTCCCAGTGCCAATTATGATATCTGGGTCCGGGGTTATGGCCTTGTGGATAGCCCAAAGGCACGAAGCGGCCCCGGCGTTCATTTGAATCTAACCGCGGTCCCTGCCCCGGATGATGCTACAGCGGCACAATATTATCCGGCCATCTACTGGTATTCCATGCTCGGTATTCCAGGAGAAGAAGAGTTTAGTGAAGGCGGCGATATGCCACCGGATTTGACACGTCAAACCTATATCAATGTGATTAAGAACCGTGCATGTGTAGGATGTCATCAGCTTGGGCAGCTTTCCACACGCACAATACCCCATCAATTTGGAACAGGCACCGAAGGCTGGATGCGCAGAACCCAGTCTGGTCAGGCTGGTGCCTCTATGACCGCGCAGCTCGCTGGTGATATGGGCATGACACCATATGAGTATTTCGGGGACTGGACTGACCGTATTGCAGCTGGTGAGCTTCCACACACCAAACCGGAAAGACCTTCTGGTAAAGAACGTAATATTGTGGTTACCGTTCGTGACTGGCTTAATGACAAACATTATCTCCATGATTTGATCTCAACCGATAAACGATACCCAACCGTGAATGGGTATGGTCCTGTTTGGGGATCGCCCGAATATAGCACTGATGATTTTCCTGTGCTTGATCCTATGACCAATACAACCTGGAACATCAAAGGTCTCGCTGTGGAAGGCACTGATTATGACCGCGCTGGGCATGCGACGGAAACACCCGCAATGGCGTCTGCTTATTGGGGTGATGAAGCGATTTGGAACAGTAAAACCAGTAATCACAACCCCATGCTCGATGAAAATGGGCTGGTCTGGTATGCGGCCCGGGTGAGAAATGCGGATAACCCGGATTACTGTAAGGCTGGGTCCGGTCATCCTTCAGCGCAACTGACGCCAGTAAACAGAAGCTCACGACATTTGTCCTTCTATGATCCCAAAACAGAAGAATATGTCATGGTCGATACCTGTTTTGGTACTCACCACCTGCAATTCGGACTTGGGGAGGATGCAAACCTACTTTATACCAGTGGCGGCGGCGCTGTATTTGGCTGGATTGATGCCCATAAATTCCTTGAAACCCGTGATGCGGAAGCTTCACAGTTCTGGAGCGCGATGGTACTTGATACCAATGGGAACGGTAAACGCGACGAAGGGTATGCTGCTCCAAACGAAGAACTAGACCCAACCCGCGACAAACGGGTCTTCGCTGGTCTTTACGCTGTGATGCCAAGCCCGCTAGATAACTCAATCTGGGGCACGGCTGGTGTCTTTGGTGGCACAGGAAGAGTAGTTCGTATTGAATTGGGTGATAATCCACCCGAAACAACACTGACAGAAGTCTTTAATGTCCCGGCACCTTACTTTGGTCCCCGTGGCGGTGATATTGATAGCGAAGGCGTTGTTTGGGTATCTCTTGGCAGCGGGCATATTGGCAGCTTTGATCGCCGCAAATGTACTGGCCCGCTTAATGGCCCGGAAGCAACCGGTGATCACTGTCCGGAAGGGTGGGAATTTTATCAATATCCTGGTCCGGGCTTTCCGGATTTGGGCGAAAACAGCGCAGAAAGTAGTTATTATAGTTGGGTTGACCAGCACAATACCTTCGGCCTTGGAAACGACATCCCAATGTCCACAGGGAACCTCAACGATGGCTTGATTGCTCTTGATAAAAACGGTGAAATGGTCACGCTTCGTGTGCCCTACCCAATGGGTTTTTATGCTAAGGGACTTGATGGTCGCATTGATGATCCAGAAGCGGGTTGGAAAGGCCGCGGCCTCTGGACCACCAGTGGAGATAGAACACCCTGGCTTATGGAGGGCGGCAAAGGATCAAAACCGCTTGTGGTTCATTTCCAGCTTCGACCGGACCCACTGGCCAAATAATCAACCGCAAATTAAGGCAGGCATTTCGATTACCCGCAATGCCTGTTTTTTTATGTATAAATTCGCCTGCGGCGTTGACAGTAACGTTACACTGTTGCAAGCTACGTCCCAGTATTTAATTTATTTATTTTTTTAGGGAGAGACTAACAATGACTGAGAAAACTGCACTCAACCGCCGCTTTTTCATGAAGGGGGCCGGTGCGACCGCCCTTCTCGGGAGCGCAATTGGTAGTGGTGTTTCTGTACCCACAGCAAGTGCCAAAGGAATGGGCCATATGTCCATGTCAATGGCCTATGATCTAAACGAAGAATTCAATCGGATTGGCTCCGGCGACAGCAAGTGGGACGGCATCCGTCGCCGCGCCCGCCCCTATGACGTGCCCTTCCCCATGGGTGTCGCGGACATGGACTTCAGAACTCTTCCTCATATTACAGCGGCGCTACAAAAGCGCCTTGCTCACCAAAACTGGGGCTATCAGCCAGCACCGCGCGATTACTATGATAATATCATCGCCTGGAACAGAGACCGCTATGATCAAGAAGTGCCACAAGGCAGTATTTTAAATTGTCTTGGCGTGCTTGATGGGGTTCTGTCGATCCTCAAACTTTATAACACGGAAAGTGCGCCTGTGTTGGTGCAAACACCCGGATACTCTGGCTTCTTTGGTGTGGTACGCAACGCGCAATTCTCAACGATTGAAAATCCACTGGTTCTCAACGACGACGGTCGTTGGGAAATGGACCTTGATACCATGGCAGCGCAGATTGACGAACATAACATCAAAATGTTCCTTTTCTGTAACCCGCAAAATCCAACAGGCAATTGCTGGACCGCAGACGAAATGCGTTCGATGGGTGACCTCTGTATTGAAAAGGGCGTGATGGTTGTGGCTGACGAAATTCACTGCGACTTTGTAAACAAACACGCAACATATGTTCCATATGCAAATCTTGGTGAAAAATATGCCATGAGCAGTATTACCCTTAAATCAACCAGTAAGTCATTTAACTTGGCTGCACAGCGG
>JANQJN010000073.1 GCA_028281625.1 Emcibacteraceae bacterium | reverse complement strand
GGAAGCAGAATTCCTTGGCAAAGTGGAAAATGCAAAATATGACCGTCAGATTGTGACCGGTCTTCAGAAATTTATCGACGGCAAAGTCGACGCAGAAATTGCATCGATTTCTTCCTGGCTGTAAAAATCCTTCATATCTTCGTCGACTTTGCCGTCGATAAATTTCTGAAGACCGGTCACAATCTGACGGTCATATTTTGCATTTTCCACTTTGCCAAGGAATTCTGCTTCCTTCTCTGATGGCACATGTTTTTTGCGAATTGGTTTTTGTACATTCATAATTCAGCCCTTCAAGCTTATCTGTCTAAAACATTCTTGTGTTTAAGATGTAATTTTATTACCAAAACTCACTTCTTAAACACGCTTAATTTTAAAATTGTCCGTAAATTACAGAAAAATAGCCCTATTGACAACCCAAAGATCGTCACGTATGTATGACTTTTTGTAATGAAAGGGCAATTAAATGCTTGGCCAAAGACGCCTCATTCCCAGCACCAGCATGCTAATGGCTTTTGAAGCCTCGGCCAGAAACGGCAGTTTTACGGGCGCTGCGCAGGAACTCAGCCTCACCCAGGGCGCTATAAGCCGTCAGGTCAGTGCGCTGGAAGAACAATTGGGCGTTAAACTGTTTGAACGGATAAAAAAAACGATTCGCCTTACCGAAGTGGGCGAAGCTTACGCCGAAGAAATTGCTGTGGCACTTCGTACAATTCGTAATGCATCACTTAATGCGGTAAGCGATACGCAAGGTCAAACGCTAAATCTAGCAATACTACCCACATTTGGTATGCGCTGGCTCATGCCCAAATTTCCAGACTTCCTGGAAAAGAACCCACAAATAACCGTGAACTTCACAAGTAAACTGTCGCCATTTGATTTTTCCAGTGAAAACCTCCATTCCGCGATCCACTTTGGTCACCCGGACTGGCATGGCACCGAAGGTACATTCCTCATGAGCGAGGAAGCAGTCCCGGTAGCCTCTCCATCTTTTATAGGTGACCATACCATCCGTGATGCAAGCGAACTTCTTTCAATGCCACTGCTGCATATTGAAACGAGACCCAATGCCTGGGCCGACTGGTTTAAACAAAATAGCCTGACCCCACCCAACGACAAAGGCATGGTACTAGAGCAATTTTCCATGGTAACCCAAGCGGCTGTTGCCGGTCTTGGCGTTGCGATCCTGCCGCATTTTCTGATCAATACAGAGCTTGAACGCGGCGAGCTTGAAATTCTTATGGACATACCGCTTAAAAATAGCGCTGGTTATTATCTGATTACACCAAACACCCATGCCGGTTATGGGCCAGTGGTTGCGCTTCGCGAATGGCTGCTGGAACAAACGGGTGATTAACTGATCGTCTGGGATATATCTTCTTCAATCAATAACGTCGCACCAGCAGATGTGTATGTATTATATGTCACGGTGTCGATAACCTGATCTGCACCTTGCACCCAACCTTGCCCGGTGGAAGTCAATGAATCGCCCGCATCACCTTGCACTAAAATTTGATTACCTCCATCAGTAATATCCAACACATCTTGAGCGCTAAGTGTGAGATTTACGTCACCAAAGGTGTTTCCCAACTCTAATTGCTCGATATTTAGCGCATTTATTAAACTCAGATCCACATCATAGGCTTCAACATTTGAGAATGGATCAAAGTAAATTGTATCGGTACCAGTTCCACCGTCATATTGATCTTCAGTAAGTGAATTCGACTGCTTAACAACCCGAAATGTATCATCACCTTCTTGACCGTTCAGAATGTCAGCACCTAACCCATCTGGGAATTCATCGTTTCCCGCACCACCATTAACTATATCATCGCCGCCATCGCCTTGTAACAGGTCATCACCGCCTTCGCCATTGATTATGTCGTCGCCATCTGCGCCCCGTATATAATTACTACTTCCTTCGCCGGTAATAATATCATCAAAGTTACTGCCCCGAACATTTTCAAATCCTGACAATGTATTATTCTCTGCGAATCCGCCTGAGGCGGCATTGGTTGTTAGATTTATGTTTACACCTGCATCAGAAAGGTCAAAAACCAATGTATCCACACCAACGCCTCCTTCGACGGTATTGGCACCAGGGTAGATTCTTACAGTGTCGTTTCCACCGCGCACATCAACAATGTCATCGCCGCCACCGATTTCAACGTAGTTATTCTGGTCATTACCAACAAAGACGTCGTCATATGGAGTAAGCCAGGCATTTTCAAAATTTGTAATTGTATCACCCTCAACATATCCGCCTGAACTTGTACCAGCGTCAAAATTCAGATGAACACCGCTAGGAGAATTACCCGCATGTAAAGTATCATTTGCCCCATCTCCACCATCCAATTGATCAGCTCCTGCGCTTACGCCTACTCCGTCACTTCCAGCACCTGCATTCACCACATCATTACCGCTTCCTGTAAAAATGCTGTCCGCACCATCTCCGCCTGTTACGGTTAGGTCCTGAGTACTATCTCTGAATTGAAGTACGCCACCAGCGTCATTAGCAACAAATACGTTTTCTGAAGTTTCAGTAAAATTGGTGATTTCCGTCGGAACTGGAGCGGCCGGAGGTGCTGGTGGCGCTGGCGTAGATGGGCCACCGCCGCCATTTCCTCCACCTCCACCGCCGCCGCAAGCGGCCAACGTCAGTAAGGATGTGAATGAAAATGTCGTTTTGTTTTTTAAGATTGATGCAGAACTGCTGTTAGGCAAGTGTTTTTGCCTTAGTAGTAACGAAGCCATAAGAACCCCCAATAAAATTTGCACTAAATGGGACTATAATAAGGTAGTTTTAAAAATCAATCACATAAAGCGCAAGACTCGTCTAATTAACATCCTGAATGATATCCATATCTACGAGCAATGTCGCCCCGCCGGCGGTATAGACATGATAATCGCCCTCATCGGCTAGCTGCACCCAGCCCTGCCCAGTTGAAAATACGGTATCACCACCATCGCCGTCGATGTAGAGTTCATTAAAGTCATCGGTGACTGCGATCACATCGGCGAGGGTCAGGTCAAGATCAAATTCATGACTTGGATCGTTTAAGTCAATGATTTCGACATTGATGGCATCAATCAATGCCAGATCGAGATAAAGCGGTGTGGTCGGGTCTTCGTTGTAAAACAGAAGCGTATCCCAACCATCCCCACCATCAAAAAAGTCATCCAGATCGGAATAATCACCGCTGTAAATTTCAAAAACATCGTCACCACTATCACCATACAAGTCATCAAAACCAGCGTCGCCGGAAATCAGATCGTTTCCTGACCCGCCGCTGATAATATCATCACCGTCACCGCCAAAAATCCAGTCATCACCGCTTTCACCAAACAAATCATCGTCTCCGATTCCACCGTATATATCATCCCAGCCAGGGCCACCATAAATGATGTCGGAACCACCATGCGCGCTTAACAAGTCATCTCCACTGCCACCATCGATAAAGTCATTACCATATCCTGTGTCTATGATGTCATCACCGCCATATGCGGTTACATCTAAAGCCTCGTCATAAAATTCAAAATCAAGAACGTGATCAAAATCGTCCGACGCTTCAAACACATTGTAGGATGTTTCAATAAAGCCGATTGGTACTGGATCATATACCACAGTTTCCGATACAACGATGACATCGGCACCACCGGAATAATAGAGCGCTCCACCTGATTTGCAGGCAGCTGTTAGAAAAAGTGGGAGATAAAGGCTCGCACGTATGGCAGGTTTTCTAATTTTGGCATTCTTGTATTTATCAGGCATTTTACATATCCCAATAAACAACTCCGACTCACAAAACTAGGTTTCAAGATCATCATAGAAAAGCTTAGCTTAACGCACCCTGAACGCACTTTTTTAAGCACCGGAACAGAATTTTTGCATTCAAAACAAATGGTTCTGTGAAAATTCAGGGAGCTTAGAACTCAAGATATTAGACCTACGATATGGTTTGCGCGATATCCTCATCAACCAGCAATGTCGCCGCGCCGGACGTATAGGTATTATAGGTTACACTATCAATCACCTGATCCGCACCCTGCACCCAGCCTTGGCCTGTGGAGGTAACACTATCAGCTGTATCACCCTCTATTAGCAGCTGATCATCCGCATCGGTTACATCAAGCACATCCTGGGCGGTCAATGTTAAATCTTCGGGACGATCATCCGTATCAAAGTGGTCGAGATTGATGTTTTCGATGTTGGTTACATCAAGAGTAGAAAGATCAATCACATATGTTGTGCCAAAAGCCGCTATAAGTGCCAAGGTGTCATCACCAGCTCCGCCGTCATAGGAGGAGTTTTGCGGGGTATCAATCTGCCACGCCATAAATGTATCGTCGCCAGCACCGCCTGATATAGTATCATTGCCACCATATCCATCTATAAGATTATCACTGGCGTCACCAGTTATGGTATCTGAAAATGCGGTACCATATACATTTTCGATATTTGCATATGTATCACCCGCCGCATCACCACCAGAACCAGTGCCCGCCAGCAGATTAACAGTTACACCAGATGTAGACGTTGAAAAGTCAACAAGATCAACATCCGCACCGCCATCAATGGCATCAGCACCAGCGTCCGCGTCAAAGTAATCCATGCCAGCATCACCATTGAGAGTATCATTTCCAGCACCGCCAAAAATAAGGTCATCACCGTCACCACCGTTTAGTGTGTCATTACCCGTGTTACCAATTAGTTGGTCGACGCCAGCATCACCATTTATGGTGTCGTCATTATTGCCGCCATCAATGAAGTCATCGCCGCCACCGCCATGTAGGGTGTCATCGCCGTCTAGACCTAGGATTAAATTGGCACCTGCATCACCAGTAAGTGTGTCTGAAAATAAACTACCCATAATATTTTCAAAGTTTGCAAGGCTATCACCCGCTGCGTCACCACCGGCCCCCACACCTGTGAGCAGGTTTGCATCCACACCGGAAGAAGACAAAAGATACGAAAGAATATCCGAACCGGCACCACCGTCCAATGTGTCTGCGCCAGCGCCACCTTCGATAATGTTGGTATTCGCATCGCCAGTCAGCGTATCGTTATGGGCGCTACCCAATAGATCTTCAAAATTTGAAAATGTATCGCCAGCCGCATCGCCCCCGGAACCAGTTCCGGTTGCAAGACTTACTGTTACGCCCGCAGTTGAATCAGTGTAAGAAAGTAAGTCTCCGTCGCCCGCACCGCCATCCATAACGTCGGCCCCTGCGCCGCCTTGAACGCCATCATTTCCAGCGCCGGTGTTGATTGTATCTGTGCCAGCACCACCCCAGGTTATATCGTTCCCTGCACCCGTGGTTATGCTGTCGTTTCCGCCACGTCCTGTAACGGATAAATCAGCGATGGAATTTACTTCACTGAACGTGCTGTCTGAATCGTCATCTGCTTCGTAAGTATCGGCTGATACCAGGCTAAAGCCGATGAGCGTGGGCGCAGAAATATCCTGCGTTATATCTTCATCTATCAGAAGGGTGGCAGCTCCATTTGTGTAAACATTATATGTTACACTACCGATCACCTCATCAGCGCTCTGTGACCACCCGTTATCTGTAACCGTCACTCGGTCCGCTGTATCCCCTTCGATTAACAGTCGGTTATCACCATCCGTTACGTCGATGACATCCTGCGCTGTAAGTGTCAGTTCTTCGCGCGCATCTACCGTGTTGTTTACATCCAGACTTATTTTTTCGATGTTCGACGCGTCGACCGTGGAAAGATCAATGTTGTAAGCGACCGTTGTGCTATTACTCACAAAAAACAAGGTATCCTCACCTGTTCCGCCATCGAAGGTATCCTGATGGGAGGAATCAACTTGCCACGCGAAGAGTGAATCGTCACCGCCACCGCCATTGATCGTATCGACACCACCCCAACCATCGATCATATTGTCGTTGTCATCACCAGTAATTGTATCATTCTGCGGCGAACCATTTACATTTTCGATACTTGTATAGGTGTCGCCATTTGCTTCACCTCTGGAACCTACTCCGGTGGCAAGATTTACTGTGACACCTGTTGTCGCAATAGTATAGTCCGCCCAGTCTGAACCAGTTCCGCCATCCAAAGCATCCGCACCAAGGCCGCCAACAAGAAAATCACCATCTGCACCACCACTTAAAGTATCGTTTCCGCTTTCTCCGAACAGGACATCAACGCCAGCACCGCCGGAAAGTGTATCTAAACCACCTCCGCCAAAAACTGTGTCATCACCACTACCAGTCGAAATTGAATCGTCACCATTCCTGCCTGTAACTCTTAAATCCGCTGTCGCAGTTGTATCTGCGAATGTACTATCCAGATCATTATCAGCCAGGAATACATTCGTAGCCGTTTCCGTAAAGGCTGCAACAGGAGCGGGCGCTGGTGCAGGATTATTATTTCCCGGCGCTGCATCACCTCCGCCACCACCTCCACCACAAGCAGAAAGCGAAAGCAGCGCAAAACTGGAACCACCAAGCTTGTACTTTTGACGTTGGTCATAAAATTTTGATTTATTTGATTGAACTTTTTTTTGGTCGAACGAATACGAATTGATCACGCGAAAATGCGTCATTTTTAACCCCCAATAATTTTACGGTTTACAATATAATTACAACTTAATGCTTACGCTATCACAAAGGTTACAATATAACAAGCGCAATTTAAATTGATGTATTGTCCGTTGTTATTATGGGAAATTTACCGTTCCCTGAACGCATTTTCCTTCAGCTTCAGAACAGGATTCATAAGATAAGCCATGATGGATTTTTTGCCGTTCAGTATATCCACATCCGCAACCATTCCGGGCAGTATAGGTAAATCACCACCGTCAGACGGCAGACTGTTTTCCTGGGTCCTCACCTGGATCACATACATATATTCCTGTTGATCATTAAGGATTGCATCGGCGCTTATATTTTCAACATTACCCTCAAGAGCACCGTAACGAGCAAAATCATATGCCGTGAGCTTCACGCGTGCGGGCTGTCCAGGTCTTAAAAAAGCAATGTCCTGTGGCAAGACTTCGGCTTCTACCAGAAGCGTGTCATCAAGTGGCACCAGTTCAACGATCGGCATCCCACTATCTACCACACCACCAATTGTGGTTACCAGCACCTGATTAATAATACCATCTGTTGGCGCGATAACATCGGTTCTGTTGACACGATCGGAAAGCGCAGGGAGGCTATCCACAAGTTGGTTGCGATTGGTTTGCGCTTCGTTAAGTTCCGTTAGCACACTTGCCCGGAATTTTTGCCTCTCGGCTTCAATTTGAAGATTAACTTCCTCAACTGATTTGGTAGCTTTTTCAATACCAAGTTCGGCGATCTGATACTCGCCTTCAGCTTCAATTTTACGCTGTTCAGCGCGAACCAGCTCAAGCTGCGGCTCAATACCTCTCTCTACAAGTGGTCTAAGAATTTCAACTTCTTTTGCGGCCAGTTCACTGGCTGATTGTGCACTTGCCATACTTACACGAGCTTCAATTTCTTCCTGCTCAATTTGTCGAAGACGCGCTTCCAGGCTGCTAATTGAAGCCGTAAATTCAGCACGCCGTGCGTTAAAAAGATTTAGCTCCCGGCTCACTAGATTTTCATGCTCCTGCGCGAAATCGGCATCATAAACCGGTTCTTCAAAATTACTTTCGGCGGTCAGGCGCGTGATCATCGCTTCCAGCGAGAAATACTCTTCTTCGTTACGGTTAAATTCAGCATCAAATTGGGTGCGATCAAGGCGGACCAAAATATCGCCGGCTTTAACTTCATCACCTTGCCGGACCAAGATTTCCTTAACAATACCGCCTTCCAGGTTTTGAATGGTTTGAATTTGTTTGCTGGGGACAATCCGACCACTGGCACGGGTGACTTCATCCAGTTCCGCGATTGACGCCCAGAGGATAAAAATCACAAAGAACCCGAAAATTGCAAGAAGCAGGGTATTTGCGGCGACTTTAGCGTTTAATTGCATTTATCCCTCCTTCTTAATTTTGTTGGGCCCACCCTGATTTTTCGGCGTAAGCATTTTAATCACATCATCTTTGGGTCCGTTGGCGACAACCTTGCCCTGTTCAATGACAATAATCCGGTCGACAAGTTCCAGCAAGGACGGCCTGTGGGTCACGATCATCAAGGTCTTATCTTTAAGTTCTTCCTTTAGACGGAAAATAAGTTTTTGTTCTGAATTGGTATCCATGGAACTGGTGGGTTCGTCCATCATTAACATTGGCGCATTACGAACCAAAGCCCGTGCAATGGCAAGTGCCTGCTTCTGACCACCGGAAAGCCCGTCACCACGATCTTTAAGCTTAAGATCATAACCGTTTGGAATGGATCCCACAAATTCCTGAACACCACTGATTTCGGCGGCACGAAGAATATCTTCGTCCTTCACGTCCGAATGGCCCATGGAAATATTTTCCTTCACACTTCCCGAAAAGAGGTAAACATCCTGAAGCACCATGGCAATATTTTTACGAAGATCATCGGGAACTATCTGACGGATATCCGTATCATCCACCATAATCGCTCCTTCATCGGGCTCATATAGACCGGATGCGAGCCTTAGTATGGTGCTTTTACCAGAACCTATTTTTCCAAGTATACCAACCTTCTCGCCGGCTTCTACTGTGAACGACACATTATCAAGCACCCGCACAGACTGGTCTGGGTATTTGAAGTTCACATTCTTAAACTCAATCTTGCCTCTCATGTTTTCACGGCGAATGAAGTCGCGGTCCGACACATCCTCATTGGGCGCCGACATCAGTTTATCAAGCGCCGAATAAGCTGTTTTCGCATGATTATAACGGGTTAGCAGATTAGCGAGTTGACCCAGCGGCGCCAAACAGCGTCCGGAAATAATCACACAGGCAATCAGTGCACCCATGGATAGCTCACCATTCATGATCAGCACAAAACCAACTGCCACAATTCCAATTTGAGAGATTTGTTGTGCTGTTGCGGCACTGTTAATTGCGATCTGGCTGAACATGCGGGATTTAAGACTGACGGATGAATGCTGATCTACCGCCTTTTCCCAGCGGTCATGAAACATTTTATCTGAGCCAAGACTTTTTAATGTTTCAAGGCCAGAGACCATTTCCACAAGTGTACCTTGCTTACTGTGCCCCTGTTGCATTCCTTCGGCTGAAAATCGAGAAAGAAAAGGTTGAATAAAAAAACCGACAAATAAAACAAGCGGTACCGCGAGCGCTGGTACAATCGCAACCGGCCCGCCAATAAGCGCAATAACACCAATAAAAAGAATAATGAAAGGTATGTCCACGATAGTGGCGAGGGAAGCTGAAGTACAAAAATCACGCAAACTTTCAAATTCACGTACCGTGTTCACCAGTCCGCCAGTTGATCCTTTTTTCGCACTGAGCTTTAACTTCATAATCCGATCAAATATACCCTTGGCGACTTTAAGGTCCACCTTTTGGCCGGCACTATCAATAAAATAGGCGCGCAGGAACTTGAGCAAAAAATCAAATCCAATCACAATCATCATACCGATACAAAGCGCCACAAGGCTTTCCACCGCATTATTAGGAATAACACGGTCATAAACAGTCATGATAAAGATCGAACTACCAAGTGAGAAAAAGTTAATCATAATCGCAGCCAGAATAATCTGGCCATACGTCCACCAGTTCTGGTGAAACGCTCCCCAAAACCAATGATTTTCATCCAGGAGCGCTGAATTTTTTTCGTTTTCTTCGCTCATTAACTCTCTCTATTCAAAATAATACTCAGTGCTGGCAGCAATGTACCCATGGCATCTAACAGGCGATATTCCGAGAGGTCTTTTTCTACAACACCTCCAAGATGCTGCTCACGCGCGGCGTGATGCTCTTTTTCCGCTTCAAGCAGATTAAACAAACTGCCACCTGTGGCTTCAAACTGTTCACGGGTCTGATCACGGTTTATACGGCTGGCATTAAGCGCTTTATCAAGCGACGCCAATTGTTTTACCTGACTTTGGACGGTTTGGAAAGCAACCTTGATGGTGCGGTTCACTTCGCGGCGGATATTATCTTCTGAATGTCGTGCACGGTCATACCCCCTCGCGGTTCTTGCAATACGCGCTGATCTGGCACCACCGGTATAAAGGTCGTAGCTCATCACCAGGCGTCCAGTGACATCATAATCTTCGTTGCCGCGCTCAAGATCATATTTAGTCGCTGCGAGCTCCAATGACACACTGGGAAGCTGCGTTGCTCGCTCCGCATTCATTTCTTCCTTTGAAGAAAGTGACTGTGAGGCAGCCATCACAAGAAGCGGATTATATTGAAATCCGGTTTCAAGAGCTTCATTAACGTTTCCTGGAATTTCCATGGCAATCATGGGACGCTCAAGATCACTCGGTGAAAAACTAAATACCTCTTCATAGTGGCTTACAGCGCCCTCCAGATCCATCTGCGCCCTTGCTTCACTGGTTTCTGCAATGGCCAGGCGGGATTCCATCAGTGTCACATCTCGGTTTGGTCCGCGCCCACTTTCAAATCTGAGTTTTACCATTTCCAGAAGTTCATTATGACGCTCAACATTTTCCCGGTGATATTCTCGGCGTAGGGTTTCATAAAGCACATAATAATGCGCTTCAACGGCCGCCAATGCCACAGCGGATGCTTCATAGCTATATTGTTCATGGGCCGCAGTGAAAGCATGTCTTGCTGCTGCAATTCTGCTTGACGTACTGCCGCCATCGTAAAGAAGTTGTCTGCCGATTAGCGATACATTAGCCGATGTATCCCGCAAACTACGCTGGGTGATATTGTCAAACCGATCCTCGAAATTATCGGCAATCCTGTGGCGCCCGGACAGGTCAATTCCCACTTGCGGATAGAGCGCAGCACGCGCTTCATTTTCCTGGTAGCGCTGTTCATCTCGTGCGGCTTGGGCGGCCGAGGTACGTGGATGCTCGCGCACGGCAACCTGGACATTTTCCTTAAAAATCTGGCTATAGGCGGGTTCAGCATCAAACACATTATTTTGTGGGTTTTCCACCGTTTGTGCGAAAGCCTGCGCCCCGTTTAAGAATACTCCCGCGACCACAAGGCCGCATCCCCAAAATATTTTTTTCATTTCAATCATCTAGTAGTCTTCGAAGTTTTTGATCATATACACTAAAACAATATATTCAACTTCAAATAACAAGGGGTTAACAATCACATAAAATTGCGCTTTTTTGCAAGAAAAACCCTGCTAAATGACTGCGTCTGGCTGATTTTCCGGAATTGCGCGCTCAAAAGCTTCCATGGCAAGGCAGGTATCATTAATCCTTCGAATGGTTGGATAGGGCGTGAGGTCGCACTTAAAACGGTTCGCATTATAGACCTGTGGCACCAGATAACAGTCGGCGATACCGGGAGTATCTCCATGGCAAAAGTCACCCGTTTCAGCATCACTTGAAAGCTTGTGCTCAAGCGCCGTGAACTCTTCGCGGATCCAATGATGGTACCAGACGTTGACACCATCCTGATCCTGTTCAAGATCATTTTTCAGATACCTCAGAATACGCAAATTAAGAAGCGGGTGGATTTCGCAGGCAATGGCAAATACGATGGATTGTACGCGTGCCCGCTCATCTGGATCAGTGGGCAAGAGAGGTTTTTCGGAGCTCAAGCTATCCAGATACTCGATGATCGCCGTTGACTGGGTAACAATTTTATCGTCAATTTCCAGCGCCGGGATCAGCCCTTGCGGATTTTTAGCAAGAAATTCTTCTGTTTTATGCTCATCATGGGTAAGGCGGTAATTTTTCTGTTCATAGTCTATACCCTTTAAATTAAGGGCAATACGCACCCGGTAGGACGCTGAACTGCGCCACATGCCATGCAGGATGATATCAGACAATTTTTGTCTCCAATTCTGTTAAGCCATCGATACCCACATGTATTACATCACCTTTTACGACGGGTCCAACGCCTTCTGGCGTTCCAGTGTAAATCAAGTCACCTGGTTTAAGGGTAAAGAGTCCAGATAGATTCACAATAACTTCCGGAACCGACCAAATCAGCTTGTTGGTATTGCTATCTTGTTTAATGTCACCATTGACGGTTAGCCAGATACGAGCTTTTTCAATATCGTCGGCGTCCGTAGCCAAATGAATTGGTGCACAGGGTGCTGAATGATCAAAGGCCTTTCCCGTATCCCATGGACGTCCTTTTTGCTTGGACTGGGATTGAAGGTCCCGGCGAGTAAGGTCATTGCCCGCCGCATAACCGAATACATGATCAAGAGCGTTTTCCAACGTCGCATTGGTGCATTCTTTACCGATTGCGACGACAAGTTCTGCTTCATAATGCAGGTTTTCCGTTTTTGGTGGGTAAGGGACCTGGGCGCCATTATCAACAACCGCGTCCGCAGGTTTGGTGAAATAAAAAGGTGCTTCCCGATCTGGGTCATGGCCCATTTCCCTGGCGTGAGCCGCATAATTTCGTCCAACACAAAAAATTCGTCTTACCGGGAATCGATCCGCGCTGTTATGAATGGCAACGCTGGCCTGTTTCGGGGCGTCAAACACAAAACCCATTTCTTAAACTCCTGATTTTTTTATCTGTTTCCGCGATTTTCTCGCCAAAGGCCGAGCGCCTGTTGCACCGGGCGATCTGAATAACTGAAAAGTACGCATTCACCTTCGGCGCAATGCTGATGATGGTGCCAACTGGGGATCACGAATATATCATTTGGCCCCCAGGTAAATTCTTTATCGCCTACTTTTGTGCGTCCCGTGCCTTCCACCACTGAATAAATGGTTGCATCGGTTGATCTGTACGATGACGTTTCAAATCCGGCAGGCAACAACTGCATAAAGGCGCCCATGGTCGGCATGGCTGACCCGCCATCCACCGGATTTACATATTGAAGCTTATAGGCATGACAGGGATCGGGATTACCGGCATCGCGCATGGTTTTAAGATTGTCCCGGGTACGGTCATATGGATATTTGATTACGGGCGACGTATTGGACACCGGCTCAAAATTGAGCGGCATCATCCCACTGCCGTAACGTGCCAAACTGTCACCATCCTTCTTCGTATGAGGATGCTCATCTTCAGAATGCTGCTCCATAAATGACGCATCCAGAAATTGGACCATCGGAATATCAAGGCCATCCAGCCAGAATGTAGGCTCGTCACTTTCGTTACCATGATCGTGCCAACGGCCACTGGGGGTGAGGATCAGATCCCCTTTGCTCATATAGGATTTTTCCCCGTCCACGGCGGTGTAAGAGCCATTTCCTTCGATGATAAAACGAAAGGCTGCCTGGGAATGGCGGTGCGCGGGCGCAATTTCACCGGGCATGATCAGTTGAATGCCAGCATAAAGCGATGTTGTAATTTTGCTTTCACCGGGCATACCAGGATTCTCAAGGATCAGGACCCGCCGTTCGGCTTCCTTGGCAGTCAGAAGACTTCCCGCTTCCATAAGAACCGGCCGCACGTCTTCATAATGCCAAAGATGCGGCTGACAGGGGCTTTTCGGCTCCTGTGTCACCAGTGATTTAAGCCGGTCCCAAAGCGGCACCAGATGATCCCCACCTATTTTTTCACTATATCCCGCAAGTTCCGCTTTTCGCGCGTCGTCCATGATTATCCCTCGTACGCAAGCGCTGCTTCCACCAGCGCAATCGCATCGGATTTATCATACATCTTATACACACTGGCAACAATAACTTCGGGGCTTCCGGAATGGAGCCGTTCATAAAGCTGCTGGCGACCACCAAAACTGTCACCGGTAAGTTCCCACGCCAGCTTACATAGCCGCTGCCGATAGCCGGCATCAACACCCTTGCCGCGCCAATAACGGTCAATAAGCGGACGAAGTTCTTCAACATCCATATCTTCAGCAGAAGGCACAAAAATCGGGGCACTGGTGGTGACATGCTCAATAATGCTCACCAGCCGTTCCGAGACCATACCAATAAACGCACGCAGATGCGGGGCTGGCTTGATGGCAAAATGGCCACCAGGGGTGAGGCCACCCTCCACTTCTGCTGTGCGAATGATGGATCGAAATATCTCTTTATAAGTAACAAGTTCTCCCAGCTCCATTTCAATAAGCTGACGGCCCGCCTTCCCTTCGGTTTCAATCATCAAATGCGATACACCAATCATAAGCTCGAGCCGCTCCAGAAGCTGTAGCACGCTGCAATGTGCCGCCCATTTCATCACCCGGGAGCGAAACAGTCTGTTTGCATCTGTTGGAGCATTTGCAAGAAACACCCTTTCCCAGGGTACAAATACATCATCAAAGATCATCACCACATCCTGCTCATCGAAGCGGGTGGAAAGTGGATGATCGCGTACATCACGGTTCACACTGAAAGGTTCACGGCATATCTGTTTTACACCCGGCGCGCATACCGGCATCGCAAACCAAAGGCCGAATTCCGGTTCGTCTTCTTGAAGAGTCTGCGTTGGTGCAATAATCACTTCGTCGGTCAGCGGACCAAGGGTCACAAACCGCGCCCCACGTACAATGATACCGTCTTCGCGTTCTTCCACAATCCGCATACAGCGGTCCGGATCTTCTTTCGGACGTTTTGATTTATCCATGGCTGGGTCATGTAGCCCGTGGGACAGCGAAAGATCATTTTCCGACGCATAGCGCAGGTAATTTTCAATGTTTGACTTAAACTTGGGATCAATTTTGGCCAGTTCATCACGGGCGTCATACATTCCGACCACGATGGCCGCACAAAAATCAGGAAAACGACCAAACATCCCTAAGCTTTCCTTGGCCCAGATTGCGGTGTTATCACGCCGTCTGATCAGATCATCATAGTTTTTCGGCAAAGAATAGCTGTAAGAGATGCGCACGCCGTCGTCATTTACGAAGGACATTTTGTCCTGAAGGTCCGGATTATGCTGCTGCTGATAAATGCGGGCCATTTCACGGGCCACACGGGCGAAGGCTGGATGCTCCGTCACATCATCCACTTTTTCACCGTGAACCCAGACTTCCCGACCATCGCGCAGACTTTCCAGATAATCTTCACCGGTCATAATGCCGTGGCCGCGCCCGGCGGTCATATTGAGTTTGTCTTCGAAGCTATAATTGCTCACTTGATTTTCCTTCAGCATTATTAAATATCCAGATTGAAAACTTTTTTCGCGTTGGCTGAGTATATGGCCTCCCGATCCTCATCACTTAACCATTCAAAACCATCCAGATATGGTCGAATGTCATCAAATGGCCGTTCTGTATCCGGATTATGGACAGACCCCACTCCCGGGCATTCTGCACCAAAGAGAAGATTATCCACGCCAATTTCCTTAATCAGAAGCTCAAGCGCCGCTTCCGAATAAAGCACCGTATCGAAATAAAGCTTTTTTATTTTCTCTCGGAACCGAGGCCCCTTGCCGCGAAGAGACGCAGAATCGAACCGTCCCATCTGATAAGGAATTGCACCACCACCATGGGAGCATATGATTTTCAAATCCGGAAAATCATCATAAACACTTGATTTCAAGAGATGTGCTACCGAAATGGTTTCTTCATTGATGAAGTGAAGCGAATAAGGTGTGCGTTCTGAACGCGACCCACAGCTATGGATATGCGCGGGAACATCAAGTTCACACAGTTTTTCATAAAGTGGGTACCAATATGGGTCGCCCAGACCCGGCGCTTCCTGCCCACTATTTTCATACGGATCAGGATTTAGTAAACAGCCTTTAAACCCAAGCTCATTCACACAGCGCTCAAGCTCAGGAAGGCAGTCTTTGATGTCACGCCCTGCCACTTGAGGAAGGCCTGCAACGCCGATAAATTTATCCGGAAACATTTGTGTCTGGCGGTAAATTACATTGTTCACTTCTTCATGAAGCCAGTCGATGATTTTTGCCGGACTTTCAGAATGCATCATCTGAAACGGCCGCGGCGAAACACACTGCATATCGGTACCCACAACATCAAGATATGGAAGATGGCCATATTGGCCCATGTGTGGCGTATTGAGCGCTTCAATCATTTCATCATCTGAAATAACAACTTTTCCACGACCATGAGCCCCGCGGTGCGCCAGAAGCGTTGCTTTATAGGCCCAAAGTTTTGCTGGCGCACTGACATGCGCGTGGCAATCGATAATCATTTCTGATCCTTTACAATGTGATTTTTACTGTTATTATAATAATACCCTGAAAGAATCAGAGTCAAGCTCTATTGAAAAGCGACACCCTTTTGGTACACTATAAAAAAAGACACGAGGCAAAATATGGATAGACGTAAATTTCTAGCATCCGTGGGGGGCGCCACCGCACTCGCTGCCATGTCCGCGTCTGAAAAGGCAGACGCCCTTGAACAAGCCATGAGTGAAGAGCTGGACAGCATCGTCGTGAAGCCAGGCTTATGTACCACATATGGCCGTGAAGGACCGCCGATCCGCCGTGGAATCAAACGGGATAAATATTTCATGATGGGCCATGATCCCCGACTTCCTCGCATGTCTGATAAACCGACACTGGTTGAGTTTTACAAAAAGCGCTTTGGATCCGTGCAGCATATGCTCCAAAGCGCAAGACTTGCAAAAATCAATGGCCTTCCTGAAAAAACAGTCCTTGCCTGCTTGCTGCATGATATTTCTGTCGGTGGCCTGATCAGAATGGATCATGGATATTGGGGGTCTCAACTCGTTGCCCCATATGTGGATGAAGAAGTGGCATGGGCGATTAAATATCATCAGGCGCTACGCTTTTTCGCAGATCCAGACGTGGGATACGACTATCCGGAAGCTTATGTGCGCTACTTTGGTCCTGATTTTGTACCAGAACCTTATGTGGCCGCGGACGCGGAATATGCCAGAAATCACAAATGGTATATGACCGCTCGCCAGATCACCATCAATGATGTTTACAGCTTTGATCCAAACGTAAGCGTCGAAATCGAAGAATTTGAAGACATCATTGGTCGCCATTTCCGACAACCCGAAGAAGGGCTCGGTTATGACAATAGCCCATCGGCGCATATGTGGCGGACAATGATATTCCCCAATAGCTTTTTGTAAGGGGTGTTGTGAGCGTAATCGACAGTTATTTTTCCGGTAAAGACCGCCCAGCCTTGTTCTACTATGGCTGGGTTGTTGTTTTTGTCTCCTTCCTCTGTCATATGTTCATCTTCGCCGTGCCCACGCTCATGCTGCCACAGCTATACGGCCCCATGATTGACCAGTTTGGCTGGACTCGCAGCGATGTAACGCTCATTGCCAGTGCAAAATTTACTTCGGGTGCAATTGTTGCTTTCTTTGTCGGACAATTTATTCAAAAATTTGGGACACGTGTTACCACGTTCCTCGCAGCCCTGATAACCGGCCTCGCGATGATGTCTTTTATATTTGTCACCGAAATCTGGCATCTTGTGTTAATCGGTGTGTTTCTGGGAATAGGCTCGTTAGCCCTGGTGATTAACATCAAGGTTTTGGTCTCCCGCTGGTTTCAGGGCAATTTGGGACTTGCCTTGGGTCTCGCACTTTTGGGGACAGCCGGTGTAGGTCCGAGCCTTACTTTCGTTCTCGAACCACTGATCAATGAATATGGCTGGCGCATGTCCGTTGCCATATTAAGCATCGGAATTTGGTTCTTTGCTCTCCCGATTTTTCTGATCTTTGCTCGCGAAAAACCCATGGATATGGGACTGGAAACAGAAGGCATCAGTGCGGATATCAAGTCAAAGCTCGATGGCCTTCCCGAAAAATTCAAGGATTTCACGGGAACCCTCAAAACCAGGACCTTCATCGCCATGAGCATTGGTGTGTTTCTAATCGGATTTGTCGATCAGGGACTGCTTCAACATACAGTGGAATTCCTGGATAAAGATGCGGGACTAGGCCGTGATATGGCACGTTATGGCTTTAGCCTGCTTATGACCATCAGCCTTGCAGGCAAAGTTGGGTTTGGCTGGGTGTTCGACCGATTAGCCGTTAAAGGCGTAATGATCTGTTATCTATCCATCGGTTTAGGCGTGGCACTTGCCTTTCCGGTGGGCGGTCTTGAAACATTGATCGCTTTTTGTGTCGCTCGCGGCATATCCCATGGCGGTACCATTGTGGATGTACCGTATCTTTGTCGTCAGGCCTTTGGCCCCGCAATCCTTGCCCGAACCATCGGGACCATGACCATGGTGCTTTCCGCAGGATTTGCCCTTGGGCCATACGTCATCGGGCTGATTTATGACCGCACAGGAAGCTACAATGGTGCCTTTTACCTTTGTATCCTCTTGTCCCTCATCGCTGCCGCGTCCCTGATCTGGGTCAAGCCAGATTATAAAAACTGGCTTGAGCGTCAATCAACATAACGCCCTACTGCCCCAGTTCTGTTGGAATCGGCGGCGCTGGTTTCTTTACTGGCTCATGTGTTTCAAGCGCTTCCAGAATTTCTGCAATGCCGCGGTCCAGCTGCGCGTCCACACCGGCATTTACATCCGCTGGGTAAAGCTCAACCTCAATATCCGGCGCAACACCGACATTTTCAGCGAGCCATTCACCATTCGCATCAAACAGGCGGGTATAAGGCACAGACAGCCCGCCACCATCAACAAGCACTGGATTATGAGCCACACCGATAAGACCGCCCCAGGTGCGGGTCCCAATCAGCTTACCAATTCCCATGTGACGGAAGCTGTATGGTAGGAAGTCACCGCCTGAGCCGGCATCCTGATCAATCAGCATTACCTTTGGTCCGTACATGGCGCCCGCAGGGCTATGGAACACAATACCGTCCCGGTCCACATAGCCGGTCAGGTATGTTCGCGACAACACATCGGTAATATAGTTGGCGACTTGACCACCCCCGTTTGACCGTTCATCAATGATCATGCCTTCTTTATCCAGCTGTGAAAAATACATACGGTTAAAGAAGGTAAAGCCACCACCCGCCGTGTTAGGTACATAGACATAACCAATGCGACCCCCTGACGCTTCATCCACATAGGCGCGGTTCTGTTCGATCCAGTTCCAAAGACGGATATTGCGCTCATTGCTGATCGGAACAACAACCACATCTTGGGCATTCTCACCGTTTGCATCCGAACTCACAGAAAGCGTTACTTGCTTGCCAGTTGTCCCTTCAAAGGCGGCGAAGAAATTATCACCATCTTCAAACACCTTGCCATTCACTGCATGCACATAGTCGCCTTCGTTTATACCAACGCCTGGTGCAGCAAGGGGCGCATCAAAAAACGGGTTCCAGTTTTCACCGTCATAAACGGTCGAAAGCCGGAAGGCACCATTTTCGTGTCTGACATCAGCAGCAAGCAGGCCAATGCTCACAGCTTCATCCTGATAACCGTCGCCACCGCCTACACGGTTGTGACCCACCTGAAGTTCTGCGATCATTTCAACCATCATACGGTTAAGATCTGCGCGGGTGCCCACATGATCCACAAGTGGTCGGTATTGATCATAAACACCTTGCCAATCCAGGCCGTGCATGTTGGCCGCATAGAAAAAGTCCGCTTCCATCCGCCACACATCGTTAAAAATTTGCAGCCATTCTTTGGCGGGATCAATGCGCATACGAAGGTCGGCAAGGTCAAGCGCTTCGTCTTCTATCTTTTCACCAATGGCGGCTGTTGAAATGCTGTTGCCTCTTCCAACAATCAGCATCATTTTCCCGTCATGGCTTAAACTATATGTTGCTACACCATCTTTGACAGATTCCGGCTCACGTTCATCCATATTAAAGCGCATGATACTGCTGGTTGCCGGGTTAAATCCGCCCGGTCCAACGCTCGCACCCGGTTGCGGACTATCCAGATAGTAAAGGGTGCCGTCTGAAGCAACATTCAGGTTCGAATAATTGCGCTCAGCAACCGGAAAAGCGACGATACGGTCTTCTAACCCGTCCATATCAATGGCGGGAATGGCAACTTCCTCTTCCCCTTCGCTTTCCTCATCTCCCTCTTCTTCGGTAGCCGCATCTTCTTCATCAGATTTTGGAAGCAGCGGTGACATCCCGTCACTTTGCAGCACGGCGGCATATATACCGGCGCGAAAAGGACGTTCCTGCGTAGACATATCAATCCCTGCCGCTGTCGGTCCCTTATTTGTAGACGCCGTGAAATAAAGATACTTGCCGTCGGGTGAAAAGGCCGGATGGGCAACGTCTGCCATACGATCTGTTACCGTAGCTCTTTCACCGGTTTCCAGATTATGGACATAAAGCTGCTGAGTGAGACTTTCATTAAACAAAGTGTAGGAAATCCATTTTCCATCTTTGGAAATGGCCACTTCACCGGAGCCATTCACAAAACCATTGCTTCGAATGATGTTGGTCGAAATGGTTGTGTGATCCCCATTTTCAAGATCAATGTAATTCAGATTGAGATGAGAATCTCGGTAAATCACCTTGCTATCATCGGGGGTAAAGGCAATTAAGTAGTAATACTGAGTGGCCTCCCCCATATCATAACCATCACCCATCACATCGCCGTTCTGATCGGCAATCATCAGTCGGTAGGCTCCGCTCGCGTCACTCAGGTACGCTATTTTTTCACCTCCCGGCGACCATATTGCTGACATTTCACGGATACCATCACTCAATGTCACATTGCGCGTTGAACCATCCTCAAGCGGGACTGTGAACACGTCACCGCGGGCGGTGATGATCACCCGCTTTCCTTGCGGCGATAGCATCGCATCTTCAATATTGCTCTGAACATTTTTCCACTGCACCCGTTTTTCTGGAAGATCCGGATTTATGCTTATTTCAAGGGTATTTGTGTTACCAGAACCAGCGTCATGAATATGCAACGCACCACCGGATTCGTAAATGATCTGTCCCTCATGGGCGTTGGCACTTAAAATATCCCAAGGTTTGTTATCAAGAGCCTTCCAGACGCCGCGTTCCTCATTAAAGCCGTGTAGGCCCACTGACCCGTCTCGATCAGACAGGAAATAAACATCGTCCCCAACCCACATTGGTTGAAAATCACTGCTGTTGCCATGCGGAATCATCACTGTTTCACTCGTTTCCGGATTATAAACCCATACCGGTGGTGTGCTGCCGCCACGGTGCTGACGCCAGCCGCTTGTGCCACGATGGGCTTTTCGAAACGGGCGGTAGGCGATGCGCGCGCCATCATCCGACCACACAGGGTCCATAGCCCGGGCAACCATCACTCGAGTGGGGTGGCCACCGTCTTTGGACACATGAAACATCTGGCCGGCGCGGTTATGATTAATTTCGCGGGGGGAGGTAAAGACAACATTTTCTCCGTCCGCAGTCCAGTCTTCCACATGATCAGGACCCGGATGCCAGGTCAAGCGTGTTGGCTGCCCGCCCGTGACAGGTACCACATAAACATCCTCATTACGGTCATAGCTCGCTGTAAAGGCAATTAAACTACCATCGGGGGAGAATTGCGGTCGCCCTTCCTGCGCCGGGTGGGACGTAAGGCGTCTTGCATTACTTCCATCATGATCCGCGAGCCAAATGTCGCCCGCATAAACAAAGGCAATATGCTCTCCCGAAATATCAGGCTCCCGCAAAAGCAATGTTCCCTGGGCGCTGGCGCTGGTAATTGCGAATATTGCGCTTACCAAAAAAAGTACGAAGAATTTTAGAGAATATTTCATGATCCTCACCCCTATTTTATCGATTGTGTTTTCTTAACTTTGAAAACGCTATTCGATTCTCAATGGGTAAGGCAATTTATTTTAGGACTAAAGTAACTCCACCGTGAGCGGATCGTAGGTATAAAGCCATTCGTTTCGTTCCTTGGCCACATTGCGCCGCTCGAAGCCCGCTTCAAATTCTTCTTTGCTGGAAAGTTGGTATAAATCACCCAACTCGGTGGAGCCTGTCACGACTTTCGCCGTGCGGTCAACACGATTTCTCTGAAACATTTCGAGCGCTTCGGAAATCTCTTCATTTTGGTCGAGTGACCGCATCAGTACGGCAGCATCCTCGATTGCCATGACCGCTCCCGATGCCATAAAGGGCAGCGTTGGATGGGCCGCATCGCCCATGAGCACCGCCCGGTCCGTTCGCCAATTATAAATCGGCTTTCGATTATTCAACGCCCAGCGATAGCATTGATCCTTATCCACATTATCAATGATCATCTGGATGTCATTATGCCAACCGATGAAATCATCCTTCAATTCCTGCCAGTCGGCTTTCACGGTCCAGGATTCTTCCTGCCAACCCACATTTTCCACGCAAGCTACAAAATTCAGAAGTTCGCAAGAACGCAGATAATAAATCACAGCATGCTTCTTGGGTCCGCACCAGATCGCGCTGATCACATCCATAAAATTGTCCGGAAGGCGCGACGTCGGCACTGTAGCACGCCAGGCCACCTGTCCGGTAAAA
>JANQJN010000065.1 GCA_028281625.1 Emcibacteraceae bacterium | reverse complement strand
ATTCTATCGGCGTCAATTACACCTATGAAGGGCGGGATCTACGCATTTTTGATACTGCCGGTATGCGGCGCAAATCCAAAGTGCAGGAAAAACTGGAAAAGCTGTCGGTGGCTGACACCATTCGCGCTCTTAACTTCGCAGAAGTGGTGGTGCTATTGATTGATGCGACACAACCCTTTGAAAAACAGGACCTTTCTATCGCAAGTCTAATTGTTCAGGAAGGGCGTGCTTTGGTGATCGGTCTCAATAAATATGACCTTCTTGAAAACCGTCAGGAAGTGATGAAGGATATCGCCCATAAGCTTGAACATTCATTGCCGCAAATTAAAGGCATTCCCATTGTGCCGATTTCGGCGCTCACAGGGCGGGGCATTGATAAGCTTATGCCGCAGGTCTTTAATACGTATAAGCTCTGGAACCGCCGCATCAGCACGGCGAAGCTCAATAAATGGCTGGCGCAGACATTGGCGTATCATCCGCCGCCCTCGGTCAAGGGACGCCGGACAAAAATGCGTTATATGACCCAGGTAAAAACGAGGCCGCCAACATTCGCGATTTTTTGTAATCGCCCATCAGATGTTGCAGATAGTTATACAAGATACCTTTTAAATGAGCTAAGATGGGATTTCGACATGCCGGGGGTGCCGATCCGAATGATGCTGAGAAAAGGTGATAACCCCTATAAAAAAGACTAACGAAAATAAAAACACTCAGGAGATAAATAATGATAAGCTATGCAATGGTGGGGTCAAAGGATCTGAAAAGGTCAGGTGAGTTTTTTGATAAGGTATTGGGCGTTGTCGGTGCGCACCGCGCCCATGAAGGTGATACAATGATAATGTGGGCAACTGATATGGATAAGCCGTTTTTTGCGGTTTGCCTGCCTTATGATGGTAATGAAGCATCTGTTGGTAACGGCTCTATGATCTCAATCGGCGCTGATACAAAGGAACAGGTCCACGATATCTATCAAGCAGCGCGTGATAATGGAGGCAGTTGCGAGGGAGAACCTGGTCCGCGTGGAGATCAGTATTATATGGCGTATTTTCGTGATCCAGATGGCAACAAGTTTTCAGTATTTCACATGGTGCAATAGTAACTGATTATGATGATCGGCTACACCATGGTTGGTGTTAAGGATATGAAGCGCGCCGCCGCCTTTTATGATCAAGTTCTTGGCGTAATGGGGGCGACGCGGCAAATGGAATACGAAAAGTTTATTCTCTGGAATGATGGCGCGGACAAGCCTTCTTTTTCCATTTGCTTGCCCTATGACGGCAATGACGCCACCATCGGTAACGGATCCATGATCGCCTTTCCTGTTGAAAATGAGGAAGAAGTTCATAAAGTATATGACTGTGCCATGAAAAATGGCGCGACCTGTGAAGGGAAACCGGGTATGCGTAGCGGTGGGTATTATATTGGTTATTTCCGTGATTTGGATGGAAACAAGCTTGCCGCCTATCATTATCCGGGTGAAGAACATTTATAAAATGGGAGGATAGCATGATTGGCTATACAATGGTTGGTACCAAAGACATCAAACGCTCAGGTGAATTTTACGATAAAGTGCTAGGCGTGCTTGGGGCCCAGCGCAGCATGGATTATGAAAATTTCATTGTCTGGAGCATAACACCTGATCAACCGTCATTTTCGGTTTGTCTTCCCCATGATGGCAATGAAGCCAGCGTTGGTAACGGTGTCATGACCGCCTTTAATGCCATGTCGCCGGAACAGGTGGATGAATTTTATAAGTGTGCGCTTGATAACGGCGGTACCGACGAAGGCGCACCGGGCGAGCGCACCGAAGGCTTTTATATCGGATATGTTCGTGATCTGGACGGTAATAAATTCGCGGCCTTTAATTTTACCGGTGAATTGGGTGGCTAACGAAAACATGATCAAAACCGGGGAGGGGCTCATTACCGCTGATCTATGTGATCGAATGGGCCATTTCACCACCCGTCACTATACCGCTGCCTTTGATGAGGCAAGTTATGTGCTCGCAGAAGCGTGCGGTCTGGTTCCCGATAGTGAAACCGGTTTCGCGGATCTTGAGCTAATCATGAAATTCACAGCAGAAATCCGCGAAGGAGACCGCTTTTATATCAAAAGTGGTGTTGTTAAACTCGGGAATTCGTCATTTACCGCTTTTCATCAGATGTATAATGCTAAAGACAATACACCCGTCGCGTCCTGTGAGGAAAAAGCGGTTGTATTTGATCTGGTTAAGCGAAAGTCAAAACCTATGCCTGACGAGTTTCGCGCACTAGCTGGTAAATTCCTGATCGATTAGAAATAAAAATCGTTTGGATCTGCTTTAAATTTACGAAAATCCGCAACGATCCCGTTATCGTCAAACTCCGGTGCACACAGTTTTACCATCAGCGGCATCAGATCATCCGGCGTATCAAGAGTTTTGGGATCTTCGCCGGGCGCCGCTTTTGCACGCATGGCGGTTCTGATCGGGCCCGGATTAAGGATATTCACACGCAGGTTTGAATTTTCGATTTCCGCAGCATAAGTTTTTACCAGGCATTCGAGGGCCGCTTTGCTGGTGGCATATCCGCCCCAAAAATGGCGCGGCTCGCGGGCAACCTGCGAGGATCCTACAAAAACCGCGCGACCATTATTCGCCGCCCGAAGCAGCGGGTCCAGGGACCTGATCAAACGGTAATTGGCGGTCACGTTAATATCCATAAGTTTTTGCCAAGTTTTTGGTTTTAAATGACTAATGGGCGTTATGTCACCAAGGTAACCGGCATTGCCAATCAAAATATCGAGTTTGCCATATTTTTCCGCGATCACACCACCCAGCCGGTCAAGTGCGTCATAATCAGTAACATCAAGTGGAACCAACGTCGCGGCTTCGCCGCTCACAGCTTTAATGTCATCATCCAGCGCTTCCAATGAGCCAACGGTGCGAGCAATAGCGATGATATGCGCGCCTTCTTTGGCCAGTGCCTTTGCAGTTGCATAGCCAATACCACGAGATGCGCCGGTTACAACGGCAACATAATCCTTGAACATCATTAGCGATTATCCGTTAGCAGTGAAAATTGTTTGTCATCATCGGATGCATTGTTATCGGTGAGCGGTGTTGGATATTCACCGCTAAAGCAAGCGTCACAATATTGTGGAGATTTATTGATGCGTTTTGGCTCCCCGACCGCGCGGTATAAACCATCAATGGAAATAAACTTAAGACTGTCTACACCAATATGATCTGCCATTTCATCCACCGACATTTTGGATGCCAGAAGTTCCCCCTTGCTTGGGGTATCCACACCATAGAAGCAGGGGTCTGTGGTTGGCGGGCTGGCGATATACATATGGACTTCTTTGGCGCCAGCCTGACGGACCATATCGACGATTTTAAGGGATGTAGTCCCGCGCACGATACTGTCATCCACCAGCACGACGATTTTGCCGTCCAGTTCACCGCGGTTGGCGTTATGCTTTAGCTTAACGCCAAGATGGCGAATGGTGTCTGATGGTTCAATAAATGTCCTTCCCACATAATGATTACGAATGATACCCAGCTCAAACGGAATACCTGCTTCCTGCGCGTATCCAATCGCGGCGGGTACGCCGCTGTCGGGAACGGGGACCACAAGATCCGCATTCAGTTTACATTCTTTGGCAAGCTCCTTACCGATGTTTTTACGGACCTTATATACGCTGGTACCGTTGGTAAGGCTATCTGGGCGGGAGAAATAAACATGTTCAAAAATACATGGCCGTGGCTGCGACACCGGGAAGGGCTTCACGCTTTGAACACCGTCTTGAGTGATCGTGACCACTTCGCCTGGTTCAACATCACGGATAAAGTCCGCACCAATGATATCCAGCGCACAGGTTTCCGATGCAAATATATAGGCATCGTCATGAAGTCGCCCGAGTACCAGCGGGCGCACGCCCAGCGGATCACGCGCACCGATCAGACAATCTTCGGCCAGGGCCACAAAAGCAAATGCGCCTTCAATCCGGCGCATTGCATCAATAAATTTATCCTGAAGATTCATGTAAGTACTGGTGGCGACAAGATGAATAATCACCTCTGAATCCGAGGTTGACTGAAAAATCGCCCCCTTGTCCACCAAATGTTTTCGAAGGGTCAGCGCGTTGGTCAGGTTTCCGTTATGGGCAACAGCAAAACCGCCACTCGCCAGATCCGCAAACAGCGGTTGCACATTTCGAAGGCCCGCGCCGCCGGATGTTGAATAACGCACATGACCAATGGCGCTATTTCCGGGTAGGGATGATATTACTGGCTGGGTGTTAAAGTTATCGGCCACATGGCCCAGCGATTTATGGGAAAAAAACTGTCCTTCATGGTGACTGACGATGCCAGCTGCTTCCTGTCCACGGTGCTGAAGCGAATGAAGACCGAGCACCGCATGGGTCGATGCTTCGGCGGTGTTAAATACCCCAAACACACCACATTCGTCATGAAATTTGTCAGCTTCAAATGGATTCGTACTAAGAGGAGAAGGCGAAGAATTCGAGGAATTTATATGATCCGTCATTAATCCAACTCGTTAAGGATATATACGAAACCCTATATATTGTGATTCAAGAGTTTTGTGAACCTTTTTTTACGTTTTTGTGCCTTCTTCGATTAAATTCTCAAGCTCTTCACGGGTTGCGTCGTCATAGAGGGTTTCCTGATCCATTTCATCTTCGTTTGCCGGGAAGGAAGGAACGACATTTCGGAGAAAACCGAACCAGTCCGTGCCGATCGCATCCTCACCAAACAATGGTTCATTTTTGTAAGGATTCATTGAATTTAGCATGCTGGCGCCATATTCGATCAGCGGGCGCGATTTTGCTTCCATAAAGGATTGCGGATATTCATCGCGGGAAAAGAAGGGGGTGGTCAGCAGATAAACGAAACTGACGATAAACATGCCGCGCACAATACCAAAAAGTACACCAAGTCCACGGTCAAGGGCGCCAATATGGCTTTCCTTCACTGTGTTACCGATAACACCAGCCAGATATTTAAAGATGATGATACTGCCGATTCCAAGGCCAGCGTATGTAATCATACTGGCCATTTGATCTGGTTGCACAAGCTCCACCACAAAGGGATAGACAAATGGATGTGCTTGAAGCGTGACCAAAAGTGCCAGTACCCAAGCCGCAAGGCCAAGCGCTTCAGTGGTAAATCCCCGCGTAACTGCAATGATCATGGATGACCCAATGATAATCAGTACTATTATGTCAATCGCGTTAATGGTTCTATCCTTTTAATTTTGCTGCATTATTCCAGATGTGGGGCAATAATATCAACAAGTTTTATCAGTTGATCCAATTCAGCGGTTTTAAGCTTCTTGTTTTTAAACTTCATTTTTGACGGAATAAAGGCCTGGGAAAAGCCAAGTTTTTCCGCTTCTTTGAGCCGGGCGTCCGCTTGTCCCACTGGCCTGATTTCGCCGCTGAGGGCCACTTCACCAAAAATAACCGTTTCTTCGGCGATGGGGTCTCCGCTAAGTGATGATATCAGCGCCGCGGCAACGGCAAGGTCTGCAGCGGGTTCGGAAATCTTAAGTCCCCCTGCCACGTTTAAATAGATATCATAGGCCCCAAGACCAAGGCCACAGCGAGCATCCAGCACAGCGATTACCATGGCGAGGCGGGCACTGTCCCATCCCACAACGGCGCGGCGGGGCGTGCCGAGGGATGTCGGGGCCACAAGTGCTTGAATTTCCACGAGCATGGGCCGTGATCCTTCCATGCCTGCAAAAACCGCGCTGCCCACCACTTCACCATCCCGGTCGCCCAGGAACAAAGCGGAGGGGTTGGGTACTTCGGATAGTCCCAGTTCGCCCATTTCGAAGACGCCAATTTCATCGGTGCCACCAAAACGGTTCTTGACGGCGCGCAGAATTCTGAATTGATGACCGCGGTCCCCTTCAAAGTAAAGCACCGTATCCACCATATGTTCCAGCACGCGAGGGCCCGCGATCTGCCCGTCTTTTGTCACATGTCCCACAAGAAGCACACAGACATTCTTTTTCTTGGCAAAGCTGATCAGTTCCTGCGCGCAGGTGCGTACCTGTGCCACTGTGCCTGGCGCACTTTCGATTGTATCCGCATACATGGTCTGGATACTGTCTATTACCACCACATCGGGGCTTTTTCCTTTGGAAAGGGTGGCAAGAATATCCCGTAGATTTGTTTCGGACGCGAGCCTGACCGGACTATCGGCAAGTCCCAGGCGTTCCGCGCGCATTCTTACCTGCGCGACACTTTCTTCGCCGGAGATATAAACCGTATCAAGATTATTATTGGATAGTTTGCTAACCGCTTGCAGCAGGATCGTTGATTTTCCGATTCCCGGGTCACCCCCGATGAGGATCGCGGAGCCAGGAACAAGGCCGCCACCGGCCACCCGGTCAAATTCATTAATTTGAGACACCATGCGGGGAAGGGATTCATCTTCACCCTTTAGGCTCGCAAGCTCAATCAAATGCCCTTTGGCGGATGATGATTTGCCGAGGCCTGTAGGCAGGTTTTCATTGGCTTCTTCTGTAAGCGTATTCCATTCGCCGCAGCCTTCGCATTGTCCTATCCATTTGGAATAGGTGGCACCGCAACTGTTGCAAACATATATACGCTTCGGTTTTGCCATTATCCTTTCAGGATTTCCATTTTGATCGGCCCTTCGGCCTTACCATTGATGAATTGATCAATATAATCACTGCCGCTTTGGTCAATCTGGTCCTTTGGGCCGGTCCAGATCATATTGCCATGATAAATCATTGCCACATTATCTGCAATCTTACGCACGCTTGACATATCATGGGTGATGGTGAGCGCCGTTGCCCCTACATCCTTCACGCATTCGACAATCAGTTCGTTGATCACGTCGGACATGATCGGGTCAAGGCCCGTTGTTGGCTCATCAAAGAAAATAATATCGGGATTTGCGGCAATGGCGCGGGCAAGGCCAACACGTTTTTGCATTCCTCCGGATAGTTCAGCAGGGCTAAGGCTTCCTACGTCAGGGCTAAGGCCTACGCGGCGCAGTTTTTCAATCGCAATTTCCTTTGCTTCCTTGCGGTCGCACAGGTTTTGGGCCAAAAGCCCAAACGCCACATTTTCCCACACCGGAAGGCTGTCGAACAAAGCGCCGCCTTGAAACAGCATACCAAATTTGGTTAGAATTTTTTTGCGTTCATCGGTGGAGATGCCAACCATTTCCGTGCCATCAATTTTAATACTGCCTCTGTTTGGCTCTAAAAGTCCCAAGATGCACTTGAGTGTCACTGATTTACCGGAACCTGACCCACCAATAATCACCATGCTTTCGCCGGGCATCACGGTAAGATCCACGCTGTCCAGCACCACCTTGTCGCCAAAGCGTTTATGAAGGCCTTTAAGTTCTATTTTAGGGACGGCATTATTCATGATGAAAAGAACATCTCCGTCACAACATAGTTTGAAAGCAGGATCATGATACAGGCACTGACCACCGCATTGGTGGTGGATATGCCCACCCCCTGCGCGCCACCACGGGTGTTAAAGCCATGATAACATCCCATTAGGGAGATAAAGAAACCGAACACTGCCGCCTTGGTAAGCGACGCCATGACATCAATCGCTTCCAGAAAATCAACGGTGGATTTAATGTAATTACCACTATTAAAGCCAAGCTTTGCTGTTGCCAGCAGGTAACCACCCAGCACACCGATGGTATCGGCGACGATTACCAGCATAAAAGGCATCATCAGCACCGTGGCAAGGATCCTTGGCGCGATCAGATATTTAAACGGATCGGTCGAAAGGGTTACCAGCGCATCAATCTGCTCTGTAACCCGCATGGTGCCAAGCTCTGCCGCCATGGACGCGCTAACACGCCCGGCTACAATAAGCCCACAGAGCGTTGGGCCCAGTTCCCGGACAATGCCGATTACTACGATGGTGGGAAGGGTGCTTTCCGCATTAAAGCGGCTGCTTCCCTCGTAGATATTGACCGCGAGCGCCGCACCGGTAAACAGGGTAGTTAGGCCCACCACCGGCAGGGAATAATAGCCAATATTGAGCATTTGCCGCCATAGTTCACGGGGATAATAGGGCGGGGCAAAGATATGGCGCACGCCATTCACGGCAAATAAGCCGATCTTGCCCGCTGCACGCAAAAACCCGATAACAACCCGTCCGATGACGGCAAGGAAATTCATAAAGCCTATGATCCTGATTTATAGTTCTTATTATACCTTTGACCGATACCGGTCAAAAGTTCATATTGTCCTAAAGTAGAGACTTCAGCGACCATTTCAAGTGTTATATTTGGCCCGATGAGCTCAACCTCGTCTTTAACGGTTACATGGTTGAATTTACTATCAGAAATGTCTATGGCGATCATGTCCATGCTGACCTTTCCAACCACTGGCGCCACTTGCCCGCCGACAAAAACATTGGCGCGAGTGTCACGGGTGTTATAGGTCCCGTCGGCGTATCCCACATTGACCAGCGCGACGCGCGCATCTTCCGCTGCGGTCCACTGCGAATTATAACCAACCGCCATGCCAGGCTTAAGGTGGCGGATTTGCAGGATCCTGCCGTGAAGTTCCATCACGTGCTTTAATCCGTCCGGTAGTTTCGGAAGTCCCGGATTGCCGCCATAGAGCATGATCCCCGGCCGCAATAGATCAAAATGAAAATCCGTGCCTAAGTATATACCACCGGAATTACATAGGCTCCCCTCAGCGTCCGGTAATTGATAACGAACCCGAATAAATCGGTCCAGTTGCATTTCATTGGATGGGTGATTTGCAATTTCCGACTGGATAAAGTGGCTCATCACAAGCGATACATTAAGATCGGGTTTTTCGTCAAAGAACTGATCGGTTTCCACTTCAGACAGTCCAAGCCGGTTGATGCCGGTGTCAATATGGATACCGCAGGGCTCGGCGCGGCCTTTCCAGGTTTCCACTTGGCTAAGGTCATTAAGCACCGGGCGGATGTTATGGTCAATCAGCGTACCTACCTGATCGGGCATCGCACCGTTGAAAACATAAATGATCGCGTCGGGAAGTATACTGCGCAAGATAACCGCTTCGGCCAGATTGGCGACAAAGAAAATCTTACACCCAGCGTCATGATACAGGGCAGGGGCCACATGCTCAACGCCCAGGCCGTATGCGTTTGCCTTGACCACAGCGGCGCATTCAGCACTCCCGGACTGCGCCTTAAGTGTCTGATAATTATGCGAAATAGCGTCCAGATGGACGGTCATTGTTGCCAATGCGCTGTCAGGAATATGAGGAGCACTCATGCTTAATGTTGTTCCGCGTGATATTCGGGGCTCAGGGGCCGGTCACTGAATTTGGTAATCTCCGCTTCAAACTGAAGCTCGACAATACCCGTCGGGCCGTGACGTTGTTTACCAATAATAAATTCGGCAAGTCCAAGAAGTTTTTCACCTTCTTCCAGCCACTGCATATGTTCGGCGGTGCCGGGATCGGGTTCCTGTTGATTATGGTAATATTCCGGACGGTAAACGAAGGTTACCATATCTGCGTCCTGCTCAATGGTACCGGATTCACGAAGGTCAGAAAGCAGCGGGCGTTTATTGTCCCGGCTTTCAATGGTCCTGCTAAGCTGTGACAGCGCCACCACCGGGATCGAGAGTTCCTTGGCAAGTGCCTTAAGACCACGGGTGATTTCGGAAACTTCCTGTACTCGATTTTCCGGGCCCTTACCTTTGCCGCCACCAGTTCCCCGCAGCAGCTGAAGATAATCGACAATCACGAGTCCAAGCCCTTTTTGACGCTGAAGCCGTCTTGCGCGGGTACGAAGTGCCCCGATGGTCAGCCCCGGTGTATCATCAATATGAAGAGGCAGACCTTCAAGCTCGATCGCCACACGTGAAAGTTTGTTGAATTCTTCCTGACTCAGATTACCCTGACGCATATCCTGCGAAGACATCCCCGCTTGCTCCGCGAGGATCCGGCTTGCGAGCTGGTCTGATGACATTTCGAGCGAGAAGAACCCCACGACCGCACCCTTATTTTCATCGTCGGGCACGCCAAGCTCCTTGTCATGTTTCCACGCCTTGGCGGCGTTAAAGGCCATATTGGTCGCCAGCGCCGTTTTACCCATGGCTGGACGGCCGGCGATGATCAACAGGTCCGATTTATGAAGTCCGCCGATTTTACGGTTGATGCTTTCAAATCCGGTGGTAACACCAGCCAGGTCACCTTTTCGTCGAAGGGCTGCGCCAATAACATTGACGGCGGTAATGGCCGATGTTTTAAAATCCTTAAAACCACCTTCGGCTGTGCCACTATCGGCCATATGGTATAGCTGCTTTTCGGCTTCTTCGATTTGCTCTTTGGATGTTTCATCCACATCAAATGCATAGGCCTTATTGACAATGTCGGTCCCTAAGTCGATCAGGTTGCGTCTTACCGCCAGATCATAGATCAGTAGGCCATAATCAACCGCATTGATGATGGTAATCGCTGACGCCGCGAGCTTTGCCAGATAGGTTCCGCCACCTACCTCATCAAGCATTTCATCCTTTTCAAAGAAGGGCTTAAGGGTCACCGGGGTCACCAGTTGACCCTTTTCAATCATGGTCTGGCAGGCGGCATAAATTTTATTGTGGGCGCCATTTGCAAAATGATCCGCAAGCAGGAAATCCTGCACTTTTTCCATCACGTCGTTGTTTACCAGAATTGCACCGAGCAGGGCCTGTTCTGCCTCAAGATTATGGGGGATTTCCTTATAGGAAACATCCTCACCATCTGGCTGATCATTATCCTGTATGATTGGTATTTCTGATGTTTCTGACATTTATGTCGCCCAGTATTTTGTCCAAGTAAGAAAGTATATTCGATTCAGTTTCGAATGGAAAATCAAAATTAAAATTTGTTGTGCAGTTCAAAATCAAATAGGGTTTTAGTAGTATTGATATTTTAGCTTAAAGGACAATTCATCCATGGAAATATTACAGTTAACAGAAGAAAATATCGAGGATGAGCATATATGTTGCGCAATTAGTGATAAAAAATGTTTGGATGGATACCAGACAAAAAAGAACTGGCTAAAAAAAGAATTTAAAAATGGTTATAAGTTTCAAAAGCTTGATGTTCGTGGAAAAGTATTCATTGAGTATGTTCCCATTGAAAAGAGTTGGCTTCCACTCGAAGGCAGTAATTTTATGGTTATTAACTGTTTTTGGGTGTCAGGTCAGTTTAAGGGACAGGGAAACGGCAAGAAGCTGTTAAAGCAATGCCTGGATGATGCAAAAAATATGGATGGCATCGTAGCGATTTCCAGCGACAAAAAACGGCCTTTCATGAGTGATCCGAAGTTTCTAAAATATCAGGGATTTGAAATTATAGATGAAGCTCCTCCTTTTTTTAAGTTATGGGGATTAAAAGTAAACCCGGAAGCCACTTACCCCAAAATTAAGGAGAGTGCGAAACTGGGAACTTGCCCCGATAATGATGGAATTACAGCTTATTATTCCAATACCTGTCCTTTTACTGATTTTTATACCAATCATTTACTTCGAGAGTATGCCGCTAACAAAGAAGTTCCTTTAACAATTAATCATATAAAAAATAGAAGCGATGCTCATAAAATGCCAATCCCCTGGATTATTAATAGTGTCTTTTACAAAGGGGAATTAGTCACGTTGGAAATGAAAGTGGAAAGGCATTTGGATAAATTGATTGGATAAAGGATTGCCTGCCTGTTCAGAAGTGCCGTCAATCAACCCGCTTAGTTCTTTTTGGCAATATAGTCGCTCTGGTCTTTATAGCCAATGACATGTCCCATTTCGTTTCTTCTGAATGTCATCACATCCGCTTCGCCGCCATCGCTGCGAATGCGGATGAATCGGTCGCCGTCCAGATGATTAAACCGGCTCATGGCGCCAATCGGGTTATCCGAATCCAGCGCAAATGAAATCAGCTGATCACCCCACTGCATGATATAAACCTCATCGCCCCAAGGCTGATAATCATAAAAGCCCTGATACTCTGAAAAATCATTGTCGGGTGACTTATTCCCATCCGCGAGCACAGGGCCTAGCACATCCAGTAGTCGATTTACGATCAGAGAGGGGGAGGTATCGTGGGTATTCATCAGCGCGACAGCGCCGATTTTTTGTTCTGGCTCTATCGCGATTTGTGACGTGTGACCTAAATAAACGCCGCCGTGGCCAATATAGCTTTTGTTATTTCTGTGATTTGTCCGAAAGCCGTACCCCACATCCATGTTGGGTCCGGTATTTACTGCTTGTGGTCGGATCATTTCACGGAAAGTATGTGGGCTTAGCACCTCATTTTCCATGCCTTTCAGGGTTCTGAATTGCCACATCAGAAATTTGGCAAGATCATTTGCGGATGAGGATATCCCTGCGGCTGAAGCGGTGGCCTTCGCATCCACAAAAGGAACCTCCATACGCGTTCGGTCACGGTTTAAGGTGCCATACCCTATGGCAAGCGCTCCACCATGGGCGGCCGGGTCAATATTGCTAAAAGTGTTCTTGAGCTCCATGGGAGCAATGATATTTTCATGTACGTAATCATGATAGCTTACCCCCGATACGCTTTCCACCACCTGACCCAGCAGCATGTAACCAAGATTTGAATATTGGTATCGCTCCCACGCGGGATAGAGTGTCTCTAGCGTATTGGTACCTTCTATGAGTTCTTCACGTGTTGGAAAGGGATAGCCATGTTTATAGGACCAGTAGGGGACGTCTGGTTCGTACGGCAGGCCGCTTGAATGTGTCAGCAGGCTTTCGACGGTAATTTCAGCGGATTTTTCAAAGCGCTGCTTAACATTGAACCACGGCAGGTGCTTTTTAATCGGATCCTTGAGGGATAATTTCCCGCCATCCCTAAGCTGCAGTATCGTGATCGCGGTAAAAAGCTTTGAATTTGAGGCAATCCGGTAAAGGCTATCCGGTGTTGCTGCAATGTTTTCACTGGGGTTTATATGACCAAAGGAGCGGGCGTAAACTATATTCTGGTCATGGACCACGGATACCGAGAGGCTCGGCCAGTCATTGTAGTCCTTCTGCGCCTCAAGCCATACATCAAGCAGATGGGTTGCCTGCTCGATTGTCTGAGCTTGTGCCGCTGACACAGATGCGCAAAGAAACGCCAAAAAAAGAAATTTACGCATTGGATACTCCCGCCTTTCTCGCAAGAGTAGTTGGATTAGTGTTCAAACTCAATGTAAAAAGTTTCGAGTTTTGAGTGATGTTTGAAGTGGTTGACCAGAAAGTACGTATTATTCATAATCGTCTTAAAAGTAACAGGGGAAGGGTGCAGTATAAATGGCCAATACCGTCGGTGTTTTCAGAAAAGTCGATAATTTTGTGAGTTTGCTTTTAAATTATGGTGGACTTGCCATTGTCGTTCTTTCGGCGATCAGCCTCACGCGCATTCTATTTACGGATTTTATGGCGAATAATGGTCATTCGCCAGTTCAGCTTCACTGCGCCATTGCATTTCTATACATACTGCTCGGCTGGCTGATGCATCTTGCGGGTGTAAGGTCGGAACCGTTAAAAACTGACCATAAAAGAAGCAGGATAGCGGTCTTCTTTATTTATTTATTTAAGCTTGTCGGTGGCGCTGGGATGTTGGCTATAGCCGCCTGGTATATATTGGAAACAGTTACCATCATTTTCGTTTATCTTCCAGAAGGGGCGGGCATTATGCTCTTTTCGGCCATAAGCTTTATCCCGATGATGCTCATCGCCATGGCCAGTCACTGGTTCGGCCGTCAAATTCAGGCGTAATGGTGCTTAGGTTTTGTTCAACTATCTCATATAAGCGGGATCATTGTTTCCTAACACATTGACCGTGGCTGTCCAATGCGCTGTAACAGCTGCTTCACATGTATCAATGTAGAATCTCATCTCTTTTTGTGCTGTTAATGCGGTCATTGCCATCGCAATAACTGCTTCATATGAAGGATTTGTGTCATGGATGTAAATATGGTCAGCCGTGCTACTGTCACATGAGTTTGGATTGCCAAAAGATCCGGAAATGAGCATGCCACCATTAACTGATTCCAAACGAGTTGGTACGGCCCAGGAGGAATAACCCGCCGCATTGGCTGAATTGACTGATGAAATTGCGATAGCAATAAAGATAAGTAGTTTCTTCATAAAAACCCCCAATATGAATTTAAGATTGAATAACGAGTTTAATTTTTTTCAAGGATCGCATAGCTGATATAGCAATCACCTGTACCACCAGATGTATCTGTCATTCGCAGCCTCACATTTAGTTTTCCTGTATACGCTGTTAACAGTAGTGCATAAATTTGCTCGGCGCTGGCATGACTGTGGCTCAATTTTACGTGCTTGCCATCTGGAGAAGTACAATTTGTTAAAAGGCTTTCATCGCCATCCGTTTGCACCAATGTAAGTCCTGACGTCACGTAAATCATGTCGAGTTTCACATCTGTGCAAGTGTGTCCCCCGGCACCGCAATCAGCTGAAGCCGTCGATGAAAATAAAGATGCCAGTAACAATGAAAATAAAATCTTTTTCATAAGAACCCCCAAGGTGAATTTAAGTTTGTTCGTTAACTATAATTCTGATTCTATAGATCCCGCAATAAAAAAGGCGGCCACCTGACCGCCTATTCCAAATTCGTTTGCAGCCTTGAGCTCGGT
>JANQJN010000057.1 GCA_028281625.1 Emcibacteraceae bacterium | reverse complement strand
ACACCGATGGTTCTCAGGTGCGCCTGCGGGACGTGGCGCGGCTTGAACGTGGTACGGAGGATTATTCAGCCGTGGTTCGTTATAAGCGCCGCCCGGCGTCCGGTATCGCTGTGAGCTTGACACCTGGTGCCAATGCGCTTGAAACCGCAACGGCCGTGAAAGCGCGGGTGGAGGAACTTGCCGAATTCCTGCCTGAAGGCGTGGAGTATATGTATCCTTATGATACGTCACCCTATATTGCGTTATCGATCGAATCTGTGATTTATACCTTGCTGGAAGCTGTCGGGCTGGTATTTCTGATCATGTTCTTGTTCCTGCAAAACATTCGCGCCACCATGATCCCGATGATCGCAGTGCCGATTGTGCTGCTTGGTACGTTCGCTGTGCTTTCCGTTTTTGGTTATTCCATAAACACGCTTACTATGTTTGCCATGGTGCTTGCCATCGGTCTTCTTGTGGATGATGCTATTGTAGTGGTGGAAAATGTCGAACGTATCATGAGCGAAGAAGGGCTATCACCCAAAGAAGCGACAAAAAAATCCATGGACCAAATTACCAGCGCACTCATTGGTATCGCGACGGTGCTTTCCACCGTGTTTATTCCCATGGCGTTTTTCAGTGGGTCAGCCGGTGTGATTTACCGGCAGTTTTCGATCACCATTGTGGCGGCGATGACGTTGTCCGTGTTTGTGGCACTGATCCTGTCACCATCACTCTGCGCAACGTTCCTTAAAAATGATGAAGGCGAGGAAAGAAGGTCTGATACAGGGTTCTTCGGAGCCTTTAACAGAAATTTTAACCGTCTTCGTAATTTTTATCAGGAAAGTACGTCCTATATGGCGCGGCGCATTGCACGCTTTTTTGCCATTTATGCTATGCTGGCGGCCGGGCTGATTTATATCTTTTCAACACTGCCGACATCCTTCCTTCCCAACGAGGATCAGGGCATGATGATGATGCTTGTGAACACACCACCTGGTGCCACATCAGAACGGACACTGGAAAGTGTCGCGCAGATTGAAGATTATTTCCTAGAGACCCAGGCGGAAAATGTTGAGCATCTCTTTACCGTAACAGGCTTTAGTTTCGCGGGTGCTGCACAAAATAACGGTATGGGTTTTATCGGGCTTAAGGACTGGTCTGAGCGCGAACGTCCTGATCAAAGCGTTTTCTCCATATTCGGACAGGCCATGGGGGCATTGTCGCAGATTAAAGACGCGATGGCCTTTACATTCTTCCCGCCGCCCATTCAGGAGCTGGGCAATGCGTCCGGTTTTGATTTTCATATTGTTGACCGTGCGGGACTTGGTCATGAGGCAATTATGAATGCCCGCAATCAGTTGCTTGGAGCGGCAATGCAAAATCCGAACCTGTTTGGCGTTCGTCCAAACGGACTGGATGACGTGCCGCAGCTTAAGATTGATATCGATAGCGAAAAAGCATCAGCTTTTGGTGTCTCATTGGATGAAATAAACCGGACACTACAGATCGCCTGGGGTTCCAGCTATGTGAATGACTTCCTTGATCGCGGCCGGATCAAACGGGTGTATATTCAGGCGGATGCGGAATATCGCATGAACCCAGAAGATATTTATGAATGGCACGTGCGCAATAATCAGGGTGAGATGATCCCATTTAACAATTTCTCGACCACCCGCTGGGAATATGGTTCGCCGAAGCTGGAACGCTTTAATGGGATTAAATCCATCAATATTCAAGGGTCTCCCGCACCGGGTGTAAGTTCTGGTGTGGCCATGGATGAAATTGAAAAAATTGTTGCCACGCTCCCCCCTGGGATTGGTATCGAATGGTCTGGCCTCTCTTATGAAGAGCGTATAACCGGCGCCCAGGCGCCCACGCTATATGCCATTTCGGTGCTGGTGGTTTTCCTATGTCTTGCTGCGCTTTATGAAAGCTGGGCGGTTCCCCTTGCGGTAATGCTCGTGGTGCCCCTCGGGGTGCTTGGAGCGGTTATCGCCACCAGCTTCTTTGGTATGGCCAATGATGTGTATTTCCAGGTGGCGCTGCTCACGACCGTGGGGCTTGCGTCCAAAAATGCTATTTTGATCGTAGAATTTGCCAAGGATATGTATGAACAGGGCAGCAGCCTGATGGAAGCGACCGCCATGGCGGCGCGTCGCCGCTTCCGCCCGATCATTATGACATCCATGGCGTTCGTTCTTGGTGTTTCACCGCTTGCAATGGCAACGGGTGCCGGTTCCGGCAGTCAAAATGCCATTGGAATCGCTGTGATGGGTGGAATGATTGCCGCGACATTCCTTGCAATTTTCTTCGTGCCCATGTTCTATATAGCAGTTGAAAATTTATTCCACGGAAAGAAAGATAAAGAGCAGGAATATAAGCCTGCTGAATAAAAGGAACGAAAAATGAAGAAGTTTTTAAGTCTACTGATGATACCTGTCATGATGATGACAAGTTCAAACGCGTTTGCCGCTGGAACTCCTCAGGAAAAGGCACAGGTACGGGCGATCCTTGACGCAGTGTTTGACGCGATGCGTGCCGGTGACGCAGATACGCTTAAATCACTTCTTCTTCCAGATACGTCTCTGGACCGTATCTCTCCTGATGCACCGGTCGAACGCGGCGACGCTTCCGGCTGGATTGGCTGGGTGGGTACCCTAAATCCCGGCCAGGCGGACGAACAAATCTTTGATGTGGAAATCCATGTGGAAGGACCGCTTGCGGTGGCCTGGGCTCCCTTTACCATTGCCATTGATGGCGAGCTTCGCTCATGCGGTGTCAATCAGTTTACGCTTGTGAAGCAGGAGGGTGCGTGGAAGGTGGCCTATCTGATTGATACCCACACACCGGAGAAGTGTATGCCCGCAGCAGCGGGTTAAACCTTCGCTTCAACCACTTTTAATTCGATACCATGTTCAAGCCATGCCTTGGCGGCCGCGATCACAAGATTAAAGCCACCTGTGGAATCAATAGCTTTGGCGACTTTTTCGTCGCCACTTCCTGAAAAGCTATGATTGATCAGGGTGACGAAAGTTGATTTATCTTCATTGTTTTTTATATGGTCCATTAAAGTAAATGCACAGGAAGTTTCTTTACAAAAATTGAAAAAGTTTTATTTTACTTCTCGCCTTTATTGAAAATTGAATATGGCACAGACAGTTCCTTAATATTTCGCAAATTTACTGTCCGCCATTAAGGAAAGGTAGCTCAGTGGTAGAGCAGCAGACTCGTTTGATACTTCTCGCTTATTGCACAAGGAGTTCCTTAAGTATTACTCTGCAGGTCGGGGGTTCGATTCCTCCCCTTTCCGCTAAATATTATTGATTTATTAGAACGCATATGAACAAAGCCACATTAAATTTATTCAACGGCATTCAGGTTGAAAAAAAAGTAAAAAAATCTCGCAATGATTTTATGGCAAGAACAATTCCAAGTGGTTTTGTGCTTTCTCCTAGTGTCGCTGAAATTGCTGATGAGAATTTAATCAAGCAAATTGAAGAAGTAATTGGCATTTCAGGAACTAAAGCCAATGCGTCTTTTCATAAGTCATGGAAGGTTATTAAAGACACTCCACAGGAAGAATTGTGGATACAGGCAATGATTCATTACTTGACTACTTACGGTTTCCAATCAATGGGAATGTATCGGGATGACACAATTTATATTCCTAATGAACAGCTAAAATTGCCTGAAATCACTAAAGAAATAAAGTTAGTGGTTATAAAGGGAATGACGCAGGACGAGGTATTGGATGGTATTTTTGACTTAGCTTCAGGTGTTGCTTTGAAAGAAGAAACTCTACAAGACATTATGAATATTGTAGAGGGACAGGAGAAGTTGAATATTCCCTGGGACGCAGAAATTATAGAGAATATTCAGAACAGAGAATTAAAAGGTAAACTGTATGATCAATATGACATTGTGCCTAGTGAACCTGTTGAGTATTTGAGATTTGTAATCAATAAAATTACTGATGAATCTTTGCTTATAAAGAATGATCATTTGATTGAGACAATTAAGGAACTTGATTCAAAATTACATCAAAAGGAACTAGATCGATTACTTGAAAAAGCGCCCAACAATCTTGCGGAAATTTTCTTCCGATTTAAGCCAATCTTCTTAGCGTTAAAGTCTATTTCAAAGAATAAGACATTCTTCAATCGATTGAGAAAGAAGGCTAATACTCTACATAAGCCAATGCCTGAGGACTACTTGAATAGTATCACCTCAAAGATTAAGAACGGCGATGAGATTTTGCTGAGGGATTTTAAAGGCGAACTAGCAAAGGTAAATATCTTCCGAAAAATTCGCTTGGCGTATGCCTTGAAGTACCGAACCAAAAGCAATAAGGGAATTGTTTACAAAGTTCGTAATGGTAGAGGTTTTGCAACCGAATTTGAATTCAGTAAACACGCAGAAGCAGAAAAATATCTAAAGATTGTGGTGAAAGCGATTACGGATGATTTAAATGTTAAAGGCGAGACTATTTATATTCCTGAATATATTAACTACGCTCTCCCTGCGACAGAGAAGATGTTCCTTGGGAATTTCCCGGCAGGAACTTACATATCAGTAAAGGAGGATATGCTTGTTGGAGTTCATTGGTTTAACACAAATAAAACTGTTGATCTTGATCTTTCAACTATCAGTGCATCCGGTAAAACGGGTTGGGATTCTTCTTATAGTTCTGAAGAAAAGGGTGTTCTCTTTTCAGGCGACGTTACATCCGCACCAGAGCCAGATGGAGCTTCTGAGTTGTTCTACATAAGAAAAGGGGTAACTGAAGATAAAATTGTCATGATGAATTACTTCAATCATCGTGAAGGTGATGAAGTTGAGATGAAGCTTTTGGTTGCTCAGGAGAAGGTTGATAACTTAGGAAAAAATTACATGGTTGACGTGAATCGCATTATTGGTTCAACCAACGTAAATGTAAGTAAAAAGCAGAATATTCTTGGACTTATTACTACTGTTGATAAAGAAAATAGGTTCTATTTCTCTGGAGTTAGCGTGGGTGGAAGTATAACTGCGTCAAATAGTGAACAAGCAACTATTTCTAGAGAATATCTAGTTAATAGCTTAGTTGATTCCTTGGACTTTAAGGAGATTTTGACGAAGGCTGGTGCGAATGTTGTAAGCAAAAAGCCAGAGAAGGGAGAATATCTAGACTTGTCCCCTGAAGCTTTAGAAAAAGGATCAATAATTAATCTGTTACAAAACTAAGCACATATGGCTTAGTTACTTGAATTATTGGTGATCCCGGCTGGATTCGAACCAGCGGCCTCAAGATTAGGAATCTTGCGCTCTATCCACCTGAGCTACGGGACCACGCAGTGGTGTTCGTAGCACAGGGGAATTGGCTAATCAATACTACTGTATTTCGTTATCATAAAGGATGCCGACAGTCCCCTCGCGGCGAGGGTCCGCCCCGCCTTGCAGGGTGCCGTCTTCCAGTTTCAGCACTGCGCTAAGACCGGAAATTTCACCTTCAGATTCGAAGACATCAAGACCGTAGTCGCGCAGCGCCTGAATGATTTCAGGTTTCGCACGGTCCCGTTCTATGCGAACCTGTTCCGTGCGGGCAACCATATTTGGAAGGTTGATTGCTTCCTGCGGGCTTAGGCCCCAGCGCATGATTCCGACCACGGTTTTGGCCACATAGGAAATTATGTTGCGTCCTCCAGGGGATCCAACTGCCATTAGAAAATCATTATTTTCATCAAGCACGATGGTGGGGGACATGGAAGAACGCGGGCGTTTACCCGGGGCAACCGCATTGGCAATAGGGTTGCCGTCTGCGTCTTCATAACGGAAAGAAAAGTCGGTCAACTGATTGTTGAGGATCATACCACCCGCCATGCGCAAGGATCCGAAATATCCCTCCACGGTGGATGTCATGGATACCGCATTGCCTTCAGCATCGACGATCACAAAGTGGGTGGTGCCAACATTTTCGATGGTGGCGTCTTCGCCGTTAAGCGTTGCTGCCTGATCTTCCTGATAAGCCCAGGGATCACCCGCTTCAATCGTTTGCTTCGCCTGCTCCCGCGAAATCAGCTTCGCACGGTCCTTGATATAGGCATCACTCATCATGCCTTCGATTGGAACTTCAACAAAGTCATCATCACCAATGAAGGCATTGTTATCGGCGTAGGTAATGCGCAGAGCTTCCGCAAGCAGTGTCCAGTTTGCGGGATCGTCGGCCCCTTCTGGTGAAAATTCCGGCGCTTCGCTAAGCAAGCTCATCACCATGGAAACCGATACCCATGACGAGGGGAGCGCAGAACCACACAGGGTAAGTTCGCGGTAGCTGCTGCAATATGGATCACGCTTAACGGCTGAATAATTTGCTAGATCTTCCATGGACAGGGTGCCGGGATTTGGCATCGCTTGTGCGGCGGCGACAATTTGTTCCGCGATTTGACCGCGGTAAAAGTCGGCTGGATTGTTCGCAACGATTCTCATGGTTTCGGCATATTCGGGGTTCTTCAGAATATGACCAATGGGAAGTGGCTCACCTTCGTCGGTAAACAGATATTCATACAGGTCTGTTGGTCCTTCTTCAGGTGTTCTATGGAAATTTTCGGAGTAAGAAACGATTGAATTATGCATGCGCGGTGAAACGGCAAAACCTTCGGTGGCATGTTTCATCGCCGGGCCGAACAGGTCCGCCCACGGCAGTTTACCATGATCCTGATGGGCAAGGTTGATTACTGCGACAGCACCCGGTGAACCAATTGAACGACCACTGTTTTTAGCATCTCGTCTGTTTATAGGCTCACCATTCTCATCAAGAAAAAGACTTGGTGTCGCACCCATCGGTGCTTTTTCACGGCCATTATAATAGTTAACGTTTTTGGTATCCGCATCGTAGTGTACAAGAAAACCACCACCGGCGAGGCCGGAACTTTGGGGCTCCACCAGACTGAGTGTGGCCTGCACGGCCATGGCAGCGTCAACGGCACTACCGCCTGCACGCAGTATCTCAAGGCCTGATTCAGTCGCCAGCGGATTGGCGGTAACCACAATCCCAACTGCCTTTGGTTCTGATTGCTCGACGGCATTGTCATTGGCCGGAACGTTCTGCTCCGAACAGCTTGATATGATGATAAGTGTAAAGAATAAAAAGATTTTTTTTGTAAATTCCATAATATATCTCCCTGAGTTATTCATTAAACAGCGATTCTAAAATTCGGTCAACAATTGTCGCCATGATTATCGCGCCACTGGTATAAAAGCCCGGTCCCCAAAGCAGTGTGTTGGCCATATGAATGTTTTTAGTACCGATTACCCTGAAATCATCCATATCCACATCGGCGCCAAGCATTTCTTCGCCGCCGCATTTGTATGGGAAGAGCATATCCTGAGACACCATGTTCCTTAGAATCTCTTTTTGGCGATCACTTCGCACATCGCGGTCAATGCTGCCTGTGGTGTTCAGTAGAATATCTGCTTCGTCTGTACCAAATTCATGTTCGATCAGGTAGCAATCCTTTTCATTATCAAAAGTGACGTTCCTCACGCCTTTGATGACACGAAGTCTTCCAGCTTTATGAAGGGCGAGCAATTTTTCCGCTGTTGATATGGGGCAGGAGGCTTCATAAGTAAGGGTCGCGGTTTCAAAATTTCTTCTAAATCTTTTTTCTTCATCCGGGCTCACAACCCGGGCGGCGAAAATGTCCCAGATTTCAAGACCAGCATCACCGAAGATATCAACGAGTATATTTCTTGCGGTGCCGTCGATGGCAGTGCGCAGATCCTTTTCCAGGATCTGTGCTGCCCGCACGTTAACAGCTTCGGCGTCCATGCAGCCTCTGAAGGGCTCGAGAATCTCATCCCAGTCCTGATCACCGTTATGGGCTTCACAATCCTTGCGGATCGCTTCGGTAATATCCTCCAGCCTCAATCCTTCTTCCGGTTTAATAGATGTAAGGTAATCGACAGTGAAGTAACGACGACTAATCTCCTTGGTTTTGCGACTTTTCATTTTTTTCATGCGCCCGCTTCGCGAACAAAGAACCACAGAACGTTCATTGGGTCCGGCGATAAATTCCAGCAGTCCGTCTTCACTGCGCGCGAAAGAGCAGCCGGATTTATCAGAGTATAGCCGCCCCACCACGTCATAGGCGCTAAGCGATGCACCAAGAATGTAGGAAGTTGACGAGATCGGGATGATATCCAGACCAGGTTCGTTTATATGATCGGCAAAATATATGGCTTTGGACCCAGCTGGTGGGGAAGGATAATTGTCGATACTGGGCGCATATCCGGTGGTCAGTATGACCTTGTCGGCGGAAATTTCGCCATCCGACCAGCTAACAACAACATTATCATCCTCTTCGCGAATGCCTGTTGCTTCTTCTGTGATCAGGTTAACTTTTATATCCTTGATGGCTGCGGTGGTCATGGTTGTTCTAAACACATCTTTCAGGAAATAGCCATAAAATGTGCGCGGCAGATTTCCGCGTTCGACAATTTCCGGCATTTCGACGCCAACGGGAAGTTCCGGGTTGCTCCTAAGCCAATTAAGGAAGGCGCGTCTGTTTTGCGGTGTCAGGCACAATGTATCATTGGTGTTGTTCAGCAGATAATCGTCGCACTCGTCTGCTTTGTAAGGAAGCCCTGGGCCAAACTCGCCGCTGGCTTCAAAAATTGTGATTTCGCGAACAGGATAGCGTTCAACGAGCTGATAAAAGGCGCTGGTGCCGGTAAAGCCACAGCCTACAAGCGCAACATGTTTTGGGGAGGTCATTTTTTTTGTTCTTCTATTTTAAGGGCGGTTGTTTCCTTGGCGGTGTCCAATACGATAAAGGATTCGGTTCTGCTGATCGCCTTTAAGGGTTTTACTTTGTTCTTGAGGAACGTTTGCAGTGATGCTGTGTCGGCCACACGAATCTTCACAAGGTAAGATCGCGCCCCACTGATATGATGAATTTCCTGAATTTCAGGAAATTTTTTAAGGGCGCTCACTGCGTCTTCTTCACCGTCATAATCCATGTCAACCAGTATCATTGCGCAAAGCTTGAGGCCGACACTATCTGGATCAAGGACGGCACGCCATTCCCTAACAGCACCGGTTGATGTTAATCTGCGGACGCGTTCATTGGCAGTGGAGACCGAAACGCCGACCGCATTGGCGATTTCAGCGCTGGACGCGCGGCCATTTTCCTGAATTATGCGTGCAATTTTCTTATCTATTGCATCCATGGTGTAAAAAATCCTGATTATTTATAATTTATCAGGAAAAATAATTGAATAAATTCTATTTATCAAGAATAAATTCTAATATTTTATTATTTATCGCTTCCATATCAAGATTGTTATGGCCGCGCATGAGGATTCTTTCAAATTGTTTCGGCTCATTTGCTGCTTCGAACAATGCTTCGCCAAAATGAAGGGGGATTATGCGATCAAATTCCCCATGAAACATCAGAACAGGCGCCTTAATATTTTTGATGATGCTTTTGCTGTCAAATTTGTCTTTCATTAAAAAGCGAACCGGAAAATAAGGATAGGTGCTGGCGGCCACATCAGGAAAACTGCTGAAAGGTGAGACCAGTATCAATGCCGCGACATCATATTTGGTCGCTAGATTTGTTGAGGGCCCGGTACCCAGTGAGCGTCCCATTAGCACGATGTCTTCGACTGCTGTGCCTTGCGCGATAACGTACTCCATCAGCCGTTCAGCATCTGAAATTATCCCATTCTCAGAAGGTTTCCCTGGATTATCGCCATAACCACGGTATTCTGCGAGCACAACGGTGTGTCCCGCTCTGAAAAATTCTTTAAGCATGGGAATGCGGTGGGCGGCATTTCCCGCATTGCCGTGAAAAAAGACTATTGTTTTTTTGTCAGGCTCTTTCTTGGCAATCCAGGATTTTATCTCTAATCCGTCTTCAGACATTATGCTGATTTCTTCGAAAGGAAGATGATGCTGACGCTGAAAGTCATCAAGCGGTGCGGGAAAATACATCAAGCTTCTTTGAAAGATGAACAAGAGCAGCAGCAACACCAAGTAAATCGCAGGAACGATCATAAGTATTTTTATGATTGTGCTCATGTTATTCTAACTCCGTCGCTGCTCCCAGTAGCGCAGGCATATCAGATGTAATCACTTTAATCGGTATTTTTTTAACATAATCGGACATGGGGCCTTTGTCATTAAATCGGCTCAAGAATTTTTCCCGGTCTATCAGACTAGTGAGGCGAGGAACAATACCTCCACTAATATAAATGCCGCCCCTGGCCCCTTGTGATAAGGCGATATCACCCGCGACACTTGCAAGAATCTCAAGGAATAGTTCCACTGTTTGAAGGCAATCTTCATCGGTTTTATTTAGTGCCGCCGTGGTTATCTCTGCAGGGGATAGCCTCTTGCTTGGCTGTGTGCCAATGGAATTTATAAAGTGTTGGATGCGCTTTAATCCAGGCCCCGATAAAAAACTTTCATTGGAGACATGTTTTACGGATTTCTGTGTATAGGCGAGCAGTTCTGCCTCAAGCGCTGACTTCGGCGCAAAGGAAACATGGCCGATTTCGGTAGAGACCACTTTTAAGCCATTCCTGGTTGGTTTCGCGATCGAGCCACCCAGCCCTGATCCCACGCCAAATACGGTGTATGTGCCGCCAGCTAGCCCAATGTTAAAGTCGGTAATGTTAAAATAGTCGTCATTGTTAAGTTGCGGGACAGCTCTGACCATGGCCTCATAATCATTCATCAGTGTCACGCGGTCCAGATTGAAAGTTCTTTCCAGGCGGGACGCAGAGATATCCCAGTTATAATGCCAGAGATTCCCATCTCTGGGTGTCATTTCACCAGCGATAGCAAGTTGGGCCACTTTGGGAATGTCAGCGTTCAAGGTGGCGAGATAAGAGCCAAACATGTGGTCAAATGTTTCATGGTCGGGACAGGAAAAGACACTAATATTTGTGATAACAGGTACACTGGACCCATTTTCAAATGTGGCGATCGCGAAGCGGCCATTAGTGCCACCTACATCGGCTATTATCAGGCTTTTTTTCATTACTAACACGTTCGGACTTGAATTTTTAGGCAGTATAATCAAAAGCTCGCACTATTGTCTATTGACGATTAATGTGGGATAAAGTCTTCAAAAAAGAGGGAAAAATGCTGACCATTGTATCGTTCATCGGCTTCACTGCGATAGTGGCGCTCATTTCGTATTTGAAGACACGAAATGATCGAATGAATGGGTCGGACGATTATTTTCTTGCGGGTCGTAGCCTTACGGCCTGGGTGATAGCGGGCTCGCTGATCCTGACCAATCTGTCCACTGAGCACATGATCGGGCTTAATGCGGACGCTTTTGCTCATACGGTTGCGGTCATGGCCTGGGAAACAACAGCGGCCCTGGCGATGGTGCTCACGGCACTTTACTTCCTTCCCAAATATTTAAAGCGTGGGCTTACAACGATACCTGAGTATCTCTCACTGCGTTTTGATCAGAATACGCGGGTTATTGCGACCATATTGTTCCTCTTTTCCTATGTTGTGGCAATTCTACCGGTTGTGCTTCTTTTTGGCGCCGCAGGGCTTGAAAGCCTGTTTGATATATCAGGCGCGCTTGGAGTTGAAAGATCCACAGCCACTTGGATCACTGTATGGGCGGTTGGGACACTTGGTTCCCTTTATGCTGTTTTTGGTGGGCTTAAAGCCGTTGCTATTTCAGATACCATCAATGGTATTGGTTTTCTTATTATTGGCCTTCTGGTGCCAGTGCTTGCACTGCTTTACATTGGAGACGGGAATGTGGTTGCGGGGCTAAGCACCGTTTATAGCAGTGCCCCTGAAAAATTTGATATTACCGGTGACGAGCCCGGATCGTTTCTGCCTTTTGGTGTGCTCTTTACCGGTATGATTGTCAATCAGATCTTTTTCTGGTGTACCAATCAGTCGATTATTCAGCGGGCACTGGGTGCCAAAAACCTGGCGGAAGGGCAAAAAGGGGTACTCATCGCGGCCTGTTTTAAACTGCTTGGACCGATTGCTATTGTGCTTCCCGGTGTGATCGCTTTTTACATGTTCAAGGATCAGCTTGGTCCGGACGATTCGATGCTCGCCTATCCGATGCTGGTGAAGGAAGTACTCCCGTCACCGTTGGTTGGCTTTTTTGCCGCCGTTATGATGGGGGCAGTGCTTAGTACATTCAACAGCGTGCTCAATAGTTCCGCGACACTCTTCAGCCAAGGGGTCTACCAGGTGTTTATGAATAAAGAAGCAAGCGGCCGCGATATGGTCTGGTCGGGGCGCGCCTGCAGCATTGTGCTTGCCATAGCGGCGATGATTGCGGCGCCGATGATCAATACGGATGGTAGCCTCTATAATTACCTACAGAAAATCAATGCGACCTTCTTTGGTCCTATGTTAGCGGTGATCTTGCTTGGGTTCCTCACTAGATTTGTCACTGCAAGAGCTGCGAAAATTGGCCTCATCGCGGGACCCATCCTTTTCTATCTGCTCACCGGCACCTTTGATGCAGAAGTTCAATCATTTGCAAAAGGTCTATTTGACACGACCGATCAAATTCACTTTCTGCATTTTCTGGCGCTGGTATTTTTGCTCACTGCGGGTACGATGATTGTTATTAGTAAGCTATCCCCCGAACCGATCAAAGAAGCCGTCGCCGTCGATGTGCCTGTTGACCTGAGGCCTTGGAAGCACGCGAAATTGGCTGGCTTCGTCATCTCTGCGCTGGTGATCATCACCTACGTTGGTCTGGCTCAATAATCACTCATGCCGAAGAGCGTGTATCGGATTTCGCATGGCCACTTTTGCGGCCTGACTTGCGATGGTGGCCCACGCGACCAACAATACTGATGCACCCGCGCTGATGAATATAAGTGGCAGCAAATCAATCCGGTAGGCATAACTTTCAAGCCAATTATTAATAAGCAGTCCGGCAATTGGCCAGGCCGCCAGTACTGCCCAGATCACTGGTTTGGAAAACTGCCAGACGAACAGCTTCACAATATCAATGACTTTGGCGCCAAACACTTTTCGTATCCCTACTTCCTTTGTGCGGCGCTCTACATTAAAGGCAGCAAGGCCAAATATGCCCAGAAACGCAATCACTACGGCAAGAGCAGAAAAGACGCCAAACACCTGGGTCTGCTGTTCTTCGAGGGCATATTGTTCCGCCAGAGTGTCGGTCAGGAAAGTCTGATAAACCGCAACATCGGGAATATAATCCAGCCAGATATCGGCTATTTCCTGCTGAGCACTGAGAGGGTTTTGTGCAAACTTGACCACCATGGCATTAAAGAAGAAGTAGGCATTGGCAAAAAGCATCGGCCCAGCTTCGCTATGAATTGATTGGAAATGCGCGTTTTTGACCACACCAATGATTTCAACATTATGTGGATCAAAAATATAGTCCTGCATTTGAAATACCTTGCCAATCGCATCTTCTGCGTTTTTAAATCCAAGTGACGTAAGCGCCAGTTCATTGATAATGACAGGCGGTGTTCCGTTTACTTCATTATTTTCATCAATCATCCGGTCTCCGAGGCGGTTTAAATCGAACATACGTCCGGCGACTAGCTCAATTTCCAGAACTTTTTCAAAATCAGCATCTGCCGCGACGGCTTGTATTCGTGTGCCAGCTGTATTTCCTTCTGCACCAATGGCTTTAAGATTTACATTGTTTTGCGAACCAGCGCCCGGCAGTTGGGCCATCATACTCACCGATGCAACTCCTGGAATCTGCCGAACACGCTCTATAAGTGCTTGCTGCGTTTGCGCGCTATCTGCTGCGCCAACGCCCCAATAGGCGGCGACACGTTCATCACTAAATCCAAGGTCCATGGTGGTGGCGAGGCGCGTTTGCATATAGAAATGTGCTGCCGCGATCACCAGTATGATCGAAACGGTATATTGGAAAAACACTAGCCCGATGCGGAATTTGGCGACGCGGGGCGCTTGCGCTTGCCCACCAGAGAAGGTATCTGCCGGTGATTTAGAAGACAGGTGAAGCGCTGGATATAATCCAGCTGCAAGCGCAGTGATGAAGCTTGCACCAAGCGAGATTGCCAAAAATTCCAGATTAAATCCACCTGAAGAAGTGAGCTCGACACCAATCCAGTTAAAGACCAAGGGTGCGAGAAGTTCCGTAAACGCCATGGCAATGATAAACGCAAATGCCATGAGCATTATGGCTTCTGACAAGTAACGAAAAATTAGTTGCTTGCGACTGGCGCCGACCACTTTGTGAATGGCGATTTCCTTTTCCCGGGTGCTCGCATTTGCGGTTGAAAGGTTAATGAAGTTGATGCTTGCCATCACCATGATCAGTGCGGCAATACCCGCAAAGCCATAAACAAGTGTGATGCTGCCCCCGGGGCTGATAGGGTTTTGCGCATTTTGATGTAGGTGAATGTCGGCGATCGGGCGGTACGTCAGGTCCATCACATCACTTGGTGTATAATCCTGCCAGCTTTCTGGCGCGAAAAAGGCATTACGATCCAGAAAATCCGCTGTGTCCTGACGGATGATTTCAATGTTCGCGCCTTCATGAAGGATGAAGTAGCTGTAAAGCCGCGCAGATGTCCAGTCGATAAAATCTATGTCATGGGCACGCACCCCATCATATAGAAGAATTTCGACATCTAGATGCGTTTTTTGCGGGAGGTTTTCCATAATGCCGGTAACCATATAATCGGTGCCATTGACGCCCAGCGTTTT
>JANQJN010000026.1 GCA_028281625.1 Emcibacteraceae bacterium | reverse complement strand
GTTTCGTTATTCTGGACCCCATATGACGTGGCCGCAATTGATATTGCCGGCAAATTTCAAGCCCCAAACCTAAATCACTGGTTCGGGACGGATCATTTTGGCCGCGATATTCTTTCGATGGTGATGGTTGGAACCCGAAATGCCATTATGGTTTCCCTTGTGGCTGTAGGGGTGGGGATGCTGTTTGGAGTGCCACTTGGCCTGTGGGCTGCTGGGGCACGAAGTGGCGGCGGGAAACTGGTCGATGAAATCCTTATGAGGGGTAATGATCTGATTTTTGCATTTCCGTCACTTCTAATGGCGATAATGATCACAGCCGTTTTTGGTCCAGGTGCGATAAACGCAATCATAGCCATTGGAATATTCAATATTCCGGTGTTTGCGCGCGTGGCTCGGGGCGCGGCACTGCCCATATGGAAACGCGAATATATCATGAGCGCGCGCGTATGCGGAAAAAGCGCGGTCCGTATAAGCATGGAGCACATTCTGCCTAACATCTCAAATCTTTTAATTGTGCAGGCGACGATCCAATTTTCAGTGGCGATCATAGCTGAAGCAAGTCTTTCATATGTAGGGCTGGGGACACAACCGCCGGACCCAAGCCTTGGCCGGATGCTTAATGAAGCTCAGACAATGATATTCTTTGCACCGTGGCTGGCCTATATCCCCGGCGGGGCAATTATCGCTATGGTGCTCGGGCTAAATTTGATGGGAGATGGGCTCAGAGACATATTAGATCCCAAGCTGAAGCAAAGAAAAGCAAGCGAGGTTAGTGATGGCACTGCTTGACGTTCAAAAGTTGTCACTTTCCATTGGCGACGTTCAGATTCTCAAAGACGTTAGTTTAACCGTGGAGGCTGGAAAAATTGTTGCGATTGTCGGCGAAAGCGGATCAGGTAAGTCAATGACGTCTTCTGCGATTATGGGGCTACTCCCGGAAGGAACGAGTGCAACTGGCAATATATGGTTAGATGGCGAGGATCTGCTGGAAAAATCGGAAAAGGAAATGTGCTCTGTACGCGCTAGCACCTTGGGCATGGTGTTTCAAGAACCCATGACGGCGCTAAATCCAGTAGAAACGATTGGATCTCAGGTGATGGAAGCGATAAAAATTGCCCAGCCAAAGCTTTCAAAAGCCGAAATTAAAGAAAAAGCGGAGCTTACGCTTCACCGAGTGGGGCTTGAAAATAAGCGATTTCCTTTAAACACATACCCGCACAAGCTTTCCGGCGGACAGCGTCAAAGAGTGGTGATTGCGATCGCTATATCGCAGAACCCGTCACTTCTGATCGCTGATGAACCAACAACCGCGCTTGACGTGACTACGCAGGCCAAAATTCTTGAGCTGCTTAAGAAACTGGTTGAACGTGATGCTATGGGAATGCTTCTGATCAGCCATGACCTTGCTGTTGTCGCGGATGTAGCGGATCACATAGTGATTATGAAGGAAGGTCGCGTGGTTGAACGTGGTGATGTGCCGGAACTTTTTGACGCGCTTGAGCATGATTATTCAAAGGCACTTTTTGCAGCGAGCAAATCTGAAGCAAACAGTAAGTTTATTCCCGATCGTGCCGGGCACATGTTAACCGTGCGTAATTTGAGTAAAAGCTATGCTCTGGCTGGCGGGAAAAAACTTAAAGCCGTAAACGACGTCAGTTTTGTGATTAAACGTGGCGAAAATATTGGTTTGGTGGGTGAAAGTGGATGCGGCAAATCAACGCTTAGCCGATGCATCTTGGGGCTTGAGCCCTTCGCAAAAGGAGAAGTTCTGATTCGCGGCAAGCATTTTAATGGTGAAAAGAAATTGCGTCGCCACATCAATGTTGTGTTTCAGGACCCATACGGCAGCTTTAATCCACGCCACACAATCGCCCGCATAATCGCGGAACCCTTTTATTTGATGGACAAACAACCATCAAATAAGAAGCAGTTAAAAAAAGTGTGGGAACTGCTTGATCAGGTTGGAATGAGTGCTAGTGACGCAGATAAACATCCGCATGAATTTTCTGGTGGGCAGCGCCAACGTATTGCAATTGCCCGTGCGCTCATTACAGAGCCGGACATAATCCTGCTTGATGAGGCGACGTCAGCACTAGATGTTTTGATCCGTGATGAGATTTTGGAACTTCTTGGAAAGCTAAGTGACACGCTTGGCATATCCTATCTGTTTATTTCTCATGATCTTAATACGGTAAAAAATATAACCGACCGGATTTTGGTAATGAAAGACGGCAAAATCATTGAAGAAGGACTGACGGCCAATATATTCGCAAGACCCCAGCATCCATACACAAAATCATTGCTTGCGGCGAGCCCCGACATTACAAAGGTGGTTGATAATAATAAGGAAAAAACTAATGACAGCATCTAATTCTTCTTTGGCATTTAACTCAGAAGAAATTCTGATCGGCGGAAAATGGCGCCCCGCTGAAAATGGTGCGACCCATGATGTTTATAATCCGTCCACCGGTGATATGATCTGCAAAATTGGAAAAAGCAGTGCAAAGGATGTGGATGATGCTGTGAGGGCAGCACGGGCGGCTTTGGATGGTGAGTGGGGGCAAATGACCGCTGTAGAGCGTGGCCGCCTTCTTATGCGTATTAGTGAAGCAATAAAGAACCATGAGAATGAGCTCACCACCCTTGAAGCAATGGATGTAGGTAAGCCGATTACGCAGGCGCGTAATGATGCCGTTGCAATGGCACGCTATTTTGAATTTTACGCAGGTGCAGCGGATAAGGTAATGGGGCATACCATTCCTTATATGGATGGCTATATGGTTTATACCCTTAGGGAACCGCACGGTGTAACAGGGCATATAATTCCATGGAATTATCCCATGCAGATCGCTGGTCGTTGTATTGGTGGTGCGCTCGCCATGGGCAATACCTGTGTACTCAAGCCAGCCGAAGATGCGGGTCTTACTGCATTGTTATTCGCACGCATTGCTGAAAAAGCAGGATTGCCATCTGGCGTTCTTAATGTGGTCAGCGGAGTGGGAGCAGAGGCCGGTGCCTCGCTTGCCGGTCACCCAGATGTGGATCACATTTCATTTACAGGATCAGTTGGCGTCGGAAAAGAAATTCAAAAGGCAGCCGCTGAAAATATCGTTCCTGTAACACTGGAACTTGGAGGAAAATCTCCGCAAATCGTATTTGATGATGCTGATCTGGATGCCGCGCTGCCATTTCTTGTCAATGCAGGAATTCAAAATGCTGGGCAAACCTGTTCCGCCGGCTCGCGGATTCTGGTGCAGCGCGGCGTTTATGAAGACGTCATAAGCCGAATGTCAGAAGCAATATCAAAATTGAGAGTCGGGCAGGCGACGGATAATCTTGAGCTTGGTCCATTGGTGAGCGCCAAACAAAAGGCGATTGTTGACGGATATATTGACAGCGGGAAGGAAAGTGGTCTTTCAATTGCAGCGCAAGGGGTGATGAGCGACGATCTTCCGGAAAAAGGGTGTTATATAAAACCGACACTGTTTCGTGATGTCCCGCCTGACCATAAACTTGCTCAGGAAGAAATATTTGGACCCGTTCAGGTGGTAATTCCTTTTGATACTGAAGTAGAGGCCGTGAAAATTGCCAATGGCACGGAATACGGCCTTGTCACCGGCATCTGGACGGAAAATGGGGCGCGGCAAATGCGTATGGCTAAGGCCGTAAAGGCAGGTCAGATTTTTATCAACAATTATGGCGCTGGTGGTGGGGTAGAACTTCCGTTTGGCGGTATTGGGAAATCAGGATTCGGCCGTGAAAAAGGATTTGAAGCACTTTATGGCTTCAGCGTACTCAAGACCGTGGCCACCAAACATGATTAAAGTAATAAATTAAGAAAGAATAATAATATTATGAGACTTAATGATAAAATCGCAATCATAACTGGCGGTGCATCTGGGTTTGGCGCCGGTATTGTTCGGAAGTTCTCCGCTGAAGGTGCACGGGTAGTGATTGCTGATTTAAACGGAAAACTGGCTGCGGAACTTTCTGGTGAGCTGGGTGAGCAGGTTACTAGCCACGAAGTGGATGTTTCAGATGGCGCTAGTGTTAAGGAAATGGTTGATAACTGCGTCTCCCGCTTTGGAAGTGTCGATATTCTCGTCAATAATGCAGGTATTGGCCATATCCCCCAACCGTTGGATCAGCTAAGTGAAAGCGATTTTGACCGAATTTTTGCCGTAAATGCCAAATCGGTTTACCACACAGCACATCATATTGTACCGATTATGAAAAAAGCTGGCTCAGGTGCGATTTTGAACGTGGCAAGCACTGGTGGGGTGAGTCCAAGACCAAACCTTACCTGGTATAATGCTTCCAAAGGTTGGATGATTACTGCGACCAAAGCGATGTCGGTGGAGCTGGCACCTTTTGGTATACGAGTGAATGCAATAAACCCGGTAGCCGGCGAAACACCGCTGCTTTCCACCTTCATGGGTGAAGATACGCCGGAAATAAGGGAAAAATTTCTATCCACCATTCCTATTGGCCGCTTCAGTACGCCGGAAGACATGGGTAATGCCGCCTGTTTTCTTTGTAGTGATGAAGCTAGCATGGTCACAGGTGTTGCAATGGAGGTAGACGGAGGGCGATGTATTTAGCAGTAGTTTTCGTGACAATGAGGCTAAAGCACTGTAGACTAAACAAATAATTACAAGAAAACGGGAAAAGTATGTATAAACCGGGACCACAGAATTTAATCACAGATGTTGAAGGAATAAAAGTCGGGCATGCGGTCGATGACGGTGCGCGAACAGGTACAACTGTGCTTTATTGCCCGGACAGTGTTACCGGTGGTGCCGACGTCCGTGGTGGTGGACCTGGCCTTCGCGATGTTGAAGTATTAAGCCCGGAAAATCTGGTTGGCCGCGCGGATGCAGTTGTACTTTCTGGTGGTAGTGTTTTT
>JANQJN010000064.1 GCA_028281625.1 Emcibacteraceae bacterium | reverse complement strand
GGTCAGGCAGGTGAGCTTTTTCAATTTGCAACCAATCCATTCACTGGCTTGATTATCGGTATCCTCGCCACCGCCATGATCCAGTCGTCATCAACAGTAACATCTATCATTGTTGGCCTGGTGGCAGGCGGTCTTCCTGTTGAAACAGCGGTTCCTATGATTATGGGAGCAAACATTGGCACAACCATCACCAATACAATCGTGAGCCTTGGCCATGTCCGCCGGAAAAAGGAGTTTAGACGCGCATTTGCATCGGCAACAGTGCATGACTTTTTCAATGTGATGGCTGTTGCAATATTCCTACCGATTGAAATTATATTCCACCCATTAGAGACCATAGGCGGATATTTGGCGGAAGCTCTGGTGGGCGGTGAAAACATGAGCGTCAAGGGGCTTAATTTTGTTAAGCCAGCGACTGCACCAGTGATTGATGCCTTTAGCACCGTTTCAAATATGATTTCCGAAGATGCTGCGTCCATCCTGATGATCGTATTTGGTGTTATGATCATCTTCCTATCCATCACATTGGTTGGAAAACTTCTCAAGAAACTCATGGTGGGAACCGCAAAGAAAATCATGCATGGCGCAATTGGCCGCGGACCAATTTCAGGGATTACGTCTGGTGCCATCGTTACGGTGCTTGTTCAATCATCTTCGACCACTACCAGTCTGATGGTACCTCTTGCCGGTACGGGTATTTTCCGATTAAAACAAATTTATCCTTTCACCTTGGGCGCTAATATCGGCACCACTATTACCGCCCTTTTGGCCGCCACTGCAATATCGGGTGAAACAGCGGTTTTTGCACTGCAAATTGCACTTGTGCATCTACTGTATAATTCCAGTGCAGTGATCCTTATTTACGGCATTAATTTTCTAAGAATGATCCCTGTTCGAGGTGCGTTATGGCTCGGCAAAGTCGCTACTGAAAGAAAAACAGTAGCGCTTGCCTATATATTAGGTGCCTTCTTCGGCGTACCGGGCCTCCTAATTTTTATTACCAATCAATTTTAGTCACGGGTAAATATTATGTCCCAAAACGAATATGAGCATATTTCAACAAAAAAGCTGAGAAAGCTTGTCAAGCGAACAAGTAAGACCCTTGCGGAAATGCAGCAAGAGCTGGACAGCAGGTATCTGGATGAGCAGCATTCAGAAATTGACAATCTGGAAGACCATATTGATGAGTCAGAACAAGGTCTTGCCAATTTCTTCGCTTTCTTTAAAGAAGTGATGGGCGAGAAGAAATAGCTTATTTCAACAGATCTTTGGCCGCGTCCGGCACCTTTGACGATACAATGTGAATATCGCGTTGTGGGAATGGGAACTCGACGCCAGCGTCATTAAATTTATTCCAGATGGTGAGGTAAACATCGCTGGCGATGTTTGAAACGCCATTCTCACTGTCTCTGATCCACATACGCAGTTCGAGGTCAATACCGTTATCACCAAAGCCTTTAATGAGCACTCTGGGCTCCGGATTTCTGATGACACGGTCGGATTCGGTGGCCGCTTCCATCATTAGGGCCATAGCCTGCTCAATGTCTGTGCTGTAGGCCACATTTACTGGCAAATGGCGACGCACCTTTTTATCGGAAAAAGTCCAGTTGATCACAGGTTGAGTAATGATGTCCTCGTTTGGCACCAGATGTTCGCGGCCATCCCGGGAAATTACTGATGTATAACGGGCGGCAAGTTTATTGATCCGTCCGTAGGTTCCGGAAATTTCAATAACATCACCTGGTTTAATGGATTTATCCAGTAGCAAAATCACACCACTGATAAAGTTTGAAACAACCTTTTGAAGACCAAAACCAAGACCAACACCGATCGCACCACCAAATACCGCGAGCGCCGTAAGGTCAATACCCATACTGGAAATGGCAAACAGGAAGGCGAGAACAACAAGAACGATTTTGGATAGTTTGCTGAGTAGTACCCGCGCAGACGGCGTGACCGTCGGCGATTCACGAAGCTTTGTTTCAATAACACGTGATAAAAAGAGCGCCGCATAAATCAAAATCACCATCGTGATCACACCGGTGATTATCGCCAGAATACTGATTGTGGTTGTGCCAAACGTAAATGTAGTCGCCGCAAGTAAATTCACAAAGGGTCCAAAAAGACCAAATATATTTAAGATTGCGCCCGTCCAGATAACAATACTGACAAAGCGCGATATGGTTTCGCTTTCAATCGTAGTGGTAAATAAATTAATCAAAATCCATAGTGAAATAAACGTCCAGGCCATACGCAGGAAGATGATTGGTGTTCCCAAAACTTCTGCAATCTGCCAGGCTGTGAACACAAAGAGCCACCATATAATTGGCAAATACATTGATTTGATTGATTTTTCGACACGCTGATAAAATGGCTTTTCTTCAAACACTTTATGCAGAAATGGTGTTAGCGAACGATTAATCCAATAACTCGCCAAAAACAGGATACCGATTATGCCGAGCTGAATAGTGCTATCAACAGTAAACAGGGTCGTTTGAAGCCAATTGAGGACAATATTGTAATATTCGACAGCGAGCGCCATCAAATTATCCATTGTCATTATTTCTTCTTCCATTTATCTGCGATCCTTAAAAAAATCCTTCAACATCGCTGCTGCTGCCCCGGACATTATATCACCATAAACTTCAGGCTTATGATGACAGCTTTTTGCATTAAAAACAATCGCTCCGTTCTCTACACCACCCCCTTTTTCATCAGACGCACCGAAATAAAGCCGCCTGATGCGAGCAAACGATATAGCCTGCGCACACATGGGGCATGGCTCCAAAGTCACATAGAGATCACAATCAATTAATCTTTCACTGTTTTTGCGTGAGCATGCTTCTTTTATGGCCAGCATTTCCGCATGCGCGGTCGGGTCCTTGAGCTCCAATACCCTATTTGAGTTGGTGGCAAGTATTTCCTGCGTATTCGCATCGACGATGACAGCACCCACTGGGACTTCGCCGCGCTGCGCCGCTTCCCGCGCCGCTCCAAGCGCTTTTTCCATAAAGATATTGTTGAACTGTGACATATATTTAACTTGCTTAAGCCCCCTAAAAAGGTCAAGCAAAGATTGCAATTTCGCTCAACTCCCCTATGTTGTGATCATTATGAGTGAAGATAACGAAAACAAAGGCGAACGGATCGCTAAGGTTCTTGCCCGCGCCGGGATCGGGTCCCGCCGCGCTGTTGAGCGAATGATCGAAGCCCGCATGGTGAAAATCGATGGTCAAGTGGTAGAAAGTCCCGCGACTTTTATTACCAGCGTCGAAGGGATCACTGTTGACGGGCAAAAAGTGCAAAAAGCTGAAGATACGCGCCTTTGGATCTATCATAAACCTACGGGCAGGCTTACCACCTATCACGATCCTGAAGGTCGACCCACCATCTTTGAAGCACTTCCGGAAAATATGCCACGGGTGATTTCAGTTGGTCGGCTTGATCTAAATACCGAAGGACTTTTGTTGCTTACCAATGATGGTGGTCTTGCCCGCTGGCTTGAACTACCTTCCACCGGATGGGTAAGAACCTACCGCGTAAGGGTCAATGGTCGTTTTCATCACAAACGGCTCGAAGAAGTCAGCAAAGGTGTCACCATAGATGGTGTATCCTATCGCAGTGTGGATATTAAACTTGATGAACGTAAAGAAGGCGTCAATCAATGGATGACGGTGGGCATCACCGAAGGTAAGAACCGCGAAGTGCGAAAGCTTCTGGAGTATGCGGGAATGACTGTGAACCGCCTGATCAGAACGTCTTACGGACCATTTGAGCTCGGTAAACTACAACGTGGCAGCGTTAATGAAGTGGCGCAAAGCAGTCTGAAGATCAATTGCCAGGAGTACTTCAAAGAAATTGGCGTCAAAATTCCTGAGCCCATTGTTACGTCCGATAAGCCAAAGAAGAAAGGTAAAGGCTGGGCTAAACCCAAGCCAAAGAAGAACGTTAAGCCTAAACGTAAGAAACAATTTCGAGCGAAAAAAGAAAAATGAGAATAATTGGCGGCACATACCGGGGCAAAAAATTAAACACCCCTCCCACCAATCACATTCGACCCACCACCGACCGTATGCGTGAAACGCTTTTTAATATACTGGAGCATGGTACAGGCCCAGGCATTCATGGCTCTCGCGTGCTTGATCTATTTGCTGGTACTGGTGCTCTGGGAATTGAAGCTCTTTCGCGCGGTGCTGAACATGTCACGTTTGTCGATAATGATCGCAGATCCGCGAAACTGATTTCGCAAAATCTGGCCGAGATTCAGAACCCTGAGAATATTGACGTTCTAACGCTAAACGCTTGGTCCCTTGTTAAGAATTTGGGACAGTTTGACGTAATTTTTATCGACCCGCCTTATCATCAGGAACTGATCAATCCCACGCTTTCAAATATTGTAAAAAATGCCCTTCTTATTGAAGACGGAATCATCATGATCGAATATGCGTATGACGAGAATCCAGAAATCCCACACCCATTAGAGGAAATCAAAAAAAGGAAAATGGGCGACGCCAGTTTCTCACTGCTCATTAAAAAGTCTTAGCGACGACCAAACAGCCGTTCCACATCGCCAAGTTTAAGCTCAACATAAGTAGGGCGACCGTGATTACACTGCCCGGAATGGGGTGTTGCCTCCATTTCACGAAGGAGCGCGTTCATTTCTGCGGTTGTCATGCGCTTTCCTGCTCGTACGCTACCATGACAAGCCATGGTGCTGCATACTTCCTCGAGTTTTTCTTTTAAGGAAAGCGCTTGGTTCAGCTCCGCAAGCTCATCCGCAAGATCCTTGATCAGACCCTTAATGTCCGTATCACCCAAAAGGGCGGGAAATTCACGAACCACGATGGCATCGTCACCAAATGCCTCGAACATAAGTCCCAGATTTCCAAGTTCTTCCTGACGGGTCAGCAATCGATCCACGGCTGACTGCTCCAATTCAACCACTTCCGGAAGAAGCAGGACCTGGCGTGGGACATTGCCACCTTCGATGTGTTTTTTCATACGCTCATATACAAGCCGCTCATGGGCCGCATGTTGATCAACGATAATGATGCCATTTTCTGTCTGAGACACAATGTATGTTTCATGAAGTTGGCCACGCGCAGCGCCAAGTGGAAATTCTGACAAATCTTCCTGGATCGGTATGGATACTGTGCTGTCGCTCTCCAATTCCTCATTACGGCCCATAGGTGGGGTAAAGGATTGCCCCGGCTCGCTGAGTGGCGCATGGTAGTTTTGACTGACTTCTGCTACTCCTGAACTCGGTCTGTCACTTGGCATATGAAAATTTTGCTGTCGTCCGGAATGATAGGGCATGGTCGGAACAGTGTTTGCATTAAACGCTCCCAGGGCCGCGTTTGATACTGAGGTAGACGCACGGTGTCCTGCTTCTGCGAGCGCATGACGAAGCGCACCGACGATTAACCCGCGCACCACCCCGCTTTCGCGAAATCTTACTTCTGCCTTTGCAGGGTGGACATTCACATCGACCATGTCTGTAGGCACCTCAAGAAACAGTGCGAGCACCGGATGACGATTGCGAGCCAGAAAATCCATATAGGCGCCACGCACTGCACCGGTTAGCAGTTTATCTTTTACCGGTCTGCCATTTACAAATAAATATTGATGTTGTGCATTCCCTCGATTATAGGTCGGAAGACCGGCAAAACCACGAAGCGTCATATTTTCCCGTTCCGCATTAATCGCAAGCGCATTTTCGGTAAACTCGGCGCCAAGAATTGCGCCAAGTCTTCTTAACCTGCTATCCAGAAGATCACCTTGCGCTGAGGATACCTGAAACACCCGACGCTCATTATCATAAAGCGAAAAGGCAATATCAGGATTTGCCATGCTCAAGCGTTTTATAACGTCAGTCGCCTGCGAAATTTCGGTTCTATCAGTTTTTAAAAACTTAAGCCTTGCAGGCGTAGAATAGAACAGATCACGAATTTCAACGTGGGATCCTTTGTCAAGTCCCGTGGGCTCCACAGGTGATTTTTTACCACCTTCAATTGATATTTTCCACGCTTGATCACTTCCATCCGCACGGCTTTTAAAGGTAAAGCGACTGACCGATGCAATGGACGGCAGCGCCTCACCGCGAAATCCCATTGTTTGGATATTTGATAAATCATCTTCCTCTAGTTTGGATGTGGCGTGTCTTTCCACCGCAAGGGTTAGTTCATCCGGCGACATGCCGTGACCATCATCGGTGACGCTGATTAACTTCTTGCCCCCCTCTACCATTACAACATTGATGTTTTTGGCATCTGCATCAATGGCGTTTTCCACCAGTTCCTTAACGGCACTGGCGGGCCGCTCGATCACTTCGCCAGCGGCAATTTGATTTATTGTATTTTCTGATAAAAGGCGAATGCCCAAGCCACCTACTCCGAGTTCAAATCTGTTAGCCTCTTCAGACTATACCAAATGCTTCGAAGCGGGTGCACATTAATTTTCACCAAAAAGTGCGCGTCTTGCTATTTCCTGCGGCTCAATCACATCATCCAGATCCGAATAGGGACCATCAGGCGTCAGGTAATATTCCGGCGGCATGGAAAGCGGCCTGTTTTTTAGCACCATAAATTCATCCGGTGCTTGTTTACTGCTGCAACCAGATGTTATGATCGCACCAAACGTAACAGCCAACAGGATCGATGTCTTTTTCATAACCATAGACTTTATTCTTCTTTAGTTTTCTGTCTGGCATCCCCGCCAAACGACGAATTGAATATTAATAACACAGCACCAACAAATATGAAACTGTCAGCGACATTAAATACTGCGAAATACCAATTTTCCCAGTGGAACTGAAAAAAATCGGCAACCGCACCGAACTTAACCCGGTCATAAATGTTACCGAGCGCCCCGCCGATCACGAGACCAATGGAACCGGCAAGCAGTTTGTCTTTTGCGCTTTTCAGCCAAAAAACCAGCACTGTCACAATGACCACATTTAACGCAACCAACGCCCAACGGCCCATATCACTGCTTGCTGATAAAAAACCAAAACTTACGCCGCGGTTCCAAATCATAACAACATCAAATATTGGCAAAATTTCGACCACACCTTTGCTCGGCAGTTCATATATGTCGATGAACCACCATTTGCTTAGGCGATCAAGCGTAAATGCAATCAATGCTGCTATGCCACCGTAGCGCAGCATGTTCTATAGAGCCTCCACTGCGTCAGCACAGCGCTGACAAATATCTTCGTGACCGTTGATGGTTCCCACTTCTGGAAGTACCTGCCAGCATCGCTCGCATTTATTGCCCTCAGAAAGCCTGCTGACCACAGCAACACCATCTGTATCTTCCATAGTGAAGGCACCGTCTGGTGCATCGCCAACGATCATATTTGCTGTCGATGTGATGCTAACTTCTGCAAGATTAGTGTTTTCAAAAGCGGCGACGTAGCCTTCATCATCAACATAGACATCAACATGCGCCTGCAGGCTTGAACCAATTCGTTTTTCCTTACGTTCAATCTCAAGCGCACCTGTCACCACTTTACGCAGTGTCCTGATTTTCGACCATTTCTCACCAAGCGCGTCATCTTTCCAATTTTCTGGAATGTCGTGGAAGGTCTGTAGATGCACACTACCATCTTCACTAGGGAAGCGGGACTGCCAAATTTCTTCGGCCGTGAAGACCAGGATCGGCGCGAACCATTTGGTCACGGTTTTAAAAATTTCATCGAGAACCGTGCGGGCCGCTCGGCGGCGATTGGTCATTTTACCGTCGCAGTAAAGCGCATCTTTCCGGATATCAAAATAAAAGGCCGAGAGATCCACTGCGCAAAAATTATAAAGCGCGTTATAGACCCGGTGATAATTATAGTCATCAAAACCACTGCTTACTTTTTCGTCCACTTCAGTGAGACGATGCAGCACCCAGCGTTCCAGTTCGGGAAGTTCGCTATAGTCCAGTATTTCCGCGTCCTCAAAGTCCGCTAGGTTACCGATCATGAAACGCATGGTGTTTCTGATCTTGCGGTAAGCTTCAGCCTGATTACGGATAATCTCATCACCGATACGGTGTTCATTGAAATAATCGGTTGAGGTCACCCAAAGACGCAGGATATCGGCACCATATTGTTTGATGACTTTAAGCGGATCAACACCGTTGCCAAGGGATTTGGACATCTTGCGACCGTCTTTATCCACAGTAAAGCCATGAGTGAGTACCTGATCATATGGCGCATCACCACGTGTTCCGCAGCTTTCCAGCAGGGAAGACTGGAACCAGCCGCGATGCTGATCTGTTCCTTCAAGGTAAAGATCCGAACTGCGCTTTCCTTCCTCGCGACTTAAGTCGTCACGCTTTTCAAGCACGAAAGCATGCGTAGAACCACTATCAAACCACACATCCAGAATGTCAGTAACTTGTTCATAGTCGTCAGCTTTATATTTATTACCAAGAAGTTCTTGCGGATCAGTCGTATACCAGGCATCCGCACCTGTTTGTTCGACGGCTCTTGCAATGCGCTCGTTGACGTCCTCGTCCTTAAGAAGCTCATTGGTTGCTTTATGGACAAATACAGTAATCGGCACACCCCAGGCACGCTGGCGGGAGATCAGCCAGTCTGGGCGGTCAGCAACCATCGCATTGATGCGATTCTTTGAATTTTCCGGTACCCAGCGCACATCATCGATCGCTTTCATGGCGTTATCACGAAGGCCGTTTGCCTCCATCGAAATAAACCACTGAGGAGTGTTTCTGAAAATGAGTGGTGCTTTTGAGCGCCAGCTGTGTGGATAACTGTGAACGATCTTATCCCGTGCCAGAAGCGCACCCACTTTTTCCATTTCCTCGCACACATGGTCATGAACCTTGTAAACATGCTCACCAGCAAACGTGGGCACATGCTCATAGTATAGACCACCCTCATCGACAGTAAATGGTGTTTCAAGACCAAATTGCTGACCAACTTCAAAGTCTTCCTGTCCGTGGCCTGGCGCAATATGGACAAAACCGGTACCTGCGTCTGTGGTCACATGGAACCCTTCAATCACAAGAACATCATAATCATATCCCTGTCCGTGCCATGGATGGTGGCAGATGGTGCCTTCAAGCTCTGATCCTTTGAAGGATGCCAGTTCTTTGTGGCCATCAATACGGGCGCGACCAAAGAAATCTTCAAGCAGGTCACGGGCCAGCACCAGCTTTTCACCGACCTTGACCCGGGAGTGTTCGCCAACCTTGGTGACTTCAATATGGACGTAGTCAAAATCGTGGCCGTATGCGATACCGCGGTTACCAGGCATGGTCCATGGCGTTGTGGTCCAGATGACAATTTTAGAACCAACCAGCCCTTCAACTGACGACTTAACAACATCAAATCCGATGTCGATCATATGAGACGTGTGATCAAGATATTCCACTTCCGCTTCCGCGAGCGCGGTTTTCTCCACCACAGACCACATGATGGACTTGGAACCACGGTAAAGGCCATCATTCATCAGGAACTTGAGAAGCTCGCGCACAATCTGCGCTTCACTTTCGAATTTCATGGTCAGATACGGGTCTTCCCAATTACCGAAAATACCAAGTCGCTTGAATTGGTCTTTCTGTACACCAACCCATTTATCTGCGAACGCGCGACATTCTTTACGAAATTCAACGGGGTCGATTTCGTCCTTGTTTTTGCCGGCGTTTTTATATTTTTTTTCGATCATCCATTCGATCGGAAGACCATGACAGTCCCAGCCGGGAACATAAGGTGCATCCTTGCCCAGCATTTGCTGCGTACGAACTATGATATCCTTGAGGATCTTATTCATGGCGTGACCCATATGGATATCACCATTGGCATATGGTGGGCCATCATGGAGGATAAAGCGTTCACGACCTTCGCTTGATTTACGGATACGGTCATAAATATCAATATCGTTCCAACGGTCCAGCCACTGTGGTTCACGGTTAGGCAGATTTCCCTTCATCGGAAAGTCCGTCTTGGGAAGGAAGATAGTATCACGATAATCTTTGGTCATAGCTTTAGCTTAATGTTTGATTTTAAAAAATTTACCCTATGTAGCAAGTTCGCCCCCCCGCTGTCGAGCCTTAATTACTGCCAAATCTAATCTAGATATTCTGATAAATTGGGTGCGGGAATGTAGGATTGCTGATTTTCGTCTTTTTTAAGAATTTCTCTGGCTATTTCACTATCTTTTTCAATCTGCTCCTTGAGGCTATCAAGACCGTCAAACTTCATTTCCGGCCTGATGAAATCAACAAATTCCACTTTGATCAGTTGCTCATAAATATCCGCATCAAAATCAAAAATATGCGATTCAAGCAGCACGTCTTCTTTATCGAATGTTGGCCTTCTACCCACATTGGCAACCGCATCCCAAATACCCTCATGCTCGCCGCTTTCAATAATGATCCGGACTGCGTAAACGCCGTATTTAGGCTCGATATATCCGTCAAGCGGAAGATTGGCAGTTGGAAAATCAATAGTTCTTCCGCGCTGATCGCCGCGGCGAACGTGCCCTTCCACATGCCACCAATGACCAAGCCTGTCAGCGACTTTTCGAACATCACCCTTCTTAAGCGTATCACGGATGTTGCTTGAGGAATAAATATGGTCATGCTCCATGACCTTCTTCACCACAGTCAGACCAAACTGCTCCATCTTGGAGAGCCACCCGAGCACATTAACACCACCACGGCGCCCAGCGCCAAAGCAATAATCGTAACCCACCACAACATGCAGCGCACCGATGTCACGGACAAGGACATTCATAACAAAGTCCTCTGCCTCCATTGTGGCTAGATGCTTGTCAAATGGCAGGACAATAAAATGATCAACACCGAAATTTTCCAGCAGATGTGATTTGGTTCGAAAGGAGTTAAGGCGAAATTCCTTTTGGGCAGGATTAAAAAACATTCTCGGATGCGGTTCCATGCTAAGCACCGATAGCGTTGTATTCATCTCAGCAGCGATCCTACCCGCTGTTCCAATGACTTTCTGATGTCCTTTGTGAAAACCGTCGAAGTTTCCCAAAACGATTACTGAACCGCGACATTCATCTGGAAACTGATCAACATGTCTAAAGATTTTCATTTTGCGTGTCTTTGGTGTTTATATTAATTGGGTCGCATTATTCAAATGCCATACCGTAATTGATGTTGGGTTCGAAATATAGTGATATTGGCAGTATTTTCCCATTTATTGCATCATTTTTTAATAATATTTACCTTAAATTCCACTCTATTAACTCTTTTTTTAGTCTCTGTCGCTAATTTGAAGACATTCGTAAATGATCGATGGGGATCGGCGAAGCGAAATTATTATTAACCACATAAAAGGAACGGGAAAAAATGGCCGTAGATATGTCATTATCAATCTTGATCGTAGATGATTATAAAACAATGCTGCGTATCATTCGCAATCTTCTGAAGCAACTTGGTTTTCACAATGTTGATGAAGCGACAGACGGTGCAGAAGCACTCAACAAACTGCGTGGTAAAAATTATGATTTGGTAATTTCCGACTGGAACATGGAACCAATGACAGGATATGAGCTTCTGAAAGAAGTACGCTCAGACGATATGCTGAAGTCACTTCCTTTCATTATGGTAACTGCTGAATCAAAAACAGATAACGTTATCGCTGCTAAAAAAGCCGGCGTAAACAACTATATTGTAAAGCCATTCAATGCAGCTACACTTAAATCTAAGCTTACTAGCGTGCTTGGAGATTTTTAATGTCATCAGGACTATTGCCAGACCATATTGAACCGCTAGTAGACAGATTAAGGGCTGGCGATCACCTGCCAATCGCACTTCCCGACGTTGCTGCGGTTACCGAAGTACTTATGCGTTCACTTGAAAGCTATTTCAAGTCTATCGATCTTACACTGTATAAAGAATGTCAGGATCTTGCAGATTATATCGAAGATGCGCGTGCTGAAATTTCTTCACTTTCGCCAGACCATGATGACAGCGCTGGAATTCCACGCGCTGGTCAGGAGTTGGACGCGATCGTTGAGGCAACCGAATCCGCGACCGATACAATCATGCAAGCTGCAGAAGACCTGATGAGCTTCGATTCTGATGATTTTGATGAATATAAGAATCACATCAATACTGAAGTGATGAAGATCTTCGAGGCTTGTTCTTTCCAAGACATCACTGGTCAGCGGATCAGCAAGGTTGTTAAAACGCTGAACCACGTCGAGGACCGCGTTGGCAAATTGATCGCTATTTTGGGTATCAATGCTGAAACAGCTACAGCGAACGGCGACAAGCCAATACTTGATCCAGAAGCTGAAGGCTTTGATTCAAACGACTTGCTGAACGGTCCAGCCCTTGCGGGAGAAGGCATTGATCAGGGTGAAGTAGATTCACTTCTTGATTTTGAAGCCGAGCAAAATTCTGCACCTGTGGAATCCGATACTGTTTCAGAAGAAGCTGCGTCTGTTGAAGATCCCGCTCCTGTTGCTAAAGCAGCGCCAGTTGAAGAAACAGCGCCTGTTGAAGAAGCGGCTCCTGTTGAGGAGCCCGTTGAAGCCGTGACAGCAGAACCAGAGCAACCCGCAGCAGAAGCTGCACCAGCTCCATCGCCTGAAGCAGAACCAATAGAAGCTGCAAATGAAGTAAAAGCTGACGTAGACAGCGAAGAAACTTCACAGGATGATATCGATAGCTTGTTTGCTTAAATTAAAGCTTACTGGTCACATCGCTACTTAGCACTGGTTCACCAAACAAATACCCCTGTCCTCGATCGATACCGCAATCGAGGACTTCCACCAAGGTCGCATCACTTTCAATTTTTTCGACAATGAGTTCGATGTCATACCGTGAATAGGCTTCCTTTATATCGGTCCGCTCAATATCAATATTTTCATCAAGAAGCAGTTCTGGGTTTAGTTTCACATATTTGAAGTAGCGCGCCGCCAAATCCGACAAGTCGTGATTAAGCGTCTGAACGTTATCAACCGAAAAACGGAAACCACGTTTCCCGAGGGTTGCGAGTGACGCCCAAATGTTATTTGCCTGCCTTTGAACATCCTGCTGCGTAAATTCAAATACCAACCTGTCAGCCAGTTCATGATTATCAAGCATAAAATCCACAAACTGTGGGAAAAAGTCTTTATCATTTAGTGATACGGAGGAGATATTACAAAAGAACCGCATGTTTGGTCTTCTTGTGCCCAAACGGCGGATTACCTGAATGCATCTAAATAGCAGCAAATTATCAAGTGTGCTGACCAGGCCAGAATCTTCGGCGAGCCGAATATACTGAGACGGGAATATAACTTCCCCCTTGTCATCCCTTACCCGTGAATAGGCTTCGTAGTGCTCTACCTTACGCGCAGGCAGCGATACAATCGGCTGCAGATAGAGATCAATGCGATTATCTTCCAAAGCATGGTGCATAATGTTGAGAATCTCATCAGCTTCCCGATCACCACCGTGACGAACCTCCAATGATGTTTCGTTTTTCGATGTTACCGACGAGCCACCACTGGACTTTTCAACGACCTGAGCAAGCAAAGTCTGTAGCAGTTTCATTTCATTGACGATTTCCTTGTTTTGGCCAAGTTCATTATTTTTAACCTGCTCGCGAAGCTTTTCCGTTTCCTCCCTGGTTTGTTCAAGTTGGTCCTGATAAACCTGATAATCCTGATGAAGCGCCATAAGTCGATCGGTAACATCTTCTTTATTAACCCGAACAACGAATAATAAGATGTGAAGCTGAAGCAGGAAAAGAAAAACAGCCCCACCCAATATTCTGGCACTTAGCGGATCAATGTCGGAAACTAGTCCTGGTACATAAATCGTCGCCAGAAGAGAAATCAAAATATTTCCTACCACTAAAATGATGTGAAAAAATACACTCATTAATTATCCCGAGTATGTTTTGACTGGCGTCTGATTATTGTTTTATTTCGTGCAGTTACGATAGAACAAATCACTTTTCCAATCAAGATCAGTAAAAGTGCTTAGAGCAAATAAAAGAAGTATTTAAACAAGAACCAAAATATATTTGTAATGACATATGGTCACAAAAAAACAGGGAGGAAATTTTCCACCCTGTTTCATAATTCTTTTTGTCGCTTGGACTTATGGTAGAAAGTCTTTAAAAAAATTTCTCCTGCAAATCCAAATACCACGGCTATGGTGGTCAATCCTTTACAAGCACTCGATTGCTAATTCGCTGTAGCAAGTACGTGATCGTAGAAACCTGCCGAATTCAAGGAGTCCATGATTACAGCCACGGTATCAATGTTCGAATCCTGGTCTGCCTGAATTACAATAGATCCTTCAGGATTTTCCGCTTTAAGACGTTCAACATTCGCACGAACCGCACGAATATCAATACGGCGGCTTTGCATCCACACTTCATTGTCAGCTGTGACAGTGATCATGATATTCTGCATATCATTCTGATCATTCTGGTTTTCAGAACCGTCTGGACGATTAACATCAATACCGGCTTCTTTCAGGAAAGAGGCGGTAACGATGAAAAAGATCAACATGATAAACACGATGTCGAGCATCGGTGTCATATCAATCGCTGCATCATCTTGGTTTTTTGAAGAATGCTTACGCATATTCTAGTCCTTTAACATTATATTTTTTCAAACACTTGAAGAAATCAAGATTTATACTTTTTCCCAAAAAACAGAGAGGAAAACATTCCACCCTGTTTTCAATATCTTTTTTACTTTTAAGACTTAGGATAGATACTCCCTAATATCCTTAATGCGCTTTTCTTCTGAATCCACATATCTAAGCATGTCACGTGCCATTTTCTCAGTACGATCGTCTTCTGCGGCATCAATAGCTGCACGGAAGGAGCCTCTCGCATTGTCAAATTCTTCCAATGCCAAATAAGCCTGTCCTTGAAGCAAGCTTGACTGATCAGGACGTCTTAAGCCACCCTTTTCAAGAGCATTGTCAATAGCTTCAGCTGCTTCGGCATATTTATCAAGGTTCAAATACACATTTGCAAGACGCATATAATTGTCACCATCTTCAGACATAGCTGCAGCAGCAATCAGAGGATCAACTGCCTTGTCAAGGTCTTTACCATCGATAAAGGCATTTGCCTGAAGTTGCAGATTTTTCAGATTTCTCTCTGAATTTCCTGCTTCTAGCGCCGAAGTCATAACTTTGGATGATTGATAAGGGCTTTCATGATAAAGATAAAGTTGAGCCATTGCTTCATATTCGCGGCCAGCATCAAACATATCTTGACGGTATGCCATCTCGAATGCTGAGAGCTGTTTCTTCTCAAATCTGACGATTTCTTCATCACTTAAACCAGGTTCTGACGCTGCTTGAGCATAAAGTGAAGAAAGCTGAACCCAATATTCTTTTTTAGGCCATCTGGTCGTTAGAAGCTCGGCATACTCAAGAACTTTGTCATTCTCTTCTAGTGAATTGTGCAAAGATCGCAGAACACCGTACCAGTTCTCCTTGTCAGGCTTACCTTCGGCTTCCGCTTTTCTGATTGCCCAGTTTAGGTATTCAACAGCAAGCCTGAAATTCTTCTCCGCCTCTGGTGGTGTTACACCATCCGCTTGGCCGAGTGAATAATGGATATTGGCAAAGAACTCGAGATGAGAAATATTTGGATTAGGTTGATATTGTAACCACTCATATAAGAATTTTTTACCTTCTTCCGTATTGCCATTTGAAAACTCAAGCTGGCCTACAGAATATGTGAGCTGATCCCTAAGGCTGTATGGGATCTTTTCCATCTGCAGAAGTGTTTTGTAGTGCGAAAGTACTGTATCCATATCGCCTTCAGATTGAGCGATAGAAGACAATATTTGATAATACCCTACCAGTTCAGGCTCAATCCAGCGATCAATTCTCTGACTTAGCAAGCTCTCCTTTGCTCTTGCCAATTCAGGTGGTTCAGCACTTACATATTCCTGTGCTTTATTAAGGATTTTACCCTGTCTCTCACGGACACTTTGAACCGATGTGATTTTTGGGCGACTTGCTCTCGCTTGTGCCCTTGCATCAATTGATGCTTGACTGGAAGTGCCGAGTTCCTGTGCTGCCGCTACCTGACCTGTAAATTCTGCAACTTGCGGAATTACTGGCGCCGCCATTACGAAGGCAGAAGCTGCCGTTGCCATCAGTAGAGTTTTTGACAATTTTTTATAATCTTGCATTTTTAATTATCCTCTCCTGTACTAGTCAGATAGTTCAAATTCAATACGAACACGCACACCCGTTACAGGAACAGGCTCACCGTCCACCACACGAGGCTTATATTTGTATTTTTGACCGGCTTTAACAGCTGCACGCTCAAACATCTTATGGCTTGATTCAACCACAAAAACATTTTCCGTTGTACCTTCAGCTGTAACGGTAAATTCAAGTAGCACCCAACCTTCGACACCGTTTTCTGCTGCACGGGCTGGATAAGCAGGTGGTACACGCACGATCGGAAGATACTCACCATCACTTGCCGAAAATCCTGTACCGCCAGTTACGATAGGAGCAACTTCCATTGCTGTCGAGCCGAGCTCGATCCCACCGCCTCCGACGTTGTCAACGGCAGATGACATATCGATATTCATTTCTGGCGCTGCTTCGACCTCAGTCGGTGCTTCAGGCTTACGTTCAACCTGACGAACTTCCTGAACATCACGAACCTGTGCCATTTCCACACGAATTCTCTCACCTGGGTCTTCCAATTCAATATCGCCAGCAGCAATTAGCCACTGCATACCGAAAAACAAGCCGAATGTGATTAATGCGGCAAAGCTAAATGAAATAGCGTAACGAGCAATCATAGTTAAACTCCTTTGTTTAGTTACCTTCTAACGATAACACATGATCTGTGTATCCGCCAGCGTTCAATGCATCCATAATTTCAGAAACAAGCCCGGTGGAGCTTTCTTCGTCTGCCTGAATAACGATTGTACCCTCTGGGTTTTCCGCTTTCAGGCGCTCAACGTTCGCACGTACTGCACGCACGTCAATACGACGTTTTTCCATCCAGATCTCATCGTCGCCTGTAACAGCGATCATAATGTTAGCTCTTTCCTGAGGATTAGCAGATGTACCATCAGGGCGATTTACTTCGATACCTGCTTCCTTCAGGAAGGATGCGGTAACGATGAAGAAGATCAGCATGATGAACACGATGTCAAGCATCGGTGTCATATCAATTGTTGCTTCTTCCTGTTGTTTTGCAGAATGACTTCGCATGTTGATCCTCTTAATGGTCCATTGTTAAATGGTCTTCGACCAGTTCTGCTTCTTTATTTACACGCCCTTCAATATAGGAAGCAGCAAACACGCCAGTAAGCGCACCAGCCATTCCAGCCATTGTCGGGATTGTTGCTTTAGAGATACCGGCTGACATCGCCTTAACATCCGCAGCACCTAGAACCGCGAGCATATCAAACACTTCCACCATCCCCCACACAGTACCCAGAAGGCCCATAAGCGGGATAATCGCAACCAGTGTTTTAATATGGCCGAGGGACCCGTGTAGATCCATCTTAATTTGACTAATCATGGCTTCACGAATTTTATGGGCGTACCAGGAGGTGCGCTCAGCGCGCCCCTCCCATGTACCCATAACTTCATCAACCTGTTTGTTGTGGGCCGTTTTAAAATAAATCAAACGTTCCAGAACCATAGCCCATAAGATTAGCGTTGCGATAAAGACGAGGACCAGGACCGGCCCTCCCTTTTCCATAAAGTTTCGAACGAGTTCGAACGCGTTAATCAGGGGCATCATGATTAGGCTCCCGCGCGTTGTTCAGCGTGGACAGCAATGATACCGGCACTTTGTTCTTCGATGGTGTGCACAACACGTTGGCTCATTGAATTCACAATTGAGTGAAGGAAGAGCATTGGAAGTGCAACCACGATACCAAGAACCGTAGTCATCAGGGCTTGTGAAATACCACCCGCCATAACGGTTGGGTCACCAGCACCAAAGAGTGTCATTGACTGGAAGGTGAGGATCATACCTGTCACCGTACCGAGAAGACCCATCAGAGGTGCGATCGCGGCAATCAGCTTGATCAGCGTAATGAAACGCTCCAAGGCCGGCATCTCTTTGAGTATGGCCTCGTCGAGCTTGAGCTCCAATGTTTCCACATCTGCATTTGGGTTGGCCTCGTGTACAAGAAGAACACGACCAAGTGGGTTATTGTCTCTAGCAACGTCAGATTTGATCTGAGCTTTCACTTTACCGCTAACCATTGTCAGGTAAACAACACGCTCCAGAACGAAGAGCAGGCCGATACCACCAACAGCAAGGATCAGGTAACCCATTGTACCACCAGCATCAAGACGCTCCTGGATAGTAGGTGTTCTGATAAGCAGGGCCAAAATCGAGCCACGTGATGGGTCAAGACCATAACCTGTGAAACCACCATCCGCGGATTGCAGGTTCGTTGTTGATTCAGTGAAGCGAGCTTGTGGCTGACGATCAAGTTCTGCAACAAGGCCTTGATCATACTTAAGGTATTTACCATCTGTTGAAATGTTAAACACACCAACACGTGTCACTGGAAGTGTAACTTCCTGACCATCGGTTAGTTTTACAGAACGGTCAAATGTTACAACACGACCCTGTTCAGTCATTTCGCGCTGTACTTCAAACCAAAGACGCTCAATTTCCTCAATACTTGGAAGTTGAGTACCAGAAGCTGTTTTTTCAATCAGAGTTGTGATGAATTCTTCACGACCTGGGAACTGGGTAGTTGTCAGTGAACCCTCAAAACGTGAACGTGTATCACCAGATACCATTTGGAGCACACCAAGCACTTCTTTAAGAGCACCCAGCTCGTTTGTGAACTCCTGCTCCAGTTCAGCAAGTCTGTCATCATTTTGAGCAAACTGTACTTCTAGCTGGTCAGAACGACGCTCTTCAGCGCGTTGCTCAGCCTGTGCCTCAGCAAGAAGCCCTTCCTGGTCTGCTTGTGCAGCTCTGAATGCAGCTTCGCGTTGACGGAACTCTTCAGTTTCGTTCACTTTACCTTCACGAACGATCTCAAGTAGCTCATCAAGGCTCGCAGCAGTTTCTTCTTGTGCATTCGCAAGTGATGCAATACCGCTAAATGCAACGGCGATAATAATCGTAATTAAGTTTCTCATTATTGCTTCTCCGGTGCAGAAATTGGCAGGATAACAAGTGTATCCTGTGCGATTTGTTGGTTCGCCATCTTGATTGAATCGTTAATAGCTTTTTGGAAATCATCAGCGCTTACGATCTCAAACTGGCGTGTCTCTTTATTATAAGCGCCTGAGATTTGACCGTCGGTTGTTTGATAAAGAAGTGCAACACGACCAACCATTAGCATATCCACGATACGCTCCTGGCCATCCACATTCATTGTTTGCGGGTAGCTCTGGAATACGTTGCCGTAGTCACTTTCGATTTGATAGAGCTCAAACACACTACGAAATCTTTCTGATGCGTCTACGTTTGGATCTGTCATAAGATCCTTTACGCGGTCCAAACCAGCCAAACGTTCTTCGAGGCGGAAAGGTAGGTCGTTTCTAATAAATACTTCAAGACCGTCAACCATGCGTGTTAGCAGTGGCTCCACCTGGCGTTTAATATCTGTTACGTTTTTAATATTGTCAGTTAGTTCCTGAATGGCTTGCATTTGACGCTCAATGGATCTGTCCATTTGAGCGTTATATACTTTAAGGCCGTCAACAGTTTTAAGAACGTTCTTATATTCTGTTATCACCCTATCAGTCTGATCAACAATTTCGTTTACACGAGCTTGCGATTCCTGTGCCAATTGATTAGCAGAAATTCCTTCGTCAAGAACTTCGCTTAATGTAGTTTGCCCCATTGCCGCAGTTCCTAATACCAAGGATCCTGCTGCAACAACGGCTGAAAGAACAACTGTTCTCACTCGATGCTTAATCATGCGTCTTCCTACAGCTTTTTTTGAGTTGTTATGGTTGAGCCACTAAATGCGGCATTTAATTTAAAAAGTGAGTGAGTAAATAAACGATCAAGAACAAACTGACGAACAGTATGCGTTCTAATATACACCAATTCCTCTATCCCCATCACTTACTCATTCCCTTTATTAATTACATTTATATTCTATAAAGTTTTCTAATCATAATATTAATTAGATTTTAAAACCAGAATTAATATCCATTATATCATTTTGTTATTATTTTTCGATATTAACAGATATTCAGTCACAGCTCTTTGACGAGCAAATACCTCGGACTGCGCGTACCCTATCTCAAAACACATTCAAATTTCAAGGCTTCCTTTGCGCCGAAGTAAAAAAAAAAATTATTCGTGATAAATCAGAAACATAATTAACAAATATATCAATCTTGACGCTTACCTAAAAGAGTATTAATTGCATACGGTTAGTCGAAAAAATCCCTATGTTTTTACTGCAATAATACAACATATATTCAGGTAAAGTTATCACACGAAAATGACAAAAATGTGATCAAACTTTGCAATGTTCATCATTAACCTTTTTTAGATTTTGCGTAAATGATCTCGAAAAAGATTCGGACGACTGGCGATACTGCCAAAAAAATATTTGCCGATAATAAAATTTATAAGACGCACAAAATTACAACTTCAATCAACATTACTAACTGCTATGAAGTTATAATTTTGGCTAGACTCGATGGATTACGAATGGGTTCTGACTAAATTTACTGCCTGAAGAACTTCGTCCCATTTGTTCTGAATGCAAGTTTGCCTTGCTGCTGTAACTCCAAAACGTTTAATCAGCTGATGAGCCAATTCACGCTTATACTCAAAGTCCCCTTTTACTGGATACTTACCCATTTTACTATCTCCGGTTACCATAACTTTACTCCTTTACTGCCATGATACTCATTCATGATTTCAACAAATAAAATTTCTTAAATGCCCAACGAATTTAGAGCATACTTATAAAGTGTGAAAAGCACGTAAATTAATGTTTACAATTTTAATTAATTTCCAGCCAATCAACGTGCGCGTAAAACAGGTTTCGCCATGACGAATTTTTACTTTTGAAATTTGTGTCGCTTTTTAAGGTTGTGGTTTAAAAAAATAGCTATATTTTTAAGCAAGGGAACGAGGCAACATATTACCAGGGAAGTTAGATGCATCAGACATCTCAGAAAATGTTTAAGATTGAACATTTTGTTGTTGAGGGGCTGCACTGCCCGAAATGCATTCGGGAGATCGAAGAAACCTTAAGTGAGGTTGAAAAGATCAAAACAGCCCGCGTTAATCTTAGCACACAGCGCCTGGCCATTGAATGGACGGATGGGGAGCAGGCACCTCAAGAGCGTACACAGTCAGTGGTAACGGCTTTAGATAATATTGGCTTCAAAGCATTCCCGTTTAAATCCACAGACATCTCGTCACAAAAAGACAAAATTGGAAGGTCACTGCTTAGCGCAATGATCGTTGCGGCAATCGCCTCCGTAGCTGTGATGGCACTGCCGCACTTTTTACCCTTGATTGGCGATACATCAGTTGCGATGTTGCATTGGCTAAGCGCAGCTATCGCGCTCCCCGCCGCAGCATTTTCAGGTATACCGTTTTTTCGTTCAGCTATAAACGCGCTCAGGGGTCGACGTCTCAATATGGATGTGCCAATTTCTTTGGCGGTTATTCTTACTTGCGCAATGAGCATTTTTCAAACCTCGATCGGAAGCCCAACCGCTTATTATGATGCAGCGGTAATGTTGCTGTTCTTTTTGCTGATAGGGCGCTATCTGGATCACCGTATGAGAAATCAAGCCAGAAGCGTTGCTCATGACTTGATGAGTTACAAGGTCTCAAATGCAACTTTATTGCAAGACGATGGTTCCACAGCAGAAGTTGCCGTTGAATTGCTCGTGCCGGGGCAAACCATTCAGGTTATCGCCGGAAGCCGAATTCCAGTGGATGGAACCGTCGTGTCTGGCGTTTCAGACATAGACACTAGCCTCGTCACAGGTGAAACCATTCCAGTAAAAGCTGAAGAGGGAGTGGATGTTTTTGCAGGCACTATTAATGTCAATGGCACGTTGACAATCAAAATTACTGCCACGTCAGGTCAAACACTTCTTGATGAAATTATAGAACTTATGGAAACTGCCGAACAGGGCCGCGCAAAATATGTGAAACTTGCAGATAAGGCTGCACAGATATATGCGCCTCTTGTTCATTTACTTGCTTTGTCTACATTTCTTGGCTGGTGGCTTTTTTCAACAATCGGTTGGGAGCAATCCCTTATCCACGCAATCGCTGTATTGATCATTACCTGTCCCTGCGCGTTGGGTCTCGCTGTACCCGTCGTCCAGGTGGTTGCTTCAAGCCGGCTGTTTAAATCCGGCGTACTTGTTAAAGCCGCAGATGGGCTCGAAAGACTGGCCGAAGTCGATACCGTTATTTTTGACAAAACAGGGACCTTGACGATGGGCCAACCTGAGCTTGCCAATGCGGATGACGAAGCTGTCACAGCCTTTAATCTTGAACTCGCCGCAAGCCTTGCTAAATCTTCAAGTCATCCTTTATGTAGAGCGCTAATAGTTGCGTGCCACGAACGTGATATACCAACCGTGGCAACTAAGAGTGAGATACATGAAGAACCGGGCATGGGACTTCGTGCTGAAATAAACGGCGTAGAAATTAAACTTGGCAACCGTGAATGGTGCGGTATACACGCTAATTATCTTTCCAACAATCGCTATAGCGAGCTTTGGTTAAGTGCAAAAGGTGCGCAGCCTGTGCTCTTTTGTTTTAAAGATCGGATGCGCGCCGATGCACATGATGTTGTGGGATGGTTCATCCGTAGAAAACTAAAAGTCATACTTCTGTCAGGTGACAGAAAAGATGTGGTCGAGGAAGCTGCAGAAGAGCTCGGCTTAAGTCGCTATCGCCATTCTTGCAAACCGCAAGAAAAAATAGAAGTGATCGAGAGAATGCGCGCAAATGGTGACAAAATTCTGATGGTCGGCGACGGCCTAAACGATGCTCCTGCCCTGCGGGCCGCTGATGTTTCCTTTTCGCCATCCAGTGCAGCGGAAGTAAGCCAAAACGCAGCCGATTTTATTTTCCAGTCGCAACGAATGGAATCGATTATCAGATCATATCAGGTTTCCGTCATGAGCAAGAAGCTGGTGTTCACAAATTTTGCACTTGCAGGAATATATAATCTGATTGCAGTTCCATTTGCTGCTGCTGGCATGATCACGCCAATGATTGCCGCTATCGCGATGTCACTGTCTTCCATCGTCGTAACGGGCAATGCCTTGAGGCTTAATTTCGAGAAACTATATAAAAGCCATGAAGCGTAGCTTTTTTAACTTTTGTTTCTCCGGTAAAAATAGACGCTGCCATAAATAGCCACCCGGATTACATACCCCATCGTAACCACAAATATCCCCATAAGAATATTGCGGTACATCAAATATTCACCGGATACCATTGCGCCTTCAGGTAAGGCGAAATAAGTCTCCCTTAAACTCAAACTAACAATCGCTACCAGCGCTGGAATTAGCGCCTTTACAAGATCTTTTTCAGTTACATCATTGTGGTCGACATAAGTGTAACTTTTAACGACAACGACCAACATAATAATAATTGCGATGAATATTAAAAACATACTGTGCGGCAATTCCTTTTGGTTTGGATTAGAGAGACTATAGTAGTTCATAGAAATGCACTACAATCAAATTGATATTTATTATTCTTCCTTTAATATTCAAAATATATTTGTTTGGAGCATGTGAATATGGCGCAAGTTAAATTTGGCATTATCGGATGCATGGGTCGGATGGGACGTTCGTTAACAGCACAAGTCCTTGACCACCCTGGCGCAAAACTAGTTGGTGGAACTGAAATGGCCGACCATCCGAAAATGGGAAAAGCCATTAAACACCCCACAACCGGTGAAGATTCTGGTGTACTTCTTACCAGTGACGCGGACGACCTGATAAAGCGAGCCGATGTGATCCTCGATTTTACCTGCCCAACAGCGACAATTCTGCATAGTTCGCTCGCTCAAAAACACGAGACAGCATTGATTGTGGGAACGACCGGCTTAAGTCCGGAAGACGAAAAGAAACTCGCTGATGCCGCGAGTAAAACGGCGATCGTATATGCCTCGAACTACTCACTTGGGGTCAACTTGTTGTTTCATCTGACACGCAAGGCCGCATCCATGCTGAATGAAGAATTCGATATCGAAATTTCAGAAGCTCATCACCGTGACAAAGTGGATGCTCCATCCGGCACTGCGTTAAGCCTTGGAGCGGAGGCGGCCAAAGGGCGCGGCGACACTTTAGCCGCCCTTAGGATTGGTGAGAGAAACGGGATTGGATCTGCACGAAAGAAGGGTGGAATCGGGTTTTCTTCGCTGCGAGGGGGCAGCGTGGCCGGTGACCATACAGTGCATTTTATGGCCAACCATGAACAAATTGAACTTACTCATAAAGCCGGTGATCGGTCAATCTTCGCTCGCGGCGCAGTTGCGGCAGCACTATGGGTTAGTGATAAACAATCAGGCCTCTATGACATGACGAATGTGCTTGGACTTGGCGATGAGTGAAATATCTTCGGACATACCGGATTGGAACCGTGAAAAGCCTACAAAATTCTGGGATCCCGGTCGAAAACTTCTCCGTTCCATTCGCCGCTATCAAAAAATCAAGGATATGGGCGGCATATTTTCCGGTTTGCAACTGAAATATTGGGTTCTCATTCATCGATTTTGGTCGGTTGTTTGCGGCGCAGAAATTGACTTGTCGTGCAAAATTGGTGGGGGGCTACTTATTCCCCATCCTAATGGAATCGTAATTCATCCTGGAGCAATAATCGGACCAAATTGCTTACTTTTCCAGCAAGTCACAATTGGCGCTATAGATGGCGCAATTCCCAAATTAGGCGGTCATGTTGATGTGGGTGCCGGCGCCAAAATTCTGGGTGGCGTAACCCTGGGAAACCACACGATCATTGGGGCAAACGCAGTTGTAATTCGAGATGTCGCCGATGGGCAAACAGTCGTAGGCATACCGGCTAAACCTACTAAACCTATTGCGTAATAGGTCCTTAAATTGACTTTGCGGATTTGCTTTCACGAAGAGCACGGGAAAGAGATCTTAATAGCTCCATTCGAAACTCCGGGCTAAGCTCCGCACCAAAAAATGTTCCTTTGCCGTGCGACCTTGCTTCCAGCATTTCTTGACCACTTCCAAAGGATCCTTCAGACAGCCTCGTCATTCTTATGCTGACCCAATAGGCATTATAAGAGAAATCCTTCCTGTTTCCCTTGTGGTCAATCCGCGTAATCATAAATTCGTCGTCAATGACGCGAATAATTTCTACGGCTTTACCATAGCGATAATGTAGCTTAAACGCCCAGTAAATAAGCAACACGTCCAGACCAAAAAAACCGGTCACTGGCCAGGCGCCAAGGGAAAAGAAAAACATGCCAATGGCAAAACTCAGAACAATAATGATACCCATCAATATTCGAAACCCAAGTGGGCCAAGGGACCTATGCGGTACAATATATTGCTCAAACCAGATTTTTTCGCCATTTGCTTCCATACTCGTATCCTATACCCGTTTCCAGCGTTTTTGAAGCTTCCAATTTATTGCTCCGTTCAGTATGGTGATTTAAAAAAGGGCGACAAATGAAAAAAGCTGATATTCACGAATTTTTCCGAAGACTTGAAGAGCGCGACCCAGAACCTAAAGGTGAGCTGGATTATACCAATCCGTATACTCTGGTAGTTGCCGTGGCACTTTCTGCGCAGGCGACAGATGTCGGTGTTAACAAAGCAACCAAAGACTTATTCAAAGTAGTTTCGACACCGCAAGAGATGCTCGATCTTGGTGAAGAAAAACTAAAGGAATATATCAAAACCATCGGTCTCTTTAACACCAAAGCCAAAAATGTCATTAAAGCTGCACAAATGCTGGTGGATGATTTTGACGGCGTGGTACCAGAAAACAGAAAAGATCTTGAAAAACTTCCCGGTGTTGGCCGAAAGACGGCCAATGTGGTGCTTAACATCGCGTTCGGCCATCCAACCATTGCAGTAGATACGCATCTGTTCCGCGTCTCAAACCGGACCAAAATGGCACCGGGAAAAACACCGCTTGAAGTGGAGCTAAAACTTGAGAAAAAAATACCCAAGGAATTCGCCCGTCATGCCCATCACTGGCTAATCCTTCACGGTCGTTATATCTGTAAAGCGAGAACACCGAGCTGCCCCACCTGCCCGGTGGAGGATCTGTGCACATTTAAGGACAAAACAAAGCTCCCAGATTAGTCGCGTAGGAATGTGGAAATACAGAAATCAGCGCGCTGGCCTTCAAGGCCCATAAGATTTTTTTCTTCGGACGTCTCAACATATTCAACATGAAGATCACTGTTGTCATTTTCATAAAAATAAACATGCGCATTGCAGAATTGATTGTCGTAAAGCCAGACTTCAGCAGATTTCTCTACCCGCTTCAGGGACGGGACACCGAGAATATCTTCAACGCTTGATTTTTGAAGTCCCATAATATTGGCCATCTGAAAACGTGGTTCGGCAGGTTTTGGTTTTTCGACGATTTCCGGCACGGGTGCTGGCTCCGCCGGTGGCGGAGGTGCTTCAGCGATCCGCTGTTCGGGACCACAGGCCGCTAAAAACATTACCGCTATCAAACCAAAATATTTATTCATGCTTCTTCAAACCTGCTCATATGAAACAAATGACAAATTAACGCCGCACCAACGATTGGGACTATCAACTGTACAATTGGAATCATAAACAAAAAAGTCATGATCAAACCAACTCCAAGTACTACACCACGGATCGACCTTCTGTGAATGCCCGCTTCTTTTATTCCCAAGTGCCGCACGGCAACCATTTCATAATAACCCCATCCAAGTAAATAACCATTTAACAAATAAAAAATTCCAATAGGAACGAAGGGCACCCAGAAAAATATTATGTAAAGCGGAATAACAATGATATTAAGCACAACAACAAGCAGAGCAATTCTACAAGCCAGATAGGCTAATTTTGGAATTCCGAGTCTTTTGCTCGCTTTGTTTTCTGGGTAGAACCGTTCTTCAACACAATCCACAATATCATCAAGATATATTGAAACAAAAATGGTCGATATGGGCGCAAAAAAGAAAAACAGGATAACAAAAAAGGCTATATCAACCGTATAACCCATGATCCAATTTACAAAATCTTCCCACCACTGCCAGTCCGACTGATAGCCAGGCACTTCTTTCATAACTTCATTTGCAGCGAGGTAGGCGATTATGATGGCACCAACGGTGGTTGCCAAGCCTAAGAAAAATACTTTCAGAAAAGCGCGGTCAAAAATTTGTTGGCCAGTGCGTTCAATTGCCGTGACTAATTTGCTCACGTCTATCAATCCTAACTAATTTCTCTACGCCCTTGGTTAAAATATATGGGAATTAGGTCCAAAAAGGCAAGAAATAGTTTGCGTTTACATGGGCTCCTACATCCTCTATCAATAAGTTATTAAAGATAAATTCAGGAAAAAATATGACAACCAAATATGATGTTCTTGGCATCGGCAACGCTATCGTCGACGTACTTACCACCGTTGAAGATGACTTTTTAACTTCTGAGAATCTGATCAAAGGAAGTATGCAACTGGTCAGTGAAGAAGAAGCTTCCGCTATATACGACAAACTGGGGCAATGCATAGAATGCTCTGGCGGTTCCGCGGGAAATACCATTGCCGGGCTTGCGTCCATGGGGGTAAGTACCGCTTACATCGGTAAAATTAATGATGATCAGTTAGGCAAGGTTTTTCGTCATGATATCACCGCGCTTGGCGCGAGTTTTGATACAGATGCTGCAAAAAGCGGCCCTGCCACTGCGCACTGCCTGGTTTTGGTCACGCCGGATGCGGAACGGACCATGTGTACTTACCTTGGAGCATGCGTAAACCTGACTGTGGACGATATTGACGAAGACACTGTTCGCGCATCAAAAATTTCCTACATGGAAGGCTATCTATGGGATCCGGAAGAGGCAAAAGAAGCGTTTCGTAAAACCATTAAAATTGCTCATGACGCAGGAAATAAGGTGTCCTTAAGCCTTTCTGATCCCTTTTGTGTAGAGCGCCACCACGAAGAGTTTTTAAAGCTGGTCAAAGACGGCGTCGATATTCTTTTTGCCAATGAAGATGAAATTAAGATGCTTTATGGCACCGATGATGTGAATGAAGCAGCGCGTCTGGTGCAGAAAGATTGTGACTTAGCTGCCATTACCTGCGGCGCAAAAGGATGTATTGTGACGAGTAAAGATGAAATCGGCCATGTACAAGGTCGGATTGTTGAAACCCTAGTGGATACCACTGGCGCTGGTGATCTATTTGCGGCAGGTTTTCTTTATGGTGTTGCAAAAGGAAAGTCACTTGGTGAATGCGGCGCGATCGGAAATTTGATTGCTGGCGAAGTGATCACCCATATGGGAGCACGTCCGGATATTGATCTTAAGAAATTTGTTGAGGCAAATTCTTAGCGACTGAGCATTGGCCCCAATTTGCGGCCGGCGAGAATATGAAAATGCAGGTGTGGTACTTCCTGATGGGCGTTGGCACCTGTATTTGCGATCAGCCTATAGCCATCATCTTCTAGACCCAACTCACGTGCCGTTTCACCAACGGCACGGAAGAAACCGGTCATTTCCTCTGCAGACGCGTTTACACTAAAATCCGCCATACTGACATATTCGCCTTTTGGGATTACCAGCACATGCACAGGTGCCTGGGCATTGATATCCTTAAAGGATAACGCAAATTCATCCTCATAAACCTTATCGCAAGGAATATCGCCGCGCAAAATCATCGCAAACACGTTATTTGAATCATAGGCCATCAACAAACTCCCCTCTTGCTTTTTTCTCGTCAATACCCGACACGCCCTCACGAAGGCGCAGCTCATCATAAACATCTTCTGGCTTAAGGCCCATATCTGACCAGAGCACCATCATGTGAAAAAGAAGATCTGCCGATTCAGACACCACTTCAACTTTATCATTGTGGGCGGCGGCGATACAAAGCTCTACCGCTTCTTCGCCCACTTTCTGGGCGATTTTCTTGCGACCCTTTGAAAAAAGCTTCGCCACATAACTGTTATCCGGTGCATCACCCTTTCGGCTTTCAATCACCTGTTCCAGAGTTTTTAAAATATCCTGTTTTTCGGTCATGTCAGATCCTTACCTCAATTCCCGCATCGGCCATATAGCGCTTGCATTCTTCAATACTATATTCACCAAAATGAAAAATGGAAGCGGCAAGCACCGCTGTAGCGTGGCCGTCGCGGACGCCTTCCACCATATGTTCAAGTGTTCCGACCCCCCCGGACGCAATCACTGGAATGGACACGCTGTCTGCGATTGCGCGGGTGAGTTCAATGTTAAACCCGCTTTTGGTGCCGTCCCGATCCATGGAGGTAAGCAAAATTTCTCCTGCCCCATAATCAGCAACTTTTTTTGCATATTCGACGGCGTCGATACCTGTTGGCTCACGCCCACCATGGGTGAAGACTTCATATTTATCCGGTTCCACCGACTTCGCATCAATGGCCACCACAATACACTGAGAGCCGAATTTTTCCGCTAGCTCCCGGACCAGTTCCGGCCTTTTTACCGCTGCGGTCATAACGGAAACTTTGTCCGCGCCAGCCAGAAGTAGTTTCCTTACATCCTCCTCACCGCGCACACCACCCCCAACAGTAAGCGGCATAAAACATTGCTCTGCTGTCTGGCGGACTACATCCAGAATTATACCGCGGTTATCACTAGATGCAGTGATATCCAGAAAACAAAGCTCGTCCGCACCAGCGGCATCATAAATTTTTGCCTGTTCCACCGGATCACCAGCATCACGAAGACCAACGAAATTAACGCCTTTAACTACGCGACCGTCTTTGACATCAAGGCAGGGAATGATACGAGCTTTGAGCATTATGCCTCTCCCCGCAAAAAGGCAATTGCTTCTTTTACATCAAGGCTTCCGTCATAAAGGGCACGACCGGAAATAGCCCCTTCTATGATGCCGGTCGCTGTTTCTGCTGCGGCTTTAAGCACTTTAAGATCATCTAGTGACGCCACACCGCCGGACGCAATCACTTGAATACTAAGCGCATTGGCAAGATCAATGGTTCCCTGGACATTAAGCCCTTCCATGGTGCCGTCACGGTCTATATCGGTATAAATTATGCTGGTGACACCTGCATCTTCAAACTTTTTACCAAGCTCCACCGCGGACATGTCGGATGTCTCTGCCCAACCTTCGACAGCGACCATGCCATTACGCGCATCGATGCCTACGGCCACTTTGCCCGGAAATTCCCTGGCGGCTTCAATCACAACAGACGGATCGCGAAGGGCGATAGTGCCCAGGATCACGCGACTAATCCCTTTTTCGATCCAGTTTCCAATGGTCGCCACATCACGGATGCCGCCGCCAAGCTGCACAGGTACCGACACACTTTCAAGAATGCTATCTACTGCATCGCCATTCACAGGTCTTCCCGCGAAAGCACCGTTGAGGTCCACAAGATGTATCCATTCACAACCCGCGTCTTCAAACTGTTTGGCCTGATTACCGGGGTTATCGTTAAAGACTGTGGCCTGATCCATTTCACCTTTATAAAGGCGCACACAATTACCGTCTTTTAAGTCAATGGCGGGAAACAAGATCATAATCAGTCCAAATTTTTTGAATAATAATAGCCAGGAACAAATACATCGTTGATACGGGCATAGCGTTCCTTAATGCCCCAGCGGTCCATGCCGATCCATTCACAAATAGCAATGGCCGCATGCTGGTCAGATGCCATGTGACATTCCAGAGTACGGCAGCCTTTTTCACGGGCCACATCCTCGGCTTTTTGCAGCATGGCTTTGGCCAGGTTATGCCCCCTCGCCCACGGTGCCAGGAAAAAGGTTTCGATACTGCCGCGGAATGATCCGGCTTCGTTGTTCTTAGGCGGTTGCACCAGTTGACAACACCCCGCGATCTGACCATCCATGCGGGCAATGATCAGGGTACGCTCTGGGATGATGAAGACCCCTTTCCAGAAACTTTCCAAGGTTTTTTCCGGTGGTGGTGTCAGCCAGTTAAAGCCTTCATGAGCAAGGATCGCCACGCGCGTTGTTTCACACAGCTCCAGGATATCCACATTATCCAGCGATGTGACTTCATCGACGCTAAGGCGCGGTCCTTTATTTTCTTTTTCTGCTTCACTCATCCTACGGTGACCATTTCAAGAAATTCTCAATCAGCTTAAGGCCTACGGCCTGGCTTTTTTCCGGGTGGAACTGGGTACCGACAATATTATCCCGACCAACTACGGCACTAATATATCCGCCGTAGTCCACATGGGCCAAGCTGTTTTTACTGTCCAACACCTTAAAGTGATAGCTGTGGACGAAATAAGCATGGTTGCCAGTATTGACATCTTTGAATACGGGATGATCCGGCTGATCAATCACAAGATCATTCCACCCCATGTGTGGTACTTTCAAATCGCCCGCTTCCATTTCTTCCACGGTGCCGCCAATCCATCCCAGACCATCTGTGCTGCCATGTTCCAGACCCGCGTCCGCGAGCAACTGCATACCCACGCAGATCCCAAGGAATGGCGTACCGCCCTGAATTACTTTTTCCTGTAAAATATCACGCATGCCATCAAGGGCCGTAAGGCCCCGCATACAATCGGCAAAAGCACCAACGCCAGGCAGGATGATCCGGTCTGCGGAGCGCACTTCATCTGGCGAAGATGTAACCAGCACATCCATATCAAGCCCTTCTGCTGCGCGCGCAGTTCCTTTTTCCGCCGAGCGTAGATTGCCGGAGCCATAATCGATAATCACAGTTTTCTGCATTGGATTTAGTCCGACTTGTCGCCAAGCATGCCTTTGGTTGAAGGGATTGCATCCGATTTACGGGGATCAATTTCAATGGCCTGACGCATGGCGCGCGCAAGCGCTTTGTAACTGCTTTCGATAATATGGTGGTTATTTTCGCCGTACATATTTTCCACATGCAGTGTCATGCCAGCGCCCTGTGCGAAAGCACGGAACCACTCAAGGAAAAGTTCCGTATCCATTTCACCCAGCTTGTCACGAGTAAAATTCACATTAAATACGATAAACGGACGACCGGAAATATCCACTGAGCAACGGGTGCAGGTTTCATCCATGGGAATGATCGCGTTGCCGTAACGGGTGATACCGCGCAGATCACCAAGTGCATCCGCCACCGCCTGTCCGACAACAATCCCAACGTCTTCGGTTGTATGATGAAAATCGATATGAGTATCGCCTTTGGCGCGTAGGGTCAGGTCCATCAGGCTATGACGGGAAAGCTGTTCCATCATATGGTCAAGAAATCCGATGCCGGTATCCACGTCATAAACGCCGGTGCCATCCAGATTTACTGTTGCCGAAACAGATGTTTCCTTTGTTGTGCGCTCTACTGTTGCTGTGCGCATTTTATCCTCCTACACGTCGATTTTATCGATTTTGCATGACATATAGCAGCACTTTAGGGATTGTGCCAGCTTTTGGCGCATTTAAAGGCATTTTTTTACTAAAAAACAACATGCCCCTTGACCATGAGCGAAAAATTCCCCATTTGTTAACTCATGCTTACAATTAAATGGATGAGTGACAGATGACAGATCAACCCAAAGGATGGCGAGGAACAACCATACTCAGCGTACGTAAGGACGATAAAGTAGTCGTCGTTGGCGATGGTCAAGTGTCGCTTGGAAACACGGTGATCAAGGCAAACGCAAGGAAAGTGCGCCGCATCGGTGATGGTAATGTAATCGCTGGCTTTGCGGGGTCCACTGCGGACGCATTTGCGCTGTTTGAAAGGCTTGAAGAAAAGCTTGAACGCTTTAATGGACAGCTCACCCGCGCCTGCGTAGAAATGGCGAAAGATTGGCGTACCGACCGTTATCTTCGTCGCCTCGAAGCAATGATGGCTGTTGTGGATAAGGATGTCTCACTAATCCTCACAGGTACAGGTGATGTGCTTGAACCAGCAGATGGTCTTATCGCGATCGGCTCAGGTGGCAATTTCGCCATGGCAGCCGCAAAAGCCCTTATGGATCAGGATCTTGATGCGGAAGAAATCGGCAGACGCGCCCTTGGCATTGCTGCTGACATCTGCGTCTATACAAATGATAATCTTACCGTCGAAACCT
>JANQJN010000190.1 GCA_028281625.1 Emcibacteraceae bacterium | reverse complement strand
AAGCGGCCTTGGCGTTGAAGAGCAACGTGAGTGGTACGCTGAGCGCGAAGGTCATACCTATAAAGAAGATTTTCATTTTCCCGACGGCAACGCATCCTTAGCACGAATGCTGGTACGGCATATGATTCCGAATGTGGCCCCCGGCAGTTCTATGCATGATATTATTTCAGCGAAATTCGATTATACCAAATTAGACCGTGACGGCGCACCAGTTCGCATTCGCTTGAATTCCACAGTGCTAAATGTGGCGCACAAGGGCAGCGCGCAATCTGTGGAGCAGGTTGAAATCACTTACGCGCGTTCAGATGCAACACTCAACCGCGTGCGCGCAAAACACTGTATTATGGCCTGTTACAATGCAGTTATCCCGCACATTTGCCCGGAACTGCCCTACGAACAACGGGATGCGCTACACAAAATGATCCGCACCCCACTGGTATCGGTCTCTGTGCTTATTGATAACTGGCAGGCCTTTAAAAATCTGGGCATTTTTGCTGCTTATTGTCCCGGCAGCTTTTTCAGCGATATTCGTCTATCCTATCCGCTCAAATTTGATGATTACCAGTCTTCGCGCACACCAGATGAGCCCATTACCGTACATATGTATCATATACCGGTATCCGGTGAAGGCACTGCGTCCGTGCAATTCAGGGCAGGTCGCTGGGAACTGTTAGACACGCCGTTTGAGGTGTTCGAAGAAAATATCCGCACTCAGCTAGGTGCCATGCTTGGGTCGGGCGGTTTTGATCCGGCGCGGGATATCAAAGGGATCATCGTCAATCGCTGGCCTCACGGGTATGCCATGGGATATGATCATGACACCGATACCATAAGCTGGTTCAGTGATCGCTGGACGGAAGAACAGATGCACTGGATCAAGGGGCGTAAAAAGCACGGCAGTATCGCTATCGCCAATTCCGACGCCGGTGCCCAAGCCATGACAGAAGCAGCCGTCGAACAAGGCCACCGGGCAGTGCAGGATTTACTCAAAGGCTAGTAAAAACTATAAGGATCGATGTCGATCTGTATTTTTACGCCGCGCTGGGATGGAAGCAGATCCAACCAACACCTGATTTCATTTTGTAAATTGACGGACGTTCCCGCTTTCACAAGGAAACGATAGCGATGATTGCCACGCAGATAGGAAAGCGGTGCTGGCACGGGGCCCAAGACTTTTAAATCATTTGAGTGGGGTGCCTTGGAACCCAGTGCTTTGGCAGCGCCTACAACTTTACTTCTATCCGGGCCGGACAGAATAAGCGATGCCAGTTTGCCATACGGCGGCAGGTTCTGTGCTTCCCGAGACGCTGCTTCGCGTTCCAGGAATAAATCCTTATCCCCACAAACAATTGCCTGCAGCACCGGGTGGTTCGGCTGATAGGTTTGAAAGATCACCCGACCGGCATGTTCCGCGCGACCTGCGCGGCCCGCCACTTGTTCCAGTTGCTGCCAGGTGCGCTCCGCCGCCCTCGGATCCGCACCCGACATCCCCAAATCCGCATCAATCACCCCCACAAGCGTCAGCATGGGAAAATGATAGCCCTTGGTAACGATCTGGGTGCCAATGATAAAATCAACCTCGTGACGTTCGATGCTTTCAATCATTCGCTTAAGCGAAGCAGGCGAGGCGATTTCGTCGCTGGACATAACGGCCAGGCGCGCATCGGGAAACAGGACCGCAACTTCCTCGGCCACCCTCTCTACACCGGGACCGACCGCGACCAGACTATCCACAGCCTCGCACTGCGGGCAAATATTTGGTTTTGGTCGGTTAAAGCCGCAGTGATGACATTCAAGTTTATTAAAACGACTGTGTTCCACAAGCCAGGCCGAACAATGGGGACACTCCATCCGATGCCCGCAAGACCGACATAATGTGAGCGGTGCATATCCCCGTCGATTGAGATACAGCAGCGTTTGCTCCCCTTTTACAAAATTGTCCTCTAGCGCCATTCGAAGCGGTTGACTGATCCATGATCCGGATTCAAGGGGATACTTCTTAAGATCCACGCAAGACATTTGTGGCAGTTCTGCGGGGCCATGCCGTTCACCAAGATAAAGCCAGTCATACTTTCCACTTTCCGCATTGATGAGCGTTTCCAATGACGGGGTGGCAGACGCCAGCACCACCGGGCAGTGCATGTGCATGGCCCGCACCACGGCCATATCACGCCCGTTATACATTACCCCTTCATCCTGCTTGAAAGTTGTTGAATGTTCTTCATCAACGATTACCAGCTTGAGGTTTTGAAGAGGTAGGAAAAGGGCCGAGCGTGCCCCAACAATCACGCGCGCTTCGCCGCAAATGGTTGCCCACCAGGCACGGCGGCGTTGAGCAGGGGTCATTTCCGAATGCCAGATGACAGGCTCAGACCCGAAGCGCTCTTTAAACCGTTCAAGCCACTGCGCGGTCAGGGAAATTTCCGGGACAAGCACCAATACCTGTGCAGTTTTATCCCTCAAGGCCTCTGCAATGGCTTCAAAGTAGACTTCCGTCTTACCGCTGCCGGTCACCCCTTCAAGCAGCATCGCCTGAAACGTACCGCTTCTTTGTTGTAAGATTATTTGCTCGGCGGCATCCCGCTGTTCTTTTGACAAAGTGGCCCGTTCAAGTTCAATATCCGGCTTTAGAAAACTTTCTTCACCGCTGACTTCAACTGGAACCATCTGTCCAGCCTTGATCATCCCACGGACTACACCTTCCCCCACCGCAGCAATGTCACACCAGGATTTAACAGCCATAGGCATATCACCCACGGCCGCTTCTGCCACCCGGGTTCGAGCGGGCGATAATTTTTCTGGTAACTCAGGCGACAGCCGGTAAAGGATCTTCTTTTTTGGTTTATCAAATTTGCGCGGCACGCTCAGCGCCATTTTAAGCACAGATCCAAGTGGAGAAAGCGTATAATTAGCCACCCAACTAACAAACTTCATCAGGCTTTCCGGTAGTGGCGGGAGTTCCGCTTTTCGGATCACATATTTTAATTTTTCTTCCGGAACATCTCTGTTCTCAGGATCTGTGTCCCACACCACCCCCTGCACTTCGCGCCCGGAAAGCGGCACAGTGACGAAATCGCCCTTCTGCAACTGAAGCTCATCGGGCATCAGATAATCCAGCACCCCACTAAGCGGCAACGGAAGCAAAATTTGTATACGGGTTCTGGAAAATAGTTCTGACAATCGGTGCGGCCTTACCAAGATTTTATTTTGCGCCTACATTATCGCAATATACCCTTGCACAAAAGCCGAAATAAATGCACAAAAGACAAAAGCGCATTTACACATATTCATTTCATTGAAGGATCACAAAATATGAAGTTTTTTATCGATACGGCGGAGATTGACGAAATCAGACCTCTTGTTGAATTGGGGCTTGTGGACGGAGTAACAACTAATCCATCGCTTATCTTAAAATCCGGTCGCGATATCATCGAAGTAACCAAAGAAATTTGTGATCTTGTGGACGGCCCAGTAAGCGCCGAAGTGGCAGCCACCGATTACGAAACAATGGTCCGTGAAGCCGGTGTGCTTTATGATATTGCGAAAAATGTCTGCCTCAAAGTTCCGCTTACACCAGACGGCCTAAAAGCCTGTAAGTATTTTTCTGACCAAGGGAAAATGGTCAATGTAACGCTGTGTTTTTCCGCAAGTCAGGCACTCCTAGCCGCCAAGGCCGGTGCCAGCTTCATTTCCCCATTTGTCGGTCGTCATGACGATGTCGGTCATGACGGCATGGCACTCATTGCTGATATTCGCACCATTTATGATAATTATGATTTTAATACCGAAATTCTGGTGGCAAGCACCCGTCATAATCTGCATATCCTGGATAGTGCACTGATCGGCGCTGACGTGGCGACGATCCCGCCGAAAGTGGTTCACCAGCTGTTTAAACATCCACTGACAGACAGTGGCCTTGCCGCTTTTGTCGCCGACTGGGAAAAAACAGGTCAATCCATCACAGGCTAAATCATGAGTGGTAAGAAGAAGGAAATAGAAGATATTGATCCCGCGGTAGTCAAAAATTACTTAAGTAGAAATCCTGATTTCCTAATTGAAAATCCGGAACTGTTTGCGGTTCTTACTCCTCCTAACAGATCAACTGACGACGAAATTGTCGATTTTCAGACATTGATGATTGAAAAAATAAAATCAAATCTCGAGGATCTTAAATTTAGTCAGGGTCATCTGATCGATACGTCACGTAACAACTTGACCACACAGGTACAGGTGCATGAAGCCGTTCTAAGTCTTCTTGAGATTAACGATATTTCTCAGCTGGGCCATATTGTCACGCACGATTGGGCCGACAATCTTCACATTGACGTCATTCGTATATGTTTTGAAGATGAAAATGAAGTGGGTATCCCAAGTTTATTGGAAATTTCAAAACTACCTAAAGGACGTGTTGATGAATATCTTGGTAAGGACGACATCATTCAACTGCGTGGCGATGTGGAAGTTTCCGAAGACATCTTTGGCCCCGCAAAATCATTGATTAAAGCAGAAGCTTTGGTGAAGCTGCCAGCAACAGACAATAACCCGCCTGGCATCCTTGCATTTGGCAGCCGCGATGCGGACATGTTCTATCCCGGGCAGGGAACGGAACTCTTGCGTTTTCTTGGAAAATCCTTTCATAAGTGCCTGATCCAATGGCTCAAGAGACAAAATTAGAAGATAATTTATACCCCGCGCTTCGGCCAGTCTTAAAACGCTGGCAAGATTATCTGGTTTCTGAAAAACGTGTGTCACCACATACCCACGATGCTTACCTGCGCGATGTGGGTTACTTTTTAAATTTTCTGCGTGGCCATATCGGGGTCTCGCCAACAAAGCAAACCCTTGAAAAATTGCGTCCGGCTGATTTTAGAAGTTATCTTGCCTCGCGTCGCCATGATGGGCTGTCACCCGCCAGCATGGCCCGCGCCTTCAGTGCGGTGAAATCTTTTTTCAAATATTTGAGAAAAACAGGTGAGCTTAAAAATGATGCTATTGATGCGGTCAGCAGCCCGAAACTTAAAAAGCGCTTGCCACGCCCCATAGGCGAAGATGCTGCAAAGCGTACCATCACGGAAGTGGGCACTATGGCGGCACCGACAACAAATGACTGGGTCGCACTACGGGATATAGCGGTGCTCACCCTTCTATATGGTTGCGGTCTTCGTGTGGCGGAAGCTTTAAGCCTTAATGTGGGGGATCTGGATAAAGGCGACATCATGACTGTGCGCGGCAAACGCGACAAGGAAAGGCTGGTGCCGCTGCTTCCAGCTGTGGTGGAAGCTGTTGATAATTATGTTCGTGCGTGCCCTAGAAATCTAAAGCGCGGTGAAGCACTTTTTGTCGGTGTGCGTGGCAAGCGTCTTAACGCCAGAAACGTACAACTTGCCATGCAGAAAATACGTGTCGCTCTTGGTCTGCCAGCATCGGCAACCCCCCACGCACTCAGGCACAGCTTTGCCACACACTTGCTAACTGCGGGTGGGGATCTTCGCACCATCCAGGAACTTCTTGGTCACGCTGATCTTTCCACCACCCAGCATTATACCGACGTGGATACCGCTTATCTGATGGATGTCTACAATAACGCCCACCCCAGCGCCAAAAAGAAATAGTTAGTTGATCGGTTTTTTGAAATTAAAAGATGTGATGGTAAAGCCTTCACGGAAATAAAACTTATGCCCCTGTCCGCGGTGCACTGCACTATCCAGCACTAAGTTTTTAATGCCGTGCTCGCGACAAAATTCTGACATCCAATCAATAAGTGCATGACCAACGCCTTTTGAACGCTGGTTCTCATCACTCACCAGATCATCCACATAAACCATCGGGCCAGTGAACAGTCGCGTTTCCCGGCGAAAAAAAGCGCAGCCTACAACTGTTTCCGCTTCCATCGCCGCGATGAGCTGCCCGCCTTGTCCTTCCATTTCGCGTATCAGATCAAGGTAATCTTCTTTCGCCACATGGGGACGAAGCTGGCTCATCACAGGGTAAGTTGACATTATCTCCGCATCCGAATTGCATTCTACGATGTTCATTTGACTTCCTCATTTTTACGGGAAGTCTATTCTTAATACTTCATTCGGAAACTTCAAGTACAGGTATCAGCAAATTTTACGGCAGTTCAAGTTTATAACCCACACCATAAATTGAATGGATAAGCTCAACATCCCCAGCAGCGTCCTTGAGGCGCTTTCTTAGTTTCTTGATATGGCTATCCATTGTACGTTCATTTACGACCCTATAATCGGGATAGACTTGATCAATGAGCTGCGCGCGCGAGTACACCCGCCCCGGTGTTTTGGCGAGCAAGCAAAGAAGTGAAAATTCAACTGCCGTAAGATCAACAACTTTACCGTCAACGAAGCATTGCATCCTTTCTTCATCGATAGAAAGCATGTCATCCACATAATCCGTTCCTTGTGAGCTCACTCTTTCAAACCTCAAAATGGCTCTTACCCTTGCGACCAGCTCACGCAGGCTAAACGGTTTACAAATATAGTCGTCCGCACCGATTTCCAGACCAAGAACACGGTCCACTTCATCTACCTGTGCTGTGACCATAATGATCGGAACTTCGCTGAATTTTCTAATTTCCCGGCAAAGGGTAATGCCATCTACTTCCGGCACAATAAGATCAAGAAGCACCGCGTCCGGGTTATTTTGTTTTACCCAGTCGACCACACCGGTTCCTCTGTCAAAATGGTGCGTCAGATAGCCGGCATTTTGCAAATATTTTTGCACCACATTGGCTAGCTTATGTTCATCTTCAACAACTAAAATTTTCTTCATATCAAATTCACTGTAAGTCTTAGTCCCTTGTTAGGGATATTTTGAGCACTCACGTCCCCGCCATGCAGTTTAACAATTGCTGATACAATAGAAAGACCAATACCACTGCTACCGTTATTAAAGTTCCTATTTTTATGGCACTGGAACATAGGATCGAAAATCTTGCCTAAGTCTTCCTCAAGGACGCCAGGGGCGCTGTCTTCCCAAATAAGCTTTAGCCCCTTATCAATAAGCAACTTGCAATTTATAAAGCCACCCTTGTGGCTATAGCGTATTGAGTTTTGCATCAAATTCACAATTACCCGATACATCTTTTCTCGGTCCAAAGGCCATTTTACTGGTTCCACCTGTTCTTCTTCCTGTACCTTTTTACCATCCACATAGAGTGAAAAATCAAGATTACAGGATTGACGCAAGGTTTGCGTATCCTTGGCAACTGAGCGGACCATTTCAGCCACATCCGTTTCCTGGCGATGCAGGGGCACTTCACCACATTTGAGCACACTAAGTTCATGAAGGTCGTTGATTTGATTATCGAGCCTCTTGGTCTCCGTTTCAAGAGACTCGATTGCATCTTTGGTCAGCGGATATACTCCATCCTTAATTGCTTCAATTTCCGCAAGCATAATGCTCGCCGGCGTGCGCAGATCATGGGAAATTTGCGATAACCATTCTGATTGATACCGGTCGTGGCTCGCCAGTTTACTGGCTAGAAAGTTAATGTTTTTGGAAAGTTCCCCAAGTTCATCCTTGCTTTTTATTTCTGATTTTGCCTGATAATCATGATTGGCAAGCTTGGTTACAGTTTCAGAAATTTGAGTTAGCGGTTTGAGTAAAACAAAAATGATTGGCCAGGCCGCCGCGATTGATACAATCAGCGCAACCAAAACCGTAGCCAGAAAATAGTCCTGTTGCTGTTTGTTATAAAGCTCGGTAGCTTTTGTTTGGCGCTCAACAAACGGCCGGATCGCGAAATATCCGATAACACCGTCGGGACCGTTTATTTCAATTTTAGGCCAGGTTGAATCGATAGCCAGTTTGTCAAAATATGATCGATTGTTTAGATCCACCAATGTAAAGGGTGACCCCGGTGGTGGTGGCCCTCGAAAACCGGGATCGAAATGAGGTGGAGGGTGAGGAAATGGCTCGCCGGGACGATGATGAGGACCTGCTTCGGGGGGCATAATCGCCTGGCTGCCCGCCATCGCGGTCCGTTCGATAAGTGACCATTCGCGTCGTGACGTTGCAAAATCTTCGATTGCAGTCGGGTTAAATTCGGTTTCGACATATTCCGCCAATCGGTGCGCATCATTAATGCGCACTTGATTGAGGTAGAAGTTAAAGTCGCGATTAAAATCGTCCCGAAGCCCCAGATAAATGCCTGTACATACGGCAAGCGACAGCATCGAAAGAGCAAATGCCAATTTGTGCCGAACCGAGAAAGTCATAACCCCTAATATCCCGTATTATAAAATGCAATTTATTCTCTAAGTATAGGAAGCTAATAAGTTATTTCGGATGTGACAAGAAAATTCAGCTCAAAAAAAAATTTCTTTGGTTTTCACATATTCATCCACTTTTCTTGCACATTTTGCCTTTAGTTTAGAACGCAAATGCGAATGAGCCATTGCTGGGTAAAGGGTTCAATTTGCGAATTGAGGCACGTGAATTATCTCTAAATGTAATCGGCTTGGGAGGACATTTTCAGACGCGCAAAGACCATTCAAAACGAGGAATGGACATTGTAATGGGGTGGTTAGTATCGATCGAAATAGGGAAAAGATAAGGGAAAACGATCAATGAGTGTACAAAAAGAAATCGAAGACGTTTACGTCGAACGACGTAAAGTTGAAAGAAAAACAGTCCTGCTTAAATGCTGCATTCAAGTTTCTGGATTTACGTTTGATGCCGTGGTCTATGACCTTTCACTATACGGCGCCAAAGTAAAAATTAATCTCCCACTTTCCGTCGAAACGCTCTTAATGATCAGAATTAAAAACAACCAGTTTATACCAGCACGCGTTGCTTGGGCTGATGGTGGTTTTATGGGTCTGGAATTTAGACGATCAGCCCCCAAGGTAAAAGAAATTCTTGGAACACTTGGAAGTCGAATGGAACTGGCTGAAGAGTAGAATCTAAATAAAAAAGGCGGCTTAAAAACCGCCTTTAGCAAATTCAAAATTCTCTCTAAAACTTACATATGGATCGGTGATCCACCTGCCGCCATGGCCGCTTCCTTAACTGCTTCGGTCTCTGTTGGATGAGCGTGGCAGGTATAAGCAATATCTTCGGCTGTGAGGCCTTTTTCAATCGCCAGTGTCACTTCTGCGATCATATTTCCAGCATCCGCGCCAATGATATGAGCGCCAAGCACTTTATCCGTATCCTGCGAAGATAGGATTTTCACAAAACCGTCTGTTTGGCTGTTCGCCTTGGCACGACTGTTGGCGGTGAAAGGAAACTTGCCTACATTATATGCGGTACCCGCTTCTTTAAGCTGCTCTTCGGTTGCACCAACGCTTGCCACTTCCGGCATGGTATAAATCACGCCTGGGATCGCGTCATAATTCACATGACCCGCGTAACCGGCGATGATTTCGGCGACAGCGACGCCTTCGTCCTCAGCCTTATGAGCAAGCATAGCACCCCGCACCACATCACCGATGGCGTAAATACCAGGGATGTTGGTTTCAAAATGATCATTGATATCCACCTGGCCGCGATCGGTCATGTTGACGCCAGCAGCGTCCAGTCCAAGACCATCTGTGTACGGACGACGACCAACAGATACCAGAACAGCATCTGCTTTTACTGCTTCAGAATCCCCGCCCGCGGCTGGTTCTATGGTTACAGTGGCACCGGTTTTGGTGGTTTTAACGGCTGTGACTTTTGACTTTAATATAAATTTAAAGCCTTGTTTTTTAAGTATTCTCGCAAAAGTTTTTGAAACTTCACCGTCCATTTCCGGGGTAATGCGATCCATAAATTCAATCACTGTAACATCGGCCCCTAGGCGCTTCCAAACGGAACCGAGCTCAAGCCCGATAACACCACCGCCAATCACCACCATATGTTTAGGTACTTTGGGAAGACTAAGCGCCCCCGTGGAAGAAACCACAATTTTTTCATCAATATCAATGCCCGGAAGGTTCGCCACATCGGATCCGGTGGCAATCACGATATTTTTGGCCTCGACGGTTTGACTTCCGCCCTCGGAAAGTTCAACGTCTACTTTTCCAGCGCCCGCAACTTTGCCGCGGCCTTTAATATAATCGACTTTGTTTTTCTTAAACAGAAACTCAATGCCGTTGGTAAGGTCCGTAACGATTTGATCCTTGTGACCCATCATCTGCTTAATATCAACCGACACTTTACCGGTTTTAATGCCGTATTTTTCCATACCGCCATTTGCTTCATCAAACAGTTCCGACGCATGAAGAAGTGCCTTCGATGGAATACAGCCTACATTAAGGCAAGTACCTCCTAGTGTGCCGCGCATTTCAACGCAGGCTGTTTTTAGGCCCAGCTGCGCCGCACGAATGGCCGCTACATATCCACCGGGGCCACCCCCGATCACAACAACATCATATGTATCACTCATATTGATTTTCCATTTATTATATTTTTATAGATCAAGAACCAGGCGTTGTGGATCTTCAAGATTTTCTTTAACGCGCACCAGGAAGGTTACCGCACCTTTACCATCAACAATTCGGTGATCGTAGCTCAAGCTTAAATACATCATCGGACGAATGGTAATTTCATCATTGACTACGACAGGGCGTTTTTGGATGGTATGCATTCCCAAAATACCGGACTGCGGTGCATTGAGGATCGGGCTTGAAAGAAGCGAACCAAATACACCACCATTTGAAATGGTGAAGGTACCGCCCATCATATCTTCCATGGCGAGTTTACCGTCACGGGCAAGACCACCAAGACGACCGATTTCTTTTTCGATGTCGGCAAATCCCATGTCTTGGGCGTTTCGAACCACTGGGACCACAAGTCCGGATGGGGTCGAAGCCGCTACACCAATGTTATAATAGTTTTTATAGACAATGCTGTCGTCACGAATTTCCGCATTTACTTCCGGAATTTCCTTAAGCGCGGCAACACATGCTTTGGTGAAGAAGGACATGAAGCCAAGACGCGCACCATGTTTCTTTTCAAAGGTCTCTTTATATTGTGCGCGAAGGGCCATCACCGCTGACATATCCACTTCGTTATATGTGGTTAGCATTGCCGCCGTGTTTTGCGCGTCTTTTAATCGCTTGGCGATGGTACGACGAAGACGGGTCATCGGCACCACTTCTTCTTGTTGTTGTGCTGCTACCGTTGCTACTGGTGCAGCAGGCGATGCGGCAGCAGGTGCTGGTGCAGAAGCACCTGACAGATAGGCAAGCACATCGGCTTTCGTGATGGTTCCGCCGGCGCCAGTTCCGGTGACAACACCAAGGTCCACACCTTTTTCCTCCGCAAGCTTCGCAGCGGCCGGTCTAACATTGGAACCAGCTTTTGATGGCGCTGAAGGGGCCGCCGCTTCCGGCTTTTTTTCCGGAGCCGGCGCTTCTGCTGCTGGTGCGGGTGCTGCGGCTGCGGTGCCGTGGGCAGTTTCATCAATTTTTCCAAGAAGCGCCCCCACTTCAACGTTTGCGCCTTCCTCAGCTGTAATTTCTTCAAGCGCACCGGACGCAGACGCTGTGACTTCAAGCGCCACTTTATCTGTCTCAAGCTCACAAATCACTTCATCGACCGCAACGGCTTCACCAACGGCCTTATACCATTTGCCAACTGTTGCTTCAGTTACTGATTCACCGAGTACCGGTACATGGATTTCGACGGTCATCTGACCTTCTCCTTATTATTTTCTTCTTATCTTTTTTCTATTGTTAGGGCCTGATCAATAAGTTCTGCCTGTTCTGCTTTATGACGTTCCATAAGTCCTGTCGCCGGTGACGCAGCGGCCTTACGGCCCGCATAAGCCGGACGATCCACCTTACATTTGGCGGCAGCAAGCGCTTGTTCGATATAAGGATCAATGAAGCTCCAGGATCCCATATTCCTTGGCTCTTCCTGACACCAAACAACACTCTCAAGGTTTTTAAAGCGTTTGATTTCCTTCGTTAGAGCCTCCGCAGGGAATGGATAAAGCTGCTCAATACGCATCAGGTAAGTATCCTTTTGCGCACGGGCATCCCGCTCCGCCATCAGATCGTAATAAACCTTACCTGTACACAGAATCAGGCGCTTAATGCCTGTCGGTTTATTAATTTTGATGGTTTTATGTGGATCACTCTCTGAATCGTCCCACAAAATGCGATGGAATTCTGAGTTTTCGCCCATATCCTCAATCTTTGAGGTCGCAAGCTTGTGACGCAGCAATGATTTCGGGGTCATAATGATCAGTGGCTTACGGAATTTTCGCTTCATCTGACGGCGCAGCACATGGAAATAGTTCGCCGGTGTAGTCGCATTGACCACCTGCATGTTATCTTCAGCGCAAAGCTGAAGGAAGCGCTCCAGTCGCGCGGATGAATGCTCAGGACCTTGCCCTTCATATCCATGAGGCAGAAGCACAACAAGACCACTAAAACGCAGCCATTTTGATTCCGCACTTGAAATGAACTGGTCAAAGATCATCTGAGCACCATTGGCAAAATCACCAAACTGTGCTTCCCAGAGTACGAGTGCATTTGGCTCTGCCATGGTATATCCATATTCGTAACCAAGCACCGCTTCCTCCGATAATGCGCTGTCGATTACTTCGTAAGTGGCATGGGCCTTTGGACCTTCACCAGCATATGCCAGTGGTGCGTAGCGATCTTCAGTTTCCTGATCAATAAACACACTATGGCGCTGGGAAAAGGTTCCGCGCTGGCTGTCCTGACCGGAAAGGCGCACGCGATGCCCTTCACGGATGAGCGTACCAAAGGCAAGCGCTTCGGCCGTTGCCCAGTCAAAATTTTCACCGCTATCAAACATGCGCGCTTTTGCATCCAATGTTCTTTGCAGCGTTCTGTGAATTTTGAAATTGTCCGGAACTGTGGTGAGTAAACGACCAAGATCGTTAAGTTCGTCAATATGAATACCGGTTTCACTGCCACGACGAAGATCATCGTCCGGGCGTTCAAGACCGGTCCAGCTTCCGGCAAACCAGTCTGCTTTTTCCGGTTTGTAGGTTTTGGCGGCTTCCATTTCAACATCAAGATAAGTGTGGAAATCCTTGACCATCTTTTCCGTTTCTTCTTTGGTCACCAAGCCTTCACGGATAAGTCTGTCCGCATATATCTGACGGGTAGACGGATGATTTTTGATCCGCTTGTACATAAGTGGCTGGGTAAAGGATGGCTCATCGCCTTCATTATGGCCAAATCTGCGGTAGCAGAACATGTCAACCACTACATCCTTTTTAAATTTCTGTCTGTATTCGGTGGCAAGCTTCATGGCAAAGACCACCGCTTCCGGATCATCGCCATTGGCATGGAACACCGGTGCTTGAATTGCTTTTGCCATATCTGATGGATATGGGGAGGACCGGGAATAATGCGGTGCAGTTGTAAAGCCGATTTGGTTGTTCACCACCACATGGATGGTACCACCAGTGCTATAGCCGCGAAGATCGCTAAGTGCGAAGCCTTCGGCCACAATGCCTTGTCCGGAAAAGGCTGCGTCTCCATGCATAAGCAGTGTCAGGACGCTCGTGCCACCGATGTCACCCCGTTGCGTCAGTTTTGCACGGGTCTTTCCTAGAGCCACTGGATTTACCGCTTCAAGGTGAGAGGGGTTGGCCGTCAGCGAAAGATGTACCTCATTACCATCAAATGCACGGTCCGAAGACGCGCCCAGATGGTATTTCACGTCACCGGAACCTTCAATTTCATCCGGGGTTGCAGAACCGCCGTGAAATTCATGAAAAATTGCCTGAAACGGTTTTGCCATCACGTTGGTAAGTACATTAAGGCGCCCGCGGTGTGGCATGCCAAGCACGATTTCCTGAATGCCTGTCTGGCCGCCGGTTTTAATCACAGCTTCCATCGCCGGAATCAATGTTTCCGCACCGTCAAGGCCGAAACGTTTGGTGCCAACATATTTTTTGGCAAGATATCCTTCAAACCCTTCCGCTTCGGTGAGCTTTTGCAGGATCGCTTTCTTACCTTCGGGTGTAAAATGAATTTCTTTATCACGGCCTTCAATGCGCTGCAGAATCCAGGTTTTTTCTTCGGCACTGTTGATATGCATAAATTCAACACCGAAGGATGAACAATAGGTCCGCTCTAAGATCTCCATCACTTCGCGCACAGTCGCGGTTTCAAGACCCAACACATTATCCAGGAAAATTTCCCGGTCCAGATCTTCCTCGCCAAATCCGTATGTTTCCGGGTCCAGTTCAGAATGATATGGTTTTTCAGTAAGACCCAATGGATCCAGGTTTGCGTGCAGATGACCACGAACGCGGTATGTGCGGATCATCATCAGACAGCGGATACTATCCAGTGTGGCTTTGCGAATGTCTTCCTGGCTGGCGCTACCGGCTTTTTTGCTTTGCACCTTTGCTTCAAAGCCGGGATTAAGCGCCGACATAATATCATCGCCATCATCATACGGCCAGTCACTGCGCTTCCAGGATGCGCCAGGCTTTTCAATGCCAGCACCCATCAGCGCGCGGGCATCTTCCGCAAGTTCTTCAAAATAAGCTTGCCACGACGGATCCACGGACTCCGGATCTCGGGAGTAACGCGCGAACAGTTCTTCGACAAACGCGCCGCTTGATCCGCTGAGAAGATTATCTTTGCTGTCTATGCTCATATCATTTAAGCCTATCTGTTAACTAAACGGCCGGATCTTCAGCCGTTCAGAACGTTCATTAATGTTGTGCCGAGTTCGGATGGAGATTCAGAAATGGTTATATCAGCGCTTCTCATCGCTTCAATCTTGTCTTCTGCACCACCTTTACCGCCAGATACAATCGCGCCAGCATGACCCATGGTCCGACCGGGAGGCGCTGTGCGACCGGCAATAAAACCGACAACCGGTTTTTTCACTTTGTGCGACTTCAGAAATTCAGCGGCTTCCTCCTCAGCAGAACCACCAATTTCGCCGATCATAATGATTGACTGTGTTTCATCATCATTCAGGAAGCCATCAAGCACATCGATAAAGTTAGTGCCGTTTACAGGATCACCGCCAATACCAATACAGGATGTTTGACCAAGACCAACGACTGTCGTCTGATGCACGGCTTCATAAGTCAGCGTTCCTGAACGGGACACTACACCAACAGATCCTTTTTTATGAATGTGACCAGGCATGATGCCAATTTTACATTCACCTGGGGTGATTACACCTGGACAGTTCGGGCCAACAAGGCGAGAGTTTGAACCCTGAAGCGCGCGTTTCACTTTAACCATGTCCAGAACCGGAATGCCTTCAGTGATCGCCACGATCAGCTCAACATTGGCATCAATGGCTTCAAGAATTGCGTCCGCCGCAAAGGGTGGTGGTACATATATCACAGATGCATTAGCACCCGTTTTATGCACCGCTTCTTCAACTGTGTTAAAAACCGGAAGGCCTATATGATCAGTTCCGCCTTTGCCGGGTGTTACGCCGCCCACCATTTGGGTGCCATATTCAATGGCTTGCTCGGTGTGGAATGTTCCTTGCGAACCGGTAAGACCCTGACAAATTACTTTTGTTTCTGCGTTCACGAAAATAGCCATTAGCTTGCCTCCCCTACAGCTTTAACAATTTTAACTGCAGCATCGCCAAGATCAGATGCAGAGATAATATTAAGACCGGAATTATCCATGATCTCTTTTCCTTTTTCCACGTTCGTGCCTTCAAGGCGTACAACAAGTGGAACATCAAGGGAGAGTTCTTTCGCCGCAGCGACCACACCTTCTGCAATCACATCGCAGCGCATGATACCACCGAAGATGTTCACGAGGATTCCCTCCACCGCGGGATCACTGAGGATGATTTTAAAGGCCTCTGTTACACGTTCGCGGGTTGCTCCGCCACCCACATCCAGAAAGTTAGCCGGGTTTCCACCTTTTAGTTTAATGATATCCATGGTCGCCATTGCAAGGCCGGCACCATTCACCATACATCCTATGCTGCCATCAAGCTTGATGTAGCTCAGCTCATGCTTTGCCGCTTCAAGTTCCATTGGATCTTCTTCGGTCGGATCACGAAGCTCCTGCACATCCTTATGACGGAACAGTGAGTTACCATCAAAGCCCATTTTAGCGTCGAGCACGACCACTTCATCATCTTCAGTCACCACAAGCGGGTTGATCTCAAGAAGGGATGCATCTTTTTCAGTGAAGGTTTTATAAAGGGAAGCAATTACTTTCGCCACACCACTTGCAGCTTTACCGCTTAGGCCCATACCGAAGGCCACCTTGCGGCAGTGATAGCCGGAAAGGCCCGATGCCGGGTCAATGGTCACTGTTACGATCTTTTCAGGAGTTTCAGCAGCAACTTCTTCAATATCCATTCCGCCTTCCGAGGAGGCAATAATCGCGATACGGCTTGTCTCACGGTCAACAAGCAGGCTTACGTAAAGTTCGTTTGCAATGGCGCAGCCATCTTCGATGTATACCTGATTAACTTGCTTGCCAGCAGGGCCCGTCTGATGAGTGACCAGGTTCATTCCAATGATATTGCCCGCAACTTCGCGAACTTCATCAAGTGACTTTACCACTTTGACGCCACCGCCTTTACCGCGACCACCCGCATGGATTTGGGCTTTAACCACCCAAACCGGTCCGCCCAGTTCTTCTGCGACCTTTACCGCTTCATCGGCAGTATAGGCGATACCACCAGCCAGCACCGGGGCACCATACTGCGACAGCAGTTGTTTTGCCTGATATTCATGAATATTCATAGGAGTTTATCCTCTTCCCTAATTTAATATCATTATTGTTAATCACACTTGTAACCCATAAGGATTAAAGAAATCCTTAACCGAAAATTAAGTATAAATTAGTCAGCAAGTGTTGGATCAATGCCCTTCACAGCGTCCATAAGTCCTTTGACTGCATTTACACTGTGATCGAAGCCCGCTTTTTCATCTTCGTTAAGATCAATCTCTACTACTTTCTCAACGCCGTTTTCACCGATGATGCACGGAACACCCACATAAAGTTTGTCCTGTCCATATTCGCCGTTTAGCTCCACGGCGCACGGAAGCAGGCGACGCTTGTCACCGAGATAGCTTTCCGCCATCGCAATGGCTGAGGTGGCTGGTGCATAGTAAGCGGAACCGGTTTTCAGAAGACCAACAATTTCAGCACCGCCATCGCGGGTGCGTTGAATGATCTGATCCAGTTTTTCCTGTGTTGTCCAACCCATGTCCACGAGGTCCGGAACCGGAATTCCGGCCACTGTTGTGTAACGTGGTAGCGGCACCATGGTATCGCCATGTCCACCAAGCACAAAGGCATTGATGTCTTCAACGGATACATTGAATTCTTCAGCAAGGAAGAGTGTGAAACGCGCGCTGTCCAAAACACCGGCCATACCGACAACTTTGTTTGCGGGAAGACCGGAATATTTCTGCAGCGCCCAAACCATCACATCAAGCGGGTTTGTGATACAGATCACAAATGCGTCTGGCGCATGATCACGAATGCCTTCACCCACGGACTTCATCACTTTACAATTGATCCCCAGTAGGTCGTCACGGCTCATACCCGGCTTACGGGCAACACCTGCGGTCACGATCACAACATCAGAACCCGCAATATCTGAATAGTCCTGAGAACCTGTAATACGGGCATCATACCCTTCCACGGTTGAACTTTGTGCTAGATCAAGCGCCTTACCTTGAGGAAGACCTTCCGCGATATCAAAGACCACCACATCGCCCAGACCTTTTAGGCCAGCCAGATGAGCCAGTGTTCCACCGATTTGTCCGCCACCGATGAGTGCAATTTTATTTCGTGCCATGCTTAGTAAACTCCTAAAGAATATTGGAAGCAAAAGAAGTCATCTGGACCATCGACTGACCAGAATAAGATGATCTCCCCGTCCCACATTTATAAAAAATAGTCTTAACCGATGTAGCGCGAAATAACCCGTACATCAACGGCTAGATGGAACATTCGACATTTGAAAAATTTGTCACTTGTACAAAAATTAACCATATTGAATAATTGCCGGGCAATATTCAGATGGCGTGGCCCTTGGCAAGATATTCCTGAGACTGCATTTCCATCAGCCTGGACACTGTCCTTTGGAATTCAAAATGCCCGTGACCTTCGGCATAAAGGTCTGCTGGGCCAACTTCAGCGCAGCATAAAAACTTGACATTATTTTCATAGAGCGCGTCGATAAAGGTAACAAATCTCTTGGCTTCGTTGCGATTTTCAGGACCTAATCTGGGAATTCCTACCATAATAATTGTGTGATACTTCCATGCCATTTCTAAATAATCAGCTGCCCCGCGCGCAGCGCCACATATTTTTTTGAAAGAAACCACCGCTACACCACGAGATGCAATCGGTATCGTCAGCTCTCTCCCTTGAATGGTTAACACTTCGGGGCCCACTTGCGATCTATCATTGACCGCATGGTCAGTTAAACGCCAAAAAGCGTCCGATAATGCACCTGTTGCATCGTCACCCAATGGAAAATGGTAGGTTTTTACGCCTTGCATACGTTCGAGTCGATAATCTGTCGGTCCGTCTAGCGCCTCTACATCCATTTTTTTCTTAATCAGGTCTATGGTCGGTAAAAATAATCCTCTGTTAAGTCCGTCTTTATAAAGATCATCAGGAATCCGGTTAGAGGTCAGTACCATCAGCACACCCAGATCAAAAAGAGCGCCAAACAACCTCCCGAGGATCATCGCGTCCGTTACGTCAGTGACCTGGAATTCATCGAAACACAGAAGTTCGCACTCATCCGCAATCTTCGCAGCTATCGGTGGGATAGGATCATCTTCGATGGTGCCCAATTTTTTTTGCCGCGCAGTATCATCCATATAGCGCCATTCATGCATTTCCTTATGTATTTCAAGCATAAAGGCATGGAAGTGAACACGTCTTTTCTCAAGCGTTGGGGCCAAATCGTAGAATAAATCCATCAACATCGATTTACCGCGCCCCACGTCGCCATAAATATAAAGCCCTTTCTGAAGGGAAGAAGAGGATCCATTCCAAAAAAGTTTGGCAAGTAGTCCCGCTGGTTTATCAGCCTTCTGCTTTAGATAAACATGAAGTGATTGAAGTCTTTGGACAATTTGCGCCTGAATGGCATCATTTTTAAGCTCGCCGCATTTTATCATCTCATGATAGCGACTTAATGGGTCCTGGGCCTTATTTTCCATGTATTTCCCGCCTAAAAAGCGTCCCGCGTTTAACTTTTAATAACTTATATAGGGTATTTATCTAAATATTATCCAAAAATTTTATTAAATAGGGGATAAAAATGAAACGAAGTTATGAAATACCGGTTTACAACGCGGATGTCCGTACTGCGGTTCGCAATAAGCAAAGCCATCCTGACTTTGAATCAAAGTGGGCGGATACACATTTAATACTAATTCGCGCGCATACGGCTGACGAAGCAGTATCGATTTGTAAGCGCAAGCACCCAGAGCATCTTGGGTTTGTCCTTGGCGAGGTAACGGAAGCTCTTTAATGGCGGAAACTGAAGAATACCCCTTTATGGCTCCTGATAATATTCGTGATCTTCGAAACACGAATATCTATGAGGTCGTAATGTATAATACCGAAGTGCGGCAATATGTTGAATTTGATGAAACACATCCCCGCTATGATGACGGCTGGGCCGACAGTCGTTACATTGAGCTGCCTGCACTCAACGTGCGTAGTGCAATTCGAAAAATCAGGTCCAAATATCCTCGTAATCGCGGCTTTAAAATCACCGCAATAACTCAAATTCCTGAATTTACAGTTGATAAGAGAGAGCGCCTTTAACGTGGCCCCTCAATTGTGAGTGACGTTTCAGGAGTTAAAACCGGCAGGATTTCCAAAAGGTCATCTTTACTCAAAGATACGCAACCTTCCGTTCCTTTGTAATTATTATCATTTAAATCACTCGCCACATGCATGAAAATGGCGCTGCCTTTACCGGGCTCCACCGGTTCATCATTATATCCAAGCACCACAAGGACATCATAAAGGTCGTCATCACGCCAGAGCTTCTCAGCGCTGGCGTGATACGGTAACATCACCGATTGATTATAAGCAGGATCTTCTGGATCATCACACCAACCATCATCTTTAAGCGTCGCCATAAGTGGCACTTTGCTGTAGATGGGTTTACGAAGTTTATCATAACGATAGTAAATACTCCGAAGCAGAAAACTTCCCGTTGGACTTTTGTTATCACCCTCCCTCTTGGCTAAAGCTATGCCCTCTTTTCCAAGAGCACAGGGGTATTGCTTTGAGCCGAGTTTCAGGATGCCTCGGGAAGGATTCTGCGAGGTCGGTGTTACTAGAATATCCATGATCATCATCTCGTTTTATTTATCCAGATCATTAATTTCACGGTGAAGGTTATATTGTGGTGAAGTTACATGCGCTTCCGCGGCACGCAGCCTCCGCTCGATATCCCGAAATTTATGACGAATATCGCGCACTGTATTTTTGGGCTCTGTTCTTACAGATTTCCAGAACTCGCCCTCGCGCTTATTTTCGAACATATCCAGTGGTTTGGGATCAAGAAAGATTGCCAGCAGTATATAGCCGATCAAGGTAACACCCAGACCGCCAAATAAACTGACGATGACGGTTGCTATCCGGATCACCATTGGGTCAATACCAAAATAATCGCCTAGTCCCGCGCATACCCCGGACACTTTTGCATTACGCTTGTCCAGATACAGCTTCTTATATTTTGGGGTTTTTGTTTCGTACATTATCTGTTTCTCCAATCTGGAGCTTCCGCGTCCAATATGCGTTCTATGTTGGTCAGGCGCTGATCTATTCTTTCAGCGCTTTCCCATAAATCTGCCAGCAGGCTTTCGTCTTCGTTGCTGATCGTTTTGGTGGATTTCCATCGGGTGATATAATGAAGCAATACCCAGATTGGTGCCACAACGGTCATAAAAAGAACACCAACTAATTCCATTTTAACTTCCTTTCGTTATCCTCTGAGAATAAGGATACACTTATTATTATTTTTTTGCAGCTTTGGATTCTTTTTTGGCGACCTTGTCTTTGAGTTCAGCAAGCTCGTCGGCAACACGCTCATTTGCCTCAAGATCAGCAAATTCTTCGTTCAGTGTTTTTTCACGGCCAAGCTCTGTGGCTTCCACGCGGCTTTCTGTTTCTTCAACGCGTTTTTCCATCAGCGCGAAACGGTTCATGATGTTCTCAATGCGATTATCATATAGTTTTGAGCGCACACGAAGTTGGCTCTCCGCTGAATTTTGACGTTCCACCAGGGATTGTTGCTTTTGTTTTGCTTCTTTGATTTTGGCTTCAAGGGACACAATGTCCGCTTCATACTTTGTAAGAGCTTCTTCTAAAGGAGCACGGTCCTGCTCCAGCTCCACAACGATGTCCACCAGCTTTGCTTTTTCGATGAGTGCTGCATTTGCCAGGTCCTCTCTATTTTTGCTCATTGCGAGTTCAGCTTTGTCATACCAGTCCTGCTGCACTTTCTGCAGACGGTCAATATGACGGTCAATTTCCTTGCGGTCGGCAATCACGCGCGCCGCAGAGGATCTTACTTCTACCAGAGTATCTTCCATCTCCTGGATCATCATGCGGATCATTTTGTCCGGATCTTCTGCCTTGTCCAGGATGTGAGTAATGTTTGAATTAATTATGTCTGTCAGGCGTGTAAAAATGCCCATTGTTATTCTCCGTTAATTTATTGCCCCTACCATGGGCCTTCGCATATTTACATTGCACGGACCGTGCCAAATTTAGAATTCTCCCCTAATCATTTGTTTTTACTAAATTTTCTTCCCACTCATCTCATAAATGATTATATACCTTAATAATATTTTTTACTATTTATTAGTATTTATTGTCATTTATTGATATATTTTTTATATGCTTCAGGAACAACAAATTATCATTGGGGAAAGCCCTACTTTTCTCGAAATTATTGAGCAAACCAGTCGCGCCGCTGGTCATGATCGGCCGGTGCTGGTAATTGGTGAGCGGGGGACTGGTAAGGAACTTATCGCGTCACGCCTCCACTTTCTATCCCCCAGATGGGAGCAGAATTTTATCCAGGTCAATTGCGCCGCTCTTCCGGATACGCTGCTGGAATCGGAGCTTTTTGGTCACGAGGCAGGATCCTTCACCGGGGCCACGGGAAAAAGGATTGGTCGATTTGAAGAAGCCAATGGCGGCACACTTTTTCTGGATGAAATAGCGTCCACTTCACTTGCGGCACAGGAAAAGATCCTTCGGGTCACTGAATATGGCACCTTTCAACGAGTGGGCAGCAACAGAACCCGTGACACTGATGTGCGGCTAATTGGTGCCACCAACATTGACCTGCCCAGTGCCGCTGATGCGGGGGATTTTCGTCATGACCTTCTGGACCGACTCGCGCTTGATGTTATAACGCTGCCACCACTTCGCGAACGACGTGGTGATATTATACTTCTTGCATTTCATTTTGGCCAAAAAATTGCCAATGAAAGACATTGGGAAAGTTTTCCTGGTTTTTCCGAAGATATGATTGAAAAACTGATGGCTTATCCCTGGCCGGGAAACATCCGAGAACTAAAAAATGTGGTTGAACGGGCCGTTTATTATGCTGATCATGAGTACGAGCCAATTAACCGCGTGATCATCGATCCTTTCAAATCGCCCTACCGACCCAAACCTGCTGAAAGCAAACAAATCAAGCAGGTTTCAGCGCGCGAACCCGACGCGCCTCAAACTTCCTTGGGTCCTGGTGATTTTAACAGCCGCGTAGACCAATTTGAAAAAGAGCTGTTGCTTGATGCCCTCAAGTCCAATAAATATAACCAGAAAAGGGCGGCGAAATATCTGAACCTTAATTACCATCAGTTTCGTCACCAGCTAAAAAAACACGGGCTTAAAAGCGCCTGATTGGAGCGATCAATGCGTATTGGCATACTAACGAGCGGTGGTGACGTGCCAGGCCTTAATGCCTGTATCAAAGCTGTGGTTGAAGGTGCGGAAAAGAACAGCTGGGACGTTATCGGTATCAAACGTGGCTGGCAAGGACTGCTGAATTACGACCCGGATGGAAGTGCGATCGAAAACGCCGCACTATCCATGCCACTGCTGTCACGCAAGATGCGTGGCCTTGAAAATATTGGCGGCACCTTCCTTCATACATCTCGTTTCAACCCAGTGCAGATCGATGACGAATTTATCCCGGATTTTTTAAAAGGCAAAATGCCAGCGTCAAAATTCAAGTCTGGAACCATTGACTGTACCGGACATATTCTGCGGGTGCTGGATCATATGAATATTGACGCGCTGATCCCTATCGGTGGTGATGGCTCACTTCGTTTTGCCGCACATCTTACAAAACAAGGCTTTCCTGTAATCAGTATTCCCAAAACCATGGATAACGATGTTAATGGTACCGATTACTGTATCGGGTTTTCCACCTGTGTGACCCGCTGCGTAGACAGCATTAATAAAATCAAGACCACCGCCGCCAGTCATGAACGGATCGCGATTATTGAACTATTCGGCCGCCATAGTGGGGAGCCCGCACTCCTAGCCGGGCATATCGCCTCAGCGGACCGGGTACTCATTCCGGAAGTTCCCATTGACCTTGAGCATTTCAGCAATCTGATCATTTCGGATCGGGAGAGAAACGCTGAAAATTACGCCATCGCCGTGGTTGCGGAAGGCGCAACACTTAAAGACGGCAACAACATTTATCAGGGCAAAAAAGACCAATATGGTAACGACAAGCTGGGCGGTATCGGGGACATCATATACGACGATCTGCGCAGCAATCACCATGTAAGCGTGCTCACTCAGCCGCTGGCCTACTTGCTCAGAAGCGGCGAGCCGGACGCGCTCGATAAGCTTGTGGCGACGTCTTTTGGTACCATGGCTATACAGATGATTGAAAAAAGCACATACGGTAAAATGACAGCCATTGTTGATGGAAATTATGCCCTAGCCGATAATGACTGTGTGATGGGCGAGCAACCCAATCTGATCGTCAGCAACGTTTATGATACTGAAAATTACCGCCCGGATATCAGGAACATCTTGGGCCGGCCCATGTATCTTTAAATTTTTTCGTAGGGCCAGTTCTTACTGAGGCATTCTTTTGGTGTAAAAGGTGTCATCAGTGAAATCATGCCAAGCATCAATCGCCCGGAAAGTGTTGGCCGCCCTGTTTCACACAGCGCCTTTAGGGTGTTGATGATAAATGGCGAACCCTGAGCCATGCTTTTTTCAGTTTTTGTGCCAGCCGGAACATTTAAGGTCGTCAGTGAAAATTCCACACCGCCATCCTTCTCCGACAGTTCATAAATCACAGTGCTGTAAGGATCATCCATATTGGTGAACTTAAGCGTATGAGAATACCTATAAGGCGGATCAAATTCCAGCACTTCGCCAACAACACTGGTGTATTTATCATCCTTTGTGCGCATGGCGATTTTCGCGCCTACTTTAAGACCATCTTCGGTATTGCACACAGCGCCAAAGAAAAATGGAAGCACTTCATCGGTTTTCACAAGCTCAGACCATACCTTTTCGATGGGCGCATTAATATGCACGCGATAAACTGCTTTTTCCGCTAACTCTGTTGTCATTTTTTACTCCCCTTGTTGTGAAGTTTTTTCGGCCTTGTATTTAATGTCGGTTATCCGACTTGCCCAATAACCACTGTAATCGTCTGTCCAGCGCTCATAAATCAGCTGAATGGGCGCCACATTCAAATAAAGGCGACGCATTCTTCCTTCTTTCTCGCTTATAATAAGACCCGCAGTTTCCATCACCCTGAGATGGTTCATGATCGCGATGCGACTCACATCGAAATGCCTTGCCAGCTCACCAACCGTAATGCCAGATTTGTCCCGCACAATATCCATCATAGTTCGTCTGGTTTCATGAGCCAGCGCGTGAAATATGTCGTCCATGTCGCTATATGTAATCATGTAATTACATTATTACATATTATTTACGAAGTCAACACCCCTGGCAACTAATGCAAGAGGGGATATCTAAAGCTCAGCTAGCTTGGCATCCTCATAGATGTCTTCCACATCAACTACATAGAAGAATTCGTTGCTACGAACAGACCGGCGGAAGTAGCTTTCGTTCTTGCCGGTTAAATCCATCCACAGCGTTTCGAAAGCTTGCGCCATGGCGCGGCCAAAGAACCTGTAATCGGTGCCAAGCCGAAGATCATTCATGGCATCGAGGGCGAAAATTTTACTGCGCTGCAAATCCCGGTCCATGGGATAGGAATAAAGCCTGGTAAAATGATTGCTGCCCCTTGGCGTTGGCGGCAGGGAAATCACAGAGCCTTCTTCGCCGTATGGGAAGCGTTCATTAAAGACCACCTGATGATTTGTATACAGAAGCAGTGTCCCTTCCCTTATCCCCAGTTCTTTGATCGCTTCGACCGCCGCGATGGTTGTATATTGATGATCACTGTGCATATCGAGTTTCGGAGACGGGGTGATAATGACATCTGGCTTAATTTCGCTGATCAGATATTTCATATTGCCCACCAGAGACGCCCAGTTGTTAATGCCCACAAGGCCGTCCGCGAGGCTCGAGAAATTCTGCTGGCGAAATGTATTCATGTCAGAGACATCGGTATAAAGGCCGGCGGCAATCATATCTTTGTCTCGATACATGGCTCGAAGACGCGCATCATTATAGCCAAGATTGACTATATTCTCCGGTGGCACCCCACCCAAAAGGGGTACTGCCAGGCTGTTCCAGGTACGCACTTCGCCTTTCTTGAGATAATGCTCGGCGAACTCTTTCTCCTCGTCATAAATTTCATCATACATGAAGGGGCCCGCGTCCCCCGATGTGACGGTGGCGATATAGATATCATTATGTTCGCTATAAAGCCCGTAAGCCGCAATCTCCGCATCATCGGGATGCGGCGCCAATATCAGCACTCGTTTCTGATCGAGTTCCGGATTTTCAAACTGCACCAGCTCAACTGGACCGTCTGAAACGACAATATGAGCCCCTTCAAACGAAAGGGTGGAATCGCTACCCCCGAGTAGATTTGTAATGTTTAGATACCTAATACCGAATGCACCGTGCTCAAAATATTGAACTTCGGTTCTGTCCCCTGATTTCATGGTGATACTAGGCCTGATCATGCGGCTGAGGCTGGAGCCATTAACCCTGACTTTTAGGAAACTGCTTATGTCTGACCTGGAAAGCGCTGGAATCTCAACTATACCATCTTCCAGAACAAGTGAGGTTATAAAAGCATCTTCGGCAGAGAAACTATATTCATAATCGGCAAAAACATCATAATTATAAAGCATGGAGCGGCTGATCAGCAGAAATGCGCAGACCGCAACAAATAGTACGCCCAAAGAAATCAGTATTTTTTTCATTTATGTTCGGCTTCGCCGCTCCCCTCTTGATTGCAAGGGATGATGCTAAAATAAAAAATCGGGTCCGTCACGCGCTTTATTGGTGAGCGTATAATTTGAATGGAGATTGATTTTTGAATAATGGAGCGGGCGAAGAGATTCGAACTCTCGACATTCACGTTGGCAACGTGACGCTCTACCACTGAGCTACGCCCGCATATCCATTATGCGTGGGACAGCAGGGTCGCTATCCGTGAAGGGGAATATACGCAAACATTTATGAATTGCAAGCCCTTACTTAAAAAAAATTTCATTGGCCTATACGGGTAGTATGGTTATATTTCCAGCCAGAAACAATCATGGAATTTCATGGAGTTATTATGCCTGCAACAGAACAGGAACTGCTGAATAAGTTAGAAGAACTCGCAATTGAAACGACTCTTTATCGGCATCCGCCGCTATTTACTGTCGAAGATTCGCAAAACTTTCGTGGTGAAATACCCGGGGGACATTGCAAAAGCCTGTTTCTAAAGGACAAGAAACACAACTATTTGTTGGCCGTTCTATCGGAAGATCGTCGTGTTGATTTGAAGGCAATGTATAAATCAGATTTAATTCCGGCAGGGCGCCTTAGCTTCGCTAGTGCGGAAAGAATGATAAATATTCTCGGTATCGAGCCAGGTTCGGTGACACCTTTTTCATTGATAAATGTAAAAATCGATAATCTGGCAGTACTTCTTGATAAGCGCATGCTTGAAAATGATTATCTTAATTACCATCCTTTACATAATGAAGCGACCTTAACAATACACCGGGATGATTTAATAAAATATATAGAGCATTTTGGCTTTAGCCCGATTATCATCGATTTTGAAAACCTTTAACGGAATAAAATATGCAGGAACAAGAGATCAGCGCACCAAGCGCAAACATAATTGATGTGGATATGAACGGCTTTGTCGCCGAGGTGATAGAGCGTTCGATGCAGGTACCGGTGCTTGTAGATTTCTGGGCGTCCTGGTGCGAACCCTGTAAAACCCTTGGCCCTATCCTTGAAAAAGTTGTGGATGAAGCGGGCGGTGCCATCATCCTCGCCAAAGTCGATATTGACAATGCCCAGGAAATAGCAGCGCAGATGCAGATCCGTTCGGTCCCTACCGTGGTTGCTTTTGTCGATGGCAGACCTGTGGATGCCTTTGCCGGCGTTAAAAGTGAAAGCGAGATCAGAGAATTTATAAGCAAAGTCGCCCCGGACATAGGTCCATCAGAAATTGAAGAAATCCTGACCTTCGCCGAAAAGGCCTTCGAACAGGAAAGCTATGAGCAGGCCGGCGCCGCATACTCGCAGGCTCTTCAGATTGACGGCACGAATGTCACCGCAATTGCTGGCCTTGCAAACGCTTTGATTAAACTGGGGGATTTAGAAAGTGCCGAGCAGGTACTAGGGAGCGCCGAAAATAAAGATGATCCAGCGATCTCAGCCGCAGTGGCTAGTCTGGAAACACAAAAGCAGCTTGGCGATCTGGGTGATCTCAGCGCGCTAGAAGAAGCGGTCATTGCCGACCCCGCAGACCACCAGGCGAGGTTTGATTTTGCCATAGCGCTTTTTGCCAGTGGCCAGAGGGACGCGGCAGCAGATCATTTGCTTCATATCATTGCGACGGATAAAGAGTGGCAGGATGACGGTGCAAGAAAGCAGCTCCTCAAGTTTTTCGAAATGGCCGGGCCCATGGATCCATTTACCCTTGCAGCGCGTAGAAAACTTTCAAGCCTGTTATTTTCTTGAGAAAAATGAACGCAATTGACCTACCCGATGTAATACCCGTATTTCCCTTGACCGGTACAATATTGCTGCCGCGTGGGCATTTGCCGCTCAATATTTTTGAGCCCCGTTATAAAGAAATGGTCGAATATGCCGCAGACAATGATGGGATCATCGGCATGGTTCAACCTCTTGGCAGTTCAATTTCGGCCGCACCAGAGAATAACGATCAATTTGGAACTGCAAAACGCGGCCGGGATCTCTATGCCGTGGGGTGCGCCGGGATATTAACCGAACTACAGCAAAATCCCCCCGGGCAGTATTTTATCATCCTCACCGGTGTTCGCAGGTTTGAGATCAAGTCTGAAAAACCTCAACAAAACAGTTTCAGGAAAGTGATCGCCGATTATAGCCCTTTTGGAAGTGACGGTGATGATCAGCTCAATGATCCTCAATCCATGAAGAATCGATTGTTTGATGCCCTTAAAGTCTACCTTGATTTTTTAAACATGAAAATTGACCTAAACTCCTTCGCCAACATCAGTGATGAGGAACTCGTCAACGCTATTTCGATGATTCTTCCTTTTGAAGCATCGGAAAAACAGTTAATCTTGGAATCGGAAACATTGACTAATCGGGCAGAGCTTGCGATGCAAATCATGGATTTTAATATAAGAGAGAAAAATGCGGGCACTGAGTCCAACATCCACTGAGGCAAACATGATGACAGAAAACAATGAGCAGAAAATCAACTACGGCAAATTTGATCCCAGAATTCTTGATAAAATTGCCTGCCCGGTGACCAAATGCAATCTGACCTACGATAAAGATGCGCAGGAATTGATCAGCGAAAAAGCAAAACTCGCTTTTCCCATCCGCGATGGTATTCCCATAATGCTGATTGACGAAGCACGCGACCTGGAAGATTAGAGAACATTCACTCCTGACTTATCCTAAGCGCTTCAGCTTCTATCGCTATATTAATATCATCTGATACGAATGCGAGCAGTTGATCCATCCCCCATTTTGATCTCTGCAGTGTTGTTTTGATAGAATATCCCGTTCTCATCTGATTTATAATCGGGTCCATGGCCCGTCGGTTAAACCGAACCTCAAGACTTATTTCTCGGGTGTTGCCCAACATGGTAAAATTCCCTTTTACTTCCGCAGTGTCCCTTTCTTTTAAGGTAATTCCTGTGCTTTCGAAAATGGCCGTTGGATGGTTTTCCACATCAAAAAAGGTTCGGCTTCTAAGCTGCTGATCCACCTCATCCACACCACTGGTTATGCTTTCTGTGTCAATTGTGATGTAAATATCGCTCTTGCTTACATCACAATTGTTGAGGTTGATTATGCCTTCAAATTCTTCGAATTTGCCAATGGTGCGGGAAAAACCCATACGGCTGGCATACCACATGATATTGGTATAGGTTTTATCAATTTCATAAATTTCGATGCAGTTTTCGTCTTGCGCCACCGCCAAATCTAGCCAAAGGAAATGGCACGCACACAAAAAGCAGGCAGTAGTGGTTCGGGCTGTCATGGCTTCAGGATAGATACTAATCCAATCACCATCAAGTCACTTTAAAGTGAGCGTCCCTTGAGCAGCTTTGGTAGTTTTCCAACCGTACCACGCGCGTGTTTCATGAAAAACTTTTTGACCGGCGGCATTTCTTCCACTGCAGCAATGCCGACGCGCCTTGCCATTTTGATGATGGGATAATCATTGGAAAAAAGCCGCGTAAGCCCGTCCATACCCAGGGCCAGAATATTGTTATCCGTGCGCCGCCAATGTACATAGCGCTCAAGCACCAGTTCTGAACCAATATCCCCGCCCAGCCGATGTGCGTTTACCAACACTTCAGTGAGCGCAGCAATATCCCGAAGCCCAAGATTAAATCCCTGACCGGCTATTGGATGAATACCGTGTGCTGCATCGCCAATCAGACAGAAACGCTCACCGGTATAATCATCAGCAAGTTGCATGGTTAGCGGGTAGGACCAGCGCAGGCCTAGTGATTTAACATCACCGAGAAAATCACCGAATTTTTTTGAAAGCTCAGCATCAAACGCACGGTCACTAAGAGCCATGATTGTTTTAGCACGTTCCGGCTTTTCGCACCAAACAATTGACGACTTGCTGTCATGAAGCGGTAATATGGCGAAAGGACCGCTGGGATAGAATTTTTCATGGGCGATGCCCTGGTGGTCAAGTTCATGCTCCACGGTGGTTACAATAGCAGTTTGATTATAATCCCAGGTTCTGATGCGGATATCATTTTGTTGTCGCAGCGTCGATCCCCTGCCTTCTGCGGCGACAAGAAGCGTTGCATTTACCTTTGATCCATTTTCAAGCGTTACTTCCACATGGCCGGATTTATTCTCAGTGCTGACAATTTTATCAGGTGCCATCAACGTGATGTTTTTCTCTTCGCTGATTGCCTCAAAAAGCCCTGCGCGAATATGACGCACTTCAACCATTTGGCCAAGAGGACCATCGCCCAACTCTTCTTTATCAAAATGCAGGAATATTGGGCTATTGCCATCTGTTACATGTATTTCTTCGATGGGCTGCGCCTGATGTCCGATCCGATCCCAAAGGCCAATGGTTTCAAGCATGACATATGGGGCGTAAGAGATGGCATATGAGCGCCCATCAAATTCATCATTGAGTGAATTTGCAACGTCAAGCGCATCCACAATCACAACTTTAAGACCATGTTTTGCAAGCGCATAAGCCAGTGTCATTCCAACCACACCAGCACCGGATATCAATACATCTGTTTTATTCATTCACATGCTCTTTTCTATGCGTTCATTATAGTATGGTGTTGGTGCGACGCAATTAATATCGCTCTTCGAAATTTGATATGGATCAGAAATTTAAACTTTTTTTGACGTCATTACGTCATCAATTTGAAAATAATCGGCACAATTAAGCCAAATCCAACTAAATTAGCCATATATTTGCCTTGTTCTATGACATAATGATAATATATTTTAATCACTTAACAGATATTCGAACTTAGGGAAGCTCATTGGCAAGTAGGCGCAGTTCCATAAAAAAGAATGCTAAGAAATCACTTCTACCGCAATCGGTTTCAGACTTTTTGAGTAAAGCAGTGATCCGACTGTGGGGCAGTGCGCTGATCCTGATGTTTGTCGCAGCAGTTGCTGCATTCATAACATATGACGTCAATGACCCAAGTTACAACACTGGCGTCGATGGCCCCGTTACCAACCTTTTGGGTCTGCCCGGCTCCTGGAGTGCCGACATTCTATTACAAAGTTTAGGTCTAGGAGCCTATGTGCTGGTACTGCCGCTGGCAACCTGGGGATGGAGGGTCATTTCATTAAAAGGTTTACCTTACTTATTCATGCATTTGCTTGCGTGGCCTTGCCTTGTGTTATGTTCTGCTTTGATGTTCGCAATCATGCCCTTTACCGAAGCGTGGATTTTGGATGGTGTTGGGCTTGGTGGTTTTCTGGGACAGATGCTTCTTAACTGGGTGCAGAGCCTGATTGCAATGGTGGGAATCAGTTATTATCCAATTGCAGTGGGGATATTTTTCGCGATTTTAACATTGGTGTTCTTTTTCTATGCCGCCGGGCTTGACCGTGAAGAATGGAAAATGATCACGCAAAAGATTAAAGGCTTCGTGTTTTCAATTGCTCGTTACGCACTTGCGGCACTTATGTTCATCGTCAGGTTATTCAAGCGCTCCCCAAAATCGCAAACCGGACACGAAGTTGATGTACGCAAAAACAAGTCGAAAACCCGCAAAGAGCCACCACTAAAGTCCAGCTCACAAAAAGAAAAGCGGGAAATTCCGATCATCAATCCGGAAAAGAAACCGGTAAAAACCAGCCGTAGAGAAACAAAAGAACGTCAACCCATGCTGGATATTCTGCCAGAAGGTGAGTTTGCGCTACCTTCATTGAGTTTACTTTCCGCGCCAAAACCCTTAAACGAGCAAGAACGCCTAACTCACGATGCGCTTGAGCAAAATGCGCGCATGCTGGAAGCAGTGCTTGATGATTTTGGTGTTAAAGGAGAAATTACCAAAGTCCGTCCAGGACCTGTTGTAACCCTGTATGAGCTAGAGCCCGCACCGGGAACAAAATCATCACGGGTTATAAACCTGGCGGATGATATCGCCCGCTCCATGAGTGCAACATCAGCGCGTGTCGCGGTTGTATCGGGTAAAAATGCCATCGGCATTGAACTTCCCAACAGTAAACGAGAAATCGTCGCCCTTCGCGAAATTCTCTCGTCGAGCGTTTATGAAGACAGTAAAGCGAAGCTCCCCATGGCCCTTGGTAAGGATATTGGTGGTGACCCGATTGTGGCGGATATTGCGTCCATGCCCCATTTGCTTGTGGCGGGTACAACGGGATCTGGTAAGTCGGTAGCGATTAACGTTATGATCCTGTCGCTTCTCTATAAACTTACCCCCGCAGAATGCCGCCTGATCATGGTTGACCCAAAAATGCTTGAGCTTTCCGTTTATGATGATATTCCGCATCTGCTCACTCCTGTGGTGACGGACCCCAAGAAAGCCGTTGTTGCGCTTAAATGGGCGGTGCGCGAAATGGAACATCGATACCAGAATATGGCCAAGCTTCAGGTAAGAAACATCACGGCCTATAACAAACGGCTGGAAGAAGCACGCAACAAGAGTGAGAACATCATTCGCAAAGTCCAAACCGGCTTTGATCCCAGCACCGGAAAACCAATTTATGAAGAAGAAAACCTAGATCTCACACCGCTTCCCATGATCGTGGTGGTGGTCGATGAAATGGCAGATCTGATGCTGGTTGCTGGTAAGGATATTGAGCAACTGATCCAACGGCTCGCGCAAATGGCTCGCGCAGCTGGCATCCACCTTATCATGGCAACCCAAAGGCCATCGGTAGATGTGATTACCGGAACCATTAAAGCGAACTTCCCGACCCGAGTGGCGTTCCAGGTAACATCGAAGATTGACAGTCGCACAATCCTTGGTGAGCAGGGGGCAGAACAGTTGCTTGGCATGGGCGACATGCTCCATATGGCCGGTGGTGGTCGCATCACCCGTGTCCATGGGCCTTTCGTCAGTGACAAAGAAGTGGAACGGATTGTAAAAGCGCTTAAGAAGCAAGGTAAACCAGATTATATCAATAATGTGGTCGAAGAGCCTGACGAAGGCTTTGACAGCCAATTTTTACAAAATTCGCAAATGACGCCAAACGCCGGAAAACCCAGTGGTGATGAACTTTATGACCGTGCCGTCGCTATCGTCGCCCGCGATCAAAAGGCCTCAACCAGTTATATTCAGCGCCAACTACAGATCGGGTATAACCGCGCCGCCAATATCATTGATAAAATGGAGCGGGAAGGCGTGGTCAGCAGCGCCAATCATGTTGGTAAGCGAGAAGTGCTTGTACAGGATCATTCAGAAGATTATTGATCCCCGTAAAGGCTGTTCATCATGTCGCGTAAAATTGGTAGCATGTCAACCTCGCTTTGATCTTCCTTGAAGTACCCGGTGTAAACTACAACCGTATCACGGTCTGGATTAACCAGCAGGCCCTGTCCAGCCCAGCCACCTTTATAAAAATCATTGTTCTGGTAAATCTGATCCCACTGATAAGCCGGGTATTTTGGATCATCTCCCATATATCCAGCATCTCGATAACGCTCAAACAGCTTGTCATTGCCTTCGTTTTTGAGAAGGTTAATCAGTCGGTCCGATATTATCTTGTCGTCCGTAACGGCGGTGTAGCTGGGCGTGTACAAAAGCCCAAATCGCGCCACATCACGCGCACGGGCGAGAAAACCACCATGGGTTACAGGAACACCGAAGCGTGGTGCAATATAGGAGCCGTCACTTTCCGCGCCGATCTTGGTCCAAATTTCTTTACTGAAAGCATCCTGAAACGGCATGCCCGTGATTTTCTCCACGAGCCAACTGAGCAAGAACGTGTTAACGCCGCTATATTGAAAATCTGTGCCTTGCTCCTCATATCTTGGCACCTCAATTGATGCCAAAAGCTCGTAAGGGTTATCAGGCGAATTTTCATCGAAATGCCCATCCCCCACAGTCATGGAATATTGATAATAACAACTTTCTTTATCTACATATTCTTCGGCGCACTCAACCCCCGTCGCCATATCGAGAATATTACGGATTTTTACCCCTTCAAAGGATGATCCCCTTAGTTCTTCAATATAAAAATCGATGGGGTTAGAGACATCCACTTCCCCGCGATCTTCTAGTATCGCAAGCACCGATGAAACAAACACTTTGGCCACCGACCAATACACCGGCTTTTCGTATGGTTCAGAACGCGGGTACGCCTCAAAAGCAATTTTTCCTTTATGAAGGATCACCAGTGACATCAGCGTTGTATGATTGCTGTTAATGAAATCGCTAAAGGGCATAGACCCTTCTTCTGTCTCTATCTCAAATACGGCAATAGCGGGATTTATGGCTTCCTCGAGCATTTTGACCTGACCGTCACGGTAAACACTTACCGTCGGCATAAATCGGTGCAGATTTTTAAAATTCCAGGCCTGGTCCTCTCCGTATACGGTCCACCAGATGTCATCCGTTCTCACCCGAGAGATTTGAGCGCGAGTTTCCTCGACGGTAGAGGTTGAGCGAAATTCATCACTCTTTTCAGCGGGTGTTTCCTGTGCACAGGCTGACATATTTACCGTCGCCACAGAAATAATAAGTGATTTCAATAGGTTATTCAAAAAGACCCTCCGCACTGAAAATTATGATAATTTTAATTTATATTGTCTAATTTCTACCTTAATGTACAACTACAGTTGCATTATGAGCAATTCGAATTAATTCAACACTGGAACCAATAAACTCATATGAATAAAAAGGTATTTTCCATAGTTTCAATTTCCTTAGGCCTGGCGATGCTAAGCCCAGCTGCAAGCTCTTTTCAGCAGGAAGAAGAAAAGAAGCCTGAAGAAAAAGCCGCGATGGTGAGTTTTGATGTACCGCCAACGGTGATCGCAGGTGAGGACCGAGAAAATATTTTAAGCCGTGTTGAAGATAATCTGAACAAAGTCAGATCATTAAAAGCAACCTTTGTCCAGCGCGGTCCTGAAGGCAATGTGGATGAGGGAACCATTTTTCTCGCGCGGCCAGGAAAAATCCGCTTTGAATATGCTCACGACAATCCCATTCTGGTCGTCAGCAACGGTGATATGCTTTCCTTTGTAGATTATGAAATCAAACAAGTTAGCCGTTGGCCCATTGATAAAACACCCCTTAATGTGCTGGTGGATGACCATATTGATTTATCGGATCAGGATATCGAAATTCCGGAAATGATCCGTTTCGCTGGCCTCATTAAAATGTCGGTGCTGCAGCCAGATCAAAAAGATCAGGGATATATTACGCTCATTTTCGAAGAATCTACTATGGAGCTTAAATCCTGGGAAGTGGTTGACGTTCAAGGCTACACAACGCGGATTGCCTTACTTAATCCAGAGTATAATGTCACCGTTGATGACGCTCATTTTACTTTCGATGATCCTCGCCCTCAAAGAAACCGCGGTCCGCGCAGATAGGCTAAAAAATTCCACTGCTAGCCCCTTGAAATTTAACCAATCTAACCCATATGTAATATGTAGATCAGGATGATGTGGTAAATCTGACCTTCCTCTGAGACGTATCGTCCTGATTTCTGGATCAAGAGGTTTTTTTCCTTTTTCCCCTCCCTCTTGCTCCAACAAACTGTAGCTTTACCCGGCCAGTCAACTGGCCGGGTTTTTTATTAATAATTTATCTTGTCGAGGGGACAGCATAAGATTAACGTGCACATATGAGTGAAGACAACAACGACATTGAAGACATAGAAGATTTTGATGTTGGGGAAGAATACCCAACACTCATGCTTGTGGCCCGCTTCGCAGAGCTTCTTAAAACCACAAAATGGTTTCATCATATTGGCGAACCGTTGCAGCAGGGCACCATTAGTGCGGCACGGGAATATCTCGACCTGCTCGGCTTCCCCGAAAGCTATCCCGCCGAAGTACCAGATTGGGAAGATGCAATTTCCTGTCTTGAAACCAACGACTGGAACAGCCCAGCCTGGGAAGCCGAAGAACAACTTGCGGCTTCATTGATTAACGAAGCGCTTGAGTTTATCGAAGAAGATGTGCTTGAAGTGGCGCTGACCAATATCACCAGCAAGGCGTCCGTCTATATCACAGACGCGGTTGAAAGCGCGTCTATGCGTTGGGGTATTGATGATGAGGAAATCTTGCGCGCCGCCATCGGGCAGGCGGTGCAATGCTGCTATCAAGCGGCCCTTGTGATTGCCGCTGGCGAAGAAGAATCACATCCGTTTGCGCAAAAATTCCGCCTGTACGAAAGTGGCCATTGGCCCTTGGGCGTTGCGGGCAATACACTGAATATATTTTAACCGGGGTATCACATGTCAAAAATCAGGCTTATCACTTGGAATATCAACAGCGTTCGCGCGCGCATCCACATCGTTGAACAGCTGCTTAGCGAATATAATCCGGATATACTCTGCCTGCAGGAAACCAAGGTACAGGACCATATGTTTCCGGCAGACGTATTTGATAAATATGGTCTAAATCATCACGCCATTGCCGGACAAAAAAGCTACCATGGTGTCGCGACGCTCAGCCGCATACCTATCACCCGACAGGAGCGAATAAATTGGTGTGAGAAGGGTGACGCCCGTCATGTGGAAACGGAATTTGATAACGGCATAAAGTTGCATAATTTTTATGTGCCCGCCGGTGGAGATACGCCGGACGTGGCGCTTAATGATAAATTCGCTCATAAGCTGGATTTCCTCGCTGAAATGACCGACTGGTCCCATGAACTTCCCGAAGACGGTAAGCATATCATCGTTGGTGATCTGAATATCGCCCCTTACGAAAGCGATGTATGGTCTCATAAACAACTGATTAAAGTGGTGAGCCACACGCCGGTTGAATGCGAAGCGCTGCTGTCTGTGCAGGAAGCGCACGATTGGTTCGATGTGATGCGCCATTTTGTCCCGGAGCCGGAGCGGCTCTATAGCTGGTGGTCATACCGCGCCCGCGACTGGCGCGCGTCGGACAAGGGGCGTCGTCTGGATCACGTCTGGTGCAGCCAGACCCTTAAAGATACGATGAAATCCATGTCAGTGCTTGAAGATGCGCGCGGCTGGGAAAAACCATCGGATCATGCGCCGGTGATGGTAGATATTGAGCTCTAATCTTTCTTAAGGATGCCTTCAGCCACATCGACAACATCACGGGTAAAATTCATCATTTTCTGACCCCCATCCACTGGGATCACCACGCCATTGATGGAGGTACTGCTTATAAGATGCAACACTGTGTCCGCTATATCCTGCACGTTAAGTGGCGCACCGACAAAATTAAGATGGCTCGCCAGTTCAAAATTTTCCGGCGACTGAGTTTCTGAAATCATCGTTAGTCCCGGCGCAATACCATTGACC
>JANQJN010000180.1 GCA_028281625.1 Emcibacteraceae bacterium | reverse complement strand
TTTTCAGCGCAGATTTAAACAGACCATGACTTTCGGTTTTTTGACCAGCGGCTTTGGCTTCCAAGGCAAGACTATAATCTATCACAGCGCTATATCGTTTCAGCTGTTTCGCGTCCATGTCTCCCTTGTTTTTGCTCAGCGCGCCAAAGGCCTCTTTCGCGCTCTGCCAATCGTTCATATGCGCGTTTGCGATAAGGTTAAGCTCAAGCAGAAGAGTATTTTTTGGATGATGTGTGAGCATATTGGATATCAGCTGTTTCGCGCGCGACCAGGAGCCATCCTTTAGCACATCATCAAGCTCCTGTTTTTCGACCCAGGTGGCGCTCATGTCCGATTTTTTTAGCGCATCGAGATAAGGATTATTTTCTTCCCCTTGTTTGCGCGTTGCACTGGCCAGAAGCCGGAGCACATTATGATCTTCACCCAGTTTCGCCTTGGCGCGGCGGCCATGTTTTAGGGCTTCTGCATAGTCACCTAGTGCATAGGCGGACCATGCTTGATCCAGGTCCTGTTCTGCTTTGGCCCGTTTAGCTGCAAGTCTTTCCGGACTAGAAAAATAGGCCGCTATATTGAGCCATTTTAGAAGCCAGATCAGTGCGAATATGAAGGCAGTGTATAAGATAACCAGCAATACAGACACGCCCACAGAGAAGCGTACCTCCCACCCTTGCCAGCTGATCAGCACGGCGCCTGGATTAGAAGATACCCATGCCGCGCCAAGCGCTATGGTGATGGCGAGAACAATAAAAAAAGTTAGCCGGATCATGAAGGTGTCTCGGTACTTTGAGAGGCGGCGCTACCTTCGAGCAGATAGCTTTCGGTCGCGAGACTTTCGAGAGTCACAATGGCATCAGAGCTTTCAATCAGCGTCTGAAGCTCAGCCCGCCAGGGGGTGAGCACAGATTTTATACTATCCGGAAGCTGGTCTGCTGTTTGTGCTGCAGCATGAGGATTACGGCGGGACAGTTGACCTTCAATACTTGAAATGAGATTGTCCAGTTCGCTGGCAGTCGGTGCGCTGCCGTCGGTTTGGCGTACCGTAATCATATTTCGAAGACCGCTTAATGTATTAGCGACCCAGGATGCTTGTGGGTCTTTGCCTTCCTCTTTCAGCATTTCGGGGATAAGACTGTTAAACTGCCGACCCAATAGTTCAATCGTGGGGGCACCGGTCGCGCTGTTAGGCTTGAGAGCCGTTAGCGCACTTGCCGCGACAGCATTTCCCGCCAGGGCACTGTCACCAATAATCTGCTCAATGCTGTCGATGTCAGCTTGATATGTATTTCCGCGTTCAAAAGAACGTTTAAGATCAGCAATCTTAAGATTGAGAAGGATGCCGCTGTTGTCTTTAGCGGCCATCTGTTCAACCTGCAAAAGACGATTTTCAAGATCAGCCAACTTCTCGCTCAAAGTGGCCGTTTCGCTGGCAAGATCCGCTCTTTCCTGACTGGCCTGACCCGCATCAAGCATATTCTGACTTAGAGGAACAAATGACGCTTCAAGCTGGCTCATGCGGCTGAGCAGCATATCAATACGCGCCGATTGTGAAGTATCAATAACCGGCTCTGGTGATGTAGCCTCAGGCGTTTCATCGCTCGCTGCGATTGCTTCAAGTGCGGCGATACGTTCTTCCAAATCTGTCGGGATTGCAGGATCGCTTTCGGATGGTAGGGCAGCAAGAGTATTTTCCAGATCAGTGGTTCTACTTCTCAGCATTGCTATTTCTGCTTGCTGGGCGTCAATCCGCTGGCTTAGGGACGTTACCTCGCTGCTCTCACTTGCGCCAATCCAATTGGCGACAAATGGAAGGCGCTCCTGTAACGTCGGCATCAGATAAACCGATAATGCCATGCCAGCGATAAAAATGAGTAGAAACAGTAAGATACGCGATGATAAAGTTGGCTTGTTCGACTTTTCAGGTGTGGGTTTCTTCGCTTCGGCGGGCTTCTTCACCGCAGCGGGCTTTTTAAGTTCCGCATTGTCATTGGTGTTCTTATTTGCAGCCGGTTTATCTTTATCATTCATATGGCCGTTCCTTAAAGACCGATGCCAATCAGATTAAAAAGATCTGATTGTGTAGGGCGATCAGAGATCATTTTCGTTTTCCATGGCAAACCATCGATCTCACTTGCAACATTTGCGCTGATTGAAAGCGCAGTTATGTTTTCAAGACAACCTTCCAGGCCCGCCTCTTCTATCAACTCTTTAAATATAAGCGCGCTTCGTCGCGAATAAAAGGGGATAAAATCAATATCGTCGTTTGTTAGTAAATTTATAAGTGCTTTATCTATCTTGGAAATAGGTTTTGTCTCGTAGACAGTATATTCAATTACCTTATAACCATCTTCTGTCAATTCAGCGGCCAGTGGTCCGGTAATGTGTTTTCCGCGCAAATAAAGCAGAGGTCCGCCGACTGGAGTAAGTTCCTGTTTTATCGTACCAGACAACTTTTCAAGATTACCGTCAGCACTGATTACATGAGCAAACCCAAGGGTTTTCGCACGATCTGCCGTTTTGTCCCCTACTGCCAAAATAGGAGTATCGTTATCGATATGAGACAAATCGGCATACTTGAGAGCGTTGGCACTGGTGACAATGACGGCTTGCCAATCTTCCTTCGGCGTGGGGGCCTCATCATATTTATGAACCGTCATCAGCGGAAATATTTCCACCTCTACATTTTGCTCGCGCAGGCTTGCCGCGAGGGACTGCGATTGCTCTATTGGGCGGGTCAGGAGGATGCGCATTTTATCCTGTGTCCCAGTTCACGGCCAATGGCTTCCGGATCATGTTTATCACCGCTAACAGTATCCGAAACATCGTTGCTGCCGTCTTCGTCAAGCACCCGTCCTTTTAAGGTGAGTGTGTCACCATCAATGGTTGCCAGTCCCGCAATCGGGGTTCGGCAGGAACCGTCCAAAACATCCAGCATGGTACGCTCCGCTCTGACCCGAAGCTCTGTTTGCTGGTGGTTAAGAGGAGTAAGAAGGTCTTGCATTTTCTCGTTGCCTGTAGCCACTTCGATGGTGATGGCGCCTTGCGCAACGGCGGGAAGCAGTTCGGTTATCTCAATCGGGTTCACGCGCTTATCTTCGATGCCCAAGCGGTTAAGGCCTGCCATGGCCAGAAAGGTGGCGTCTGCCACACCATCATCCAGTTTTTGCAGGCGGGTTTGCACGTTTCCCCTAAAATTTACAATTTTAAGATCGGGCCTAAGAGCAAGCGCCTGGGCTTTGCGACGAAGGCTCGACGTGCCAACCACAGCACCTTCGGGCAGTTCGGCGAGGGAAACGGCTTTATCCGATAAAAAAGCATCCCTGACATCTTCGCGTTCCAGATAACAGCATAGCTCAAGCCCATCGGGTAGGTGGGTTGGCATATCTTTTAGAGAATGAACCGCGATATCAATGTCACCCTTGTAAAGCGCGGCTTCAATTTCTTCAGTGAAAAGGCCTTTGCCGCCGATCTCACTCAAGTTCCTGTCCTGAACCCGGTCACCGCGGGTCGACATAACGGAAATCTCAATATTATCTTCGTTCAGATGGGCGTGATGCTCCATGAGTAGCCCGCGCACTTCGTACGCCTGCGCGAGCGCCAGTTTGCTGCCGCGGGTGCCGATGATCAGTTTATTGTCGCCTCGATTGTTCGCTTGACCTTGCACAGTTCCTGTCCAGATGTTAGAGCGTGTTTTAAATTTATTCTATTGTGATATAAGGTTTAATGGAATTCGCGTAGCGATACCAGAAAAGAAAACAAAAAAGAAAATAAATGACGGTTGATACTGAAATCACAACCCCCGCGTTAATCATGGGCATCGAAAGCAGCTGCGATGAAACGGCCGTTGCCATCGTTTCCGAAGATAAAAAAATACTGTCAAACAGGGTGCTAACACAGCTTGATGAACATAGTCCATATGGTGGCGTGGTTCCTGAAATTGCCGCTCGCTCCCACATTGACCATCTTAGCAAACTGGTGGAAATCTCCCTCGACGAAGCGGACATTGATTTTGACGATTTATCAGCAATCGCTGTTACCTCTGGCCCGGGCTTAATTGGCGGTGTGATGGTCGGGCTAATGACAGCAAAATCCATTGCATTTGCGAGAGGGCTACCGCTTATCAGCGTTAATCACCTTGAGGGGCACGCGCTTTCCATTCGCCTCACCGAAGAGGTGGCATTTCCGTATCTTTTGCTTTTGGTATCCGGCGGTCATTGCCAGCTCCTGGTGGTAAAAGGTGTGGGAAATTATGAGCGTCTTGGCACGACCATTGATGATGCGGCCGGTGAAGCGTTCGATAAAACCGCTAAAGTGCTGGGACTTGGCTATCCGGGCGGCCCCGCCGTTGAAAAAGCAGCGCTAACGGGTGATCCAAAACGGTTCAACTTTCCACGGCCACTTAAAGGAAAGCCGGGCAGTAATTTTTCATTTTCCGGGCTAAAATCGGCGGTGGTTCGTGCGCGGGACGAGCTTTGCGAAAATCAGGGCGACAAACTGACTCATCAGGATATATGTGACCTTGCAGCGAGTTTTCAGCAGGCGCTGACGGACGCAATAATAGACCGTGTGAAAAACTCAATTGATTATTATCTTGATCATTATACGCCAAAGCATCATATCTTAGTGGTGGCAGGTGGCGTTGCAGCCAACAGTGAGATAAAAAGCAGGTTGGCGGTACTTTGTGAAAAACATGGATTTACGTTAATGGCCCCACCCATGGCGCTTTGTACCGACAATGGTGCCATGATTGCCTGGACCGGAGTGGAGAAATGGCGAAAGCAGGATTTTGCATCGCTTGAAACGGGTGCGGTGGCCAGATGGCCGCTTGATCCAGATGCGCCCCCGGCGGTCGGGGCAGGCGTTAAGGCATAAAGAGTAAAAATGGAAAAATAAGTGTCAGAAGAAGAACGTAAAGAAATAACCAAAATTGGTGTTGTGGGCGCAGGGGCCTGGGGCACCGCGCTAGCACAACTTTCCGCAACGGCAGGATGCGACGTCACGCTTTGGGCGCGGGAAAGCGAAGTGGTTACTTCCGTCAATGAGCGAAACGAAAATGAAATGTTCCTGGCGGGAGTGTCTTTGGAGCCCTCTATAACGGCAACAACAGAATTATCCGACATAGCAGGCATGGATTTTATTTTTATGGTGGTGCCGGCGCAGTTTGTAAGGCCGGTGCTCATTGATCTTAAGCCTCATATTTCTGAAAATGCAGCGATTGTCCTTTGTGCGAAAGGGATTGAGCAATCCACCGGCAAACTGATGTCTGATGTGGTCACCGAAATACTGCCAAAGTCGCCTTTGGTGGTGTTGTCCGGGCCAACTTTCGCCCGTGAAGTGGCCGAAGGCCGACCTTCGGCCGTAACAATTGCCTCAAAATATCAACGGGTTACAGAAAGATTATCAGATGCAATAGGTCAGCCAACTTTTAGACCCTATGCATCGCGGGATGTTATCGGTGCAGAAATTGGCGGCGCATTAAAGAATGTTTTTGCCATCGCCTGCGGGATCACAACCGGCCGCAATATGGGCGATAATGCACGTGCGGCTCTGATCACCAGAAGCCTGTCGGAAATGGTGCGCTTCGGTGAAAAACATGGCGCGGAGCGCTCCACCATGATGGGCCTTTGCGGTCTTGGCGATCTAATTCTCACATGTTCGTCGCCGCAGTCACGTAACATGTCGCTGGGTATCGCCATCGGCGAAGGCCAGGCGGTGGCGGATCTTATGAAAGACCGAAAAACCGTTGCTGAAGGATATCACACTTCTTCTGTGCTGGCCCGCATTTGCCGCGAAGAGGGCCTTGATCTGCCCCTTGTTATGGCGGTCAATGACATTCTCCATGAAGGTAAGGATGTGAACAGAGTAATTACCGAGCTACTCAACAGACCATTTGTTTCAGAAATTTAAAAGGATAGGAAATGCAATATATCATCACCGCATTTGATAAGGAAAACAGCCTTGATCTTCGCATGAGCGTAAGACCAGATCATCTGGCATATGCCAATGAAATGGGAATTACCTTGCTTGGCGGCCCATTGCTTACTGAAGGCGACGACCCAAAACCACGAGGCAGCATGCTGATTGTAGAAGTGGATAGCAAAGAACAGGCTGAAGAGTTCGCCAAAAACGATCCTTATAATAAAGCAGGCCTTTTTGAAAAAGTGACCATTCGTCGCTGGACCGGTGTGCTGGGACCATGGCTGCCTGCTGGTGACTAATCCGCTAAAATTAAGTGCCCTTAACATTGGGGTGACAGAAGGGGATATTCTATGCGCAGTTTCGGATATCGACGATGGCACTGCAAAGGAATTTTCCTATCGCTCAGGCGCGGATATTCACGATATTTTTGTCCAGCGAAAAGGCGATGATGTTTATGCTTTTGTAAATATCTGTCCTCACGCGGGAACGCCGCTTAATATGGACGATGGGGTCTTTCTGGAGAAAACCGGAACTTATCTTATGTGCCATACCCATGGGGCACTGTTTCAGCTTGAAGACGGACTCTGTGTTGCCGGTCCTTGTAACGGTGCTAGCCTTCAAGTTGTTGAAATTAATGTAGAAAATGGAAATATTAAAGTTGTCTGAGATACCTGATCTGCCAACTATGCTGGATGGCCCGAATGATGCAGACGCAATGCTCATTCTTGCCCATGGTGCCGGTGCACCTATGGATACTGACTTTATGAATTATTTTGCGCACACGCTCACTGGCCCAACGTTAAAAGTGCTACGGTTTGAATTTCCCTATATGGCGCTGAGGCGCGAGGGTCATGGTAGACGGCCACCGAATACACAAAAAATACTGCTCAAAAGCTGGCGGCAAATTATTGATCAGGCGCGCATAAGTCATAACGGCCCGCTCTTCATTGGCGGTAAATCAATGGGAGGCCGAATGGCATCCATGATCGCCGACGAATGTGTGGTCACGGGTCTTGTTTTTCTTGGCTATCCCTTTTATGCGCCGGGTAAAATGGATAAACCACGAACGGAACATCTTGAGATACTTAAAACACCCACATTGGTGCTGCAAGGCGAGCGGGACCCAATGGGATCAAAAGAAGTAGTCCGTAATTACAGCCTATCAAAATCGATCGAAATCGTCTGGCTTGAAGATGGCAATCACGATTTGAAACCAAGGGTTCGTTCCGGGCTTACTCACGATGACAATCTATCAAAGGCTGCAACCGCGATCACAAATTTTATCACAAGAGTTTCTTAAAAATATCAGTTGATTTTATTTCCTTTGCACGATATGACTGTCCATTAATTAAATATAAAGATTTCTTTATATAATGAAGGCCAAATAAATGTGTGGTTCAGGAGCAATAAATTGAGCAGACAAAATTATCTCTTTACCAGTGAGTCCGTGTCGGAAGGTCATCCGGATAAAGTATCAGATCGAATTTCGGACGCTATCGTGGATAAATTCCTTTCCGCCGAGCCGGAAGCCCGTGTTGCTGTTGAAACTCTGACCACAACAAACCGAGTGGTTTTGGCTGGTGAAGTGCGTGGCCCTGAAAGCATCACAAAAGAGGTTATGGAACAGGCCGCCCGCGATGCAGTGCGCGACATTGGTTATGAACAGGACGGGTTTCATTGGAAAAATATGGATGTAGCCGTGCATGTGCACGAACAGTCAACCGACATTGCCATGGGTGTTGACGCGGCCGGGAATAAAGATGAAGGTGCAGGCGACCAAGGCATCATGTTTGGCTATGCTACCAATGAAACTGATAGCTTGATGCCGGCAACGCTTGATTATTCTCACCGCATATTAAAGTCGATGGCGGCTGAGCGTCACGCCAATGGCAACGCGGAACTGGGCCCGGATTCCAAAAGCCAGGTGACCCTTAAATATGAAAAAGGCAAACCAGTTAAAGCAACTTCCGTGGTTGTTTCAACACAGCACGGCGCTGACGTTAGTCAGGAGCGGGTCCGCGAAATTGTCATGCCTCATATCGAAAAAATTCTTCCCGAAGGATGGGCGAGCGAAATTGATGAGCTTTATATCAATCCCACTGGACAGTTTATCATCGGAGGCCCTGACGGGGACGCTGGCCTCACGGGCCGGAAAATCATTGTTGATACTTACGGGGGCGCAGCGCAACATGGCGGCGGTGCTTTTTCCGGGAAAGATCCAACAAAGGTGGATCGTTCCGCCGCTTATGTCACGCGCTACCTCGCGAAGAATGTGGTTGCGGCTGGCCTTGCGGATCGTTGCACAATACAGCTGGCATATGCGATTGGCGTATCAAAGCCGTTATCGCTTTATGTGGACTTCCATCAGACTGGCAATGTTGATCCTTCAAAACTGGAAACGGTGTTGCAGGACGTGATTGACCTGAGCCCGCGCGGCATTCGTGAACATCTTGGACTTAACAAACCGATCTACGAACGCACAGCGGCTTACGGTCATTTTGGTCGTGACCCGGAAGCAGACGGTGGTTTTTCATGGGAAAAAACCGATCTTGTGGATACGCTGAAGGCAGAGTTTTAATATTGACCTGACGCCGAATTCGCCTAAATTTAGCTTATGAAAACGCTCGAAAATATTCAGGGCAGCCGCATCTACGGTCGCCGTCACGGTAAGCCGTTAAAAAAGGCAAGTGCGGAGCGCTTTGAAAAATATTTTCCACTTTACAATATTGAACTTGATGACGATGGATTGCTCGAACCCGCCGCATTGTTCGATCAGGCGTGCAGTGAGTACTGGCTGGAAATTGGTTTTGGAAAAGGGGAACATCTTGTAGCCCAGGCCAAAGCAAATCCGGATATTGGATTTATGGGATGCGAGCCTTTTGTAAATGGAGTCTCAGGCCTGATTGATCATATGGAAAAGGAGCAGGTCACGAATATACGCTTCTTCATGGATGATGCGCGGCTGCTTATGGATGCGCTTCCAGAAAATTCACTATCAAGAGCGTTTATTTTATTTCCCGATCCCTGGCGCAAAAAGCGCCATTATAAAAGAAGAGTGGTCAGTCCGGGAAATGTCGCGGTTCTATCAACGCTGCTAAAATCCAGATCTGAGCTTAGAATTGGCACGGACCATCATGATTATTGTCGTTGGATACTCGCACGAATGATGGAAAATCCAGAGTTTGACTGGATGTCTGATGGCCCGGATGATTGGCACGTTAGACCAGACGATTGGCCAGAAACCAGATACGAAAAGAAAGCCCTGGAACAGGGTCGCCGCAGTGCCTATATGACTTTTATTCGTAAGGCAAAGTAATCAGCGCTAAAGCTCAAGGAATTGCCCAAAAATAAAGAGCTTGAAGTTCGTGGGAATTGCTCTATATATATAGACATCCGAATCACTTGAAATTTTTAATTTTTTTGGTGCGGGCAAGTGTTTCACTGGCCTGCTTTTTTGTTTGTATCTGAAAATTTTTGTGGAAGGCATCAATGTCAGCAAGTTTGACAACGAAAATAGCGACCCTGATCGAGCCCACTATCGAAGCTTTGGGCTATGAACTGGTGCGCGTGCAGATGTTCAGTTCACCCAAGGGCGAAGCCTCCACTTTACAGATTATGGCAGAGGCTGAAGACGGCACCATGACGGTTGAAGGTTGCGCAGAAATCAGCCGGGAAATTTCAGTGATATTGGATGTAGAAGACCCGATTGACAGTGAATATGTGCTCGAGGTGAGTTCACCTGGTCTGGACCGACCGCTGACGCGCCTAAAGGATTTTGTAAATTACGCGGGGTACGAGACAAAAGTTGAATTGCAGCAAGCCGTGAACAACAGAAAACGCTACCGCGGCATGTTGATGGGAACGAATGAGAATTTAGTTTTAATGGATGTAGACGGTGAGCGACATGAGCTACCCTTCGAGGACATTCTGAAAGCAAAATTGGTAATGACCGATGAATTGATGGCCTTGGCAACAGCAAAGCCATCTTAATGTCAAATTAGGTTAAGAAAAGAATGATAAATGTGCCGATGGAGGCCTTTATAAAAATACTGGAGCATGAAGTATGACAGCAGTAAGCGCGAACAGACTTGAACTATTACAGATTTCTGATGCAGTAGCGCGAGAAAAAAGCATCGACAAGGAAATTGTACTTGGCGCAATGGAAGAAGCGATCCAGAAAGCGGCACGTTCAAGATACGGAATGGAAAATGAAATTAAAGCCCATATCGACCGCAAAACAGGCGATATCAAGCTTTATCGTGTGCTTGAAGTTGTGGAGAATGTTGAAAATCATTCTACTGAAATTAACGTTGAAGATGCCGGTCAGTATAAGCAGGATGCCGCCATCGGCGACATTTTAGCGGATGAACTTCCTGCCATCGATTTTGGCCGCGTGGCAGCACAAACTGCGAAACAAGTCATCGTGCAAAAGGTGCGCGAAGCAGAACGTGCCCGTCAATATGCCGAATATAAGGATAAAATCGGTGATCTGATCAATGGTGTTGTGAAGCGGGTTGAATATGGTAATGTCATTGTTGACCTCGGTTCCGCCGAAGCCATTATCCGCCGTGATCAACTGATCCCAAGAGAGCATATCAGAAATGGTGAGCGCGTGCGCGCGATCATTCTTGATGTGCGTGAAGAGCAGCGCGGCCCGCAGATCTTCCTTTCCCGTAGCCATCCTGACTTTATGGCGAAACTGTTTGCGGGCGAAGTGCCGGAAATTTATGACGGCGTCATCGGTATCGTTGGTGTAAGCCGTGACCCTGGCAGTCGCGCAAAAATTGCGGTTACCAGTAACGATCCAAGCATTGATCCTGTTGGCGCCTGCGTTGGTATGCGCGGTAGCCGTGTTCAGGCAGTTGTTGAAGAGTTGCAGGGCGAGAAGATCGATATCATTCAGTGGTCTCCGGATCCTGCCACTTACATTATTCGCGCATTGGCCCCGGCCAATGTATCAAAAGTGGTGATCGATGAAGATGCCGGGCGCATGGATGTAGTTGTTGGCGAAGATCAGCTGAGCCTTGCCATTGGTCGCCGCGGTCAAAACGTGCGTCTTGCTTCGCAGCTTACGGAATGGCAAGTGGACATCATGACGGAAGCTGATGAAAGTGAGCGCCGCCAGGCTGAATATAAAGAGCGCAGTGAACTCTTTATGGAGAGCCTTGATGTTGATGAAACGCTTGCGCTTCTGCTTGTAGGCGAAGGCTTTAGAAATCTTGAAGAAGTCGCTTACGTTGCGCCAGAAGAATTTGCTGGCATTGAAGGATTTGATGCGGATCTGGTGGAAGAACTGCAGTCACGGGCGAGGGAAGCTCTTGGTGCCCTTGCCGAGCAAGCTGAAGTAAAGCGTGTGGAACTTGGTGTCAGTGATGAGCTGACAACAATTGAAGGTCTGACGGCACCTATGCTTGTAACCCTTGGTGAGGCAGACATTAAAACACTTGATGACCTTGGCGATCTAGCGGGTGACGAACTGACAAGTCCTGAAGATGGGATTCTTCGTGATTATGATCTGACCCTTGATCAGGCCAATGAAATTGTTATGGCCGCGCGTGCTCACTGGTTCGATGACGAAGACGAAGTAACTGAAGAAGCCGCCACAGAAGAGGCAGCCGAGACAGTGGAATAAGGTGATGCGTTGTGGCCAAAGACATAAGACAGAGAAAATGTTTGGTCACGGGCGGTGTGTTTCCGTCCTATGAATTAATCCGGTTCGTCTGCGCACCAGACGGGGAAGTCATTCCCGATGTGGCGGCTAAGTTACCCGGCAGAGGATGCTGGTTGCAAGCGGATCGAAACGTGCTTGAGGACGCAATTGATAAAAAGCTGCTCCAACGGTTTGGACATCAAGCGTCTTTGGGAAAGAAGAATAAAGACATAGAAGATTTGGATGCTGACCAACCGAAGCGGGATAGCGTCCACATCACGGTCTCGGCAGATATGCCAAGCCAGGTTGAAAATCTTCTAAAAAAAAGGTGCCTTGATCACCTGAGCCTGGCCAATCGTGCCGGACTTGTGATTTCAGGGTTCGAAAAGGTAAGAGCTGCTCTTACGTCTGGCAAAGCCAATGTGCTTGTTACGGCCAGCGATGGAGCAGAAAACGGGCGCAGTAAAATGTGTCAGGGCCTTGAGGGTTTAAAGGTAATAGATCTCTTTTGCCGGGATGACCTAAGCAAGGCAACAGGGTTGGAAAATGCCGTGCATATTGCGGTGCTTTCCGGCGGTTTGAGAGAAAGTTTACTACGGGAGATATCCCGTTATGAACGCTCGAGAAAAAAGGTTATAAATTAGAGCCATTTATTATTTTTTATGTTAAAAGGTAAAATTGGTTTTTAAGGCGATAATAGAATGAGTGACGATAAAAATAAAAAAACACCTTTGACGACGTCTGGTCGCAAAACACTTCAGATGAAACCATCGGGCACACTTGGTGCAGGTGGTGGCGCTGCAGGTGTTGTAGTACAGCGTAAGAAAAAGCTTATTATGCCCGGCCAGAAGCCTGAAGCTGAAGCAAAACCGGCTGCGCCAAAATCAATAATTAAAACTCCATTTGATAGCGGTAAAAAAGCGGAACCAGCCCAACCTGTTGAGGAAAAACCGGCGGGAGGACTGTCCGATAGTGAGCGTGAAAAGCGCGCAAAAGTGCTCGAAAAAGCACAAAAAGATAGCGAGGAAAAAGCAAAGCGGGCCGCAGAAGAAGCCAAACGAAGGGCGGTAGAAGAGGCGGCTCAGGCGGAGCGTCTCGCGAAAGAAGCCGAGGAAAATAAAAATAAGCCCAAAGAAGCAGTTAAATCGGAAGCCGAAGCGAAAGCCGAAGAAGAAAAGCGCCTTGCAGATCTGGAAATGAAACGCAAAGCGGAAGAAGAAGCTGCTAAAATCGCAGAAGCCGAGGCCGCTGCTGCAAAACTCGCCGCAGGCACACCCGCTAAAGCTAAAGAGCAACCGAAAAAGCCAGAGGTTAAAGAAGCGCCGAGACGGCCGGAGATTAAGAAGGGCCGCATGGATGATACCCGTCGTCGCAGCGGTCGCCTAACGGTGACGCAGGCGCTTTCTGGCAATATGGAACGTCAGCGCAGTCTTGCGTCACTCAAACGCAAACGTGCAAAGGAAAAACGCCAAAGCGGATTAGTGGAGCCGGCCAAGAAGGTTTACCGCGAAGTGGTTGTACCGGATCATATTACGGTTGCAGAACTCGCTAACCGGATGACTGAAAAAACCAACGATGTTATTCGCGCGCTCATGAAAATGGGTGTGATGTCCGGCGCAAGTGATGAAGTGGATCATGATGTTGCCGAGCTTATCGTTGAAGAATTCGGCCATAAGCTGAAGCGGATAAGCGCGTCAGACGTGGAAGTTGACCTGTCAGGTCCAGAAGATGCGGAAGAAGATCTGCTGCCCCGTGCACCGGTTGTGACTGTGATGGGTCATGTGGATCATGGTAAAACCTCGATCCTTGATGCCATGAGAAAATCCAGCGTGACTGCAGGTGAGGCCGGAGGCATCACCCAGCATATTGGTGCTTACCAGATCAAGGTTGCGAGCGGTGATAAGATCACATTTCTTGATACACCAGGACACGCCGCCTTTACGGCAATGCGGGCGCGAGGAGCTCAGGTAACAGACATTGTTATTCTTGTTGTCGCTGCAGATGACGGCATTATGCCACAAACCATTGAAGCCATCAGTCATGCAAAATCAGCAGAAGTTCCGATTGTCGTCGCTATTAACAAGATGGACGCACCGGGGGCCAACTCAATGAAGGTGCGACAGGATCTCCTTCAACATGAGGTGTTTGTTGAAAGCATGGGTGGTGAAGTCCTTGATATTGAAGTTTCTGCCAAAGAAGGCACCGGCCTTGACAAGCTTGAAGAAGCAATCCTGCTGCAGGCAGAACTCAATGACCTTAAAGCCAACCCGAACAGAACCGCTGATGGTGTGGTCGTCGAAGCGAAACTTGATAAAGGACGCGGCGCGGTCTCCACTGTGATCGTACAGCGCGGCACCCTGAAAGTAGGTGATGTGGTCGTAGCAGGTACAGCATGGGGTAAAATTCGTGCCCTGGTGGATGATCGCGGCTCGCAAGTTAAGGAAGCGGCGCCATCAATGCCAGTTGAAATTCTGGGTCTTGATTCAGCGCCGAATGCCGGTGATGACTTCGTTGTTGTCGACGATGAAGCCAAGGCACGCAGCGTCGTTAATTTCCGTCTTAACAGAGAGAAAGACGAGCAAAACAAAACACCTGCGGCCAGCCTTGAAAATATGTTTGATAAACTCAAGGAAGCGGAAATATCGACAGTTCCGATCCTGCTTAAAGCAGACGTGCAGGGATCCGTCGGTGCGATTGTAACATCACTTGAGCAGCTTAATACTGACGAAGTGAGATGTAAAATTGTACACAGTGGTGTTGGTGGTATCAGTGAAACGGATATTGGACTTGCCATTGCGACAGGCGCCCCGGTTATCGGCTTTAACGTTCGCGCCAGCCGTAATGCGGCGGACCTGGCCCATAAAGAAGGTGTGGAAATACGTTATTATTCAATCATTTATGATTTGATTGATGATATTAAGGCAGTGATGTCCGGCATGCTTGCGCCGGATATTAAAGAAACCATTATCGGTACTGCTGAAGTGCTTGATATCTTTAATGCCGGTAAAGGTAAGGCAGCAGGTTGTCTGGTCACCAGCGGTGTTGTGCGTCAGGGAGCCAAAGCCAGACTGCTGCGCGATGACACGGTTGTCTATGAAGGTGATCTGGGATCACTTCGCCGTTTCAAGGATGCCGTCAAAGAAGTTGAAAGTGGCGTTGAGTGCGGGATGAACTTCGCAAGTTACAATGATATGAAGATTGGCGATGTCATTGAATGCTTCGAAGTTGAAGAAATCGAACGTAACTTATAAGCGGGAAAAATAGATCTTAATCGGCTTTCCGCTATACACGGGAAGCCGTTTGTTCTTAAGGATATCAAAATGGTGAAATCAAGATTTTCAAATGATGGTGGACCTAGCACCCGTGTTCTGCGGGTTGGTGAAAATATTCGCCACGCACTAGCGGAAATTTTGTCCCGCGGCGAAATCAGGGACGAAGCCCTTGATAATGCGTCGGTAACAGTCACCGAAGTACGCTGTAGCCCGGATCTTCGCAATGCCACAGTTTTCGTTATGCCCCTTGGCGGTATCAATGAAGAAGAGATTGTTGAAGCGCTTAATTTCAATAGTAAATTCATCCGCGGCCAGCTGTCCAAGATGGTGCGGATGAAGTATCTGCCCAATCTCAAGTTCAGCTCTGACCACAGCTTCCATGAAGCCGACCATATCGAAGCGCTTTTGAACAGTGCCCACGTGGCGCAGGACCTTCAGAAGAAAGAAGCCGACTAGGCGTCATGGCACGCAAGCGCAAAGGCAACAAAGTTGACGGTTGGCTTGTAATTGATAAGCCTTACGGTATGGGCTCAACCAAAGTGGTCGGCAAGTGCCGGTACCTCACCAAAGCACAGAAAGTTGGTCATGCGGGAACGCTTGATCCACTCGCGACGGGCGTGCTCCCAATAGCCTTTGGCGAAGCTACCAAAACAATCCCTTTTATCATGGGTGCTGAAAAAACCTATGAATTTACCGTAAAATGGGGGGAGGCTCGCACCACAGACGATGTTGAAGGTGAGGTCATAGATAGAAGTGACGTCAGGCCCACCGAGCAGGAAATCAGTAATGCGATCCCGGCCTTTCTAGGAAAGATAAAACAGGCCCCGCCAGCCTTCAGCGCGATCAAGATTGACGGCAAGCGTGCCTATGATTTAGCCCGCGCCGGTGAAGAGGTGGAAATGAAGGAGCGGGAGGTGGAGATCTTTGATCTTAAGCTTTTGAACGCGATGCAAGACGAAGCAACCTTCGAAATGACCTGCTCAAAAGGAACTTATGTGCGTTCACTTGGGCGCGATTTGGCGCTGAAACTGGGCACTTTCGGCCATATTTCTCACCTTCGGCGCACGAAAGTGGGGTCATTTGATTTATCGGTGTCGATTTCGCTGGTAAAGCTGGAAGAATTAGTACATAGTGCGCCGCTTGAAGAGTGGATTCTTAATGTTGTGACCGTGCTGGACGACATCTTGGCACTGGCCGTAACAAAAGAGCAAGCAAACTATCTAAAAAATGGTGGATTTATTCCGCTGAAAGATTTGGAAAAGTGTTTCACCTCTTCTCGCTCACAAGGTCAAATGCTGAAGGCCATGAAGGGTGATACTTTAATCGCCCTTTGTGAAATTAACGACGAATATTTGAAACCGGTGCGCGTTTTTAATTTGTAACTTAAATTCTATAGGAGTTATCGATGTCGATTACTGCAGAAAAAAAGCAGGAACTTATTAAAGAGTATGCCATCAAGGATGGTGATACAGGTTCCCCGGAAGTTCAGGTTGCGATCCTGACACACAGAATTGTTCATCTCACTGAGCACTTTAAATCACACAAAAAAGATAATCATTCCCGTCGCGGTCTATTGATGCTTGTGAACAAGCGCCGCAAATTGCTTGATTATCTTAAAAAGAAAGACGAAGGCCGTTATCAAGCACTGATCGGCAGCCTTGGTCTACGTAAGTAAGAAAAGAATATATGAATGCGTGGCCATAGGGGTCATGCAAAAGGCTTTTTGATCCGTGGGTCCGGGGATGGGCCCTGGACCCACAGACCAAAAAATTAATAGCCGAAGAAAGTAAGAGAAATATATATGTTTGATATACATAAAAAAGAAATTACCTGGGGCGGACGCCAATTGGTAATCGAAACAGGGCATATCGCCCGCCAGGCGGCAGGGGCCGTTATGGTAACCTACGGAGAAACATCAGTATTCACAGCGGTAACAGCCGCGAAGAAAGCAAAAGCTGGTGCCGATTTCTTCCCACTCACAGTTCACTATCAGGAAAAAGCATATTCCGCCGGTAAAATACCTGGCGGTTTTTTTAAACGCGAAGGACGTCCGTCTGAAGATGAGATACTAATCTGTCGTCTTATTGACCGTCCAATCCGCCCGCTTTTTGTTTCATCATTCAAAAATGAAACTCTAGTGGCCGCTACAGTAATGAGCCACGACCTTGAAAATAACCCTGACATCGTCGCAATCGTTGGCACCAGTGCCGCGCTGACCCTTTCCGGTCTTCCGTTTATGGGCCCGATTGCCGGCGCGCGCGTTGGCTATATCGACGGTGAATATGTCCTAAATCCAACCGAAGAACAGCTTGAAGAATCTGATTTGGACCTGGTTGTTGCAGGTACCCGTGACGCGGTTCTGATGGTTGAATCCGAAGCAAACGAACTTTCCGAAGAAATTATGCTCGGTGCGGTGATGTTTGGCCATGCTGAAATGCAGGTTGTGATTGACGCGATCATTGAGCTTGCTGAAGTGGCTGCAAACGATCCGTGGGAGCTTCCGGAAGAAGAAGACCATAGCGCACTGATCGCTGACATCAGCAAGATGGCTGAAGCAGGTCTTCGTGATGCTTACGCTGAAACAGACAAGCAAGCGCGTGTTGGAAAAATTTCAGAAGTGAAAGACGCCGTTGAGGAAAAATTCGTTGAAGAAAGCGATGAAGAACAGAAAAATCTGATTGGCGGAATTCTAAAGAATCTTGAAAAAGACATTGTTCGCGGCGACATTATTAAAACCGGCAAGCGTATTGATGGTCGTGATCTTGATACAGTTCGGCAGGTAATTGGTGAAGTAAATATCTTACCAAGAACCCATGGTTCGGCACTCTTTACCCGCGGTGAAACACAGTCCATTTGTGTGACCACCCTTGGTACAGCCGATGATGAGCAGTTCATTGATGCCTTAACCGGAACCTATAAACGCAGCTTCATGCTTCACTACAACTTCCCACCTTACTCTGTTGGTGAGGCTGGCCGCATGGGCTTTACCGGCCGCCGCGAAGTTGGTCACGGTAAACTTGCTTGGCGTGCGGTACACGCGGTTCTGCCATCAAAAGAAGAATTCCCATATACAATTCGTGTGGTTTCTGAAATCACTGAATCAAATGGTTCATCATCCATGGCGACCGTTTGTGGCGCGTCCCTTTCCATGATGGATGCAGGTGTTCCGATCAAACGTCCGGTTTCCGGTATCGCAATGGGCCTTATTAAAGAAGGCGATGATTATGCGGTGCTTTCCGATATCCTGGGTGATGAAGATCATCTTGGTGATATGGACTTCAAAGTGGCCGGTACAACTGAAGGGATCACATCGCTTCAGATGGATATTAAAATTACCGGTATCACTGAAGATATTATGAAAGTGGCGCTTGAGCAGGCCAAAGGCGGCCGCGCAACCATTCTTGACAGTATGAACAAAGCGCTAGACGGTGCTCGCGAAGAAATGAGTGAACACGCACCGCGCATTGAAACGCTTCAAGTTAAGAAAGACAAAATCCGCGAAATCATCGGTACTGGCGGTAAGGTTATTCGTGAAATCTGCGAAGTAACCGGTGCCAAGGTTGATATTGATGATGACGGTGTTGTTAATGTATCCTCACCAGATGGCGCAGCCATTAAAGCAGCTCTTGACTGGATCAATGGCATCGTTGCGGAACCAGAAGTGGGCAAAACATACGAAGGTAAGGTTGTTAAGACCGTTGACTTCGGTGCATTTGTGAACTTCCTGGGAAGCAAAGACGGTCTTGTACACATCAGTGAAATGGCTAACGAACGCGTGAAGCAAGTCACAGATGTTGTAAAAGAAGGCGAAACCGTTAAGGTTAAAGTCTTGGGGATCGATGACCGTGGTAAAGTGCGTCTCAGCATGAAGGCGGTTATAAACGACGAAGCCAAAGAAAACGACGACGCTTCCGGCGACGACGACTAAGGATCGTTAAACAGTATAGCGTAACCGGATGCAGACGGGGATTGCATCCGGACCGTAAATGGGAGTTTACGGCGAAGGGATAATATGAAAGCGTTAGAGTCTTTAAATATATCAGGTAGTGACGTCCTTCCACTCGTGGAGGGAGGTAAAGGGATCTCTGCCACAAACGGTGCCAGTGCTGGAGCATGGGCGGCAGCAGGTGGTGTTGGCACGGTATCCTGTGTGAATGCAGATAATTTTGACGAAAATGGTGACGTTATTCCGCAGATTTATTATGGAAAGACCCGTATTGAACGTCATGCAGAACTAATCCAGTATGGTATCGATGGGGGAGTTCGGCAAGTACAGGACGCTCATGACATTGCTGGCGGCAAAGGTCGCATACACATCAACGTGCTTTGGGAAATGGGTGGCGCAGAACCGGTCTTGGAAGGTGTTCTTAACCGCACGAAGGGACTCGTTCATGGTATTACCTGTGGCGCAGGAATGCCGTATAAACTTGCTGAAATAGCCGCCAATCATAAGGTATTTTTCCATCCGATCATTTCGTCGGCCCGCGCTTTCGGAATTCTTTGGAAACGGGCCTATAAAAATTTTGGTGAATGGCTCGGTGGGGTTGTGTATGAAGATCCATGGCTGGCTGGTGGCCATAACGGCCTTTCCAATGCGGAAGATCCGCGCGCCCCGCAGGATCCTTATCCTCGTGTGGTTGCGCTTCGCACCATGATGAACAAGTTCGGCCTTGAAAATGTTCCGATACTGATGGCGGGCGGCGTCTGGTATCTTCGTGACTGGGCCCACTGGTTTGATAATCCTGAAATCGGTAAAATTGCTTTCCAGTTTGGAACAAGACCGCTGCTCACCAAAGAAAGCCCGATTCCGCAGGGGTGGAAAGACCGGCTAATGACCCTAAAAGAAGGGGATGTGCTGCTTCACCGCTTTAGTCCAACAGGATTTTATTCATCTGCTGTTCGTAATGATCTCCTGAAGGAACTTGAAGGCCGGTCAGAACGTCAGGTGGAGTTCCGCCGAAAAGCCGGTGTGGATGAAGCCTTTAATACCGAAGTTCAGATCGGCAAGAAAAAATACTTCGTTAAAGAAGACGACAAGGCGAAAGTAATGCAGTGGGTGGAGCAGGGCTATGATACCTCAATGCGCACACCGGAAGATACCATCATTCTTGTGGATGCTGATAAAGCCGATGAGATCCGAACCGATCAGAAAAATTGTATGGGCTGCTTGAGCCAGTGTAAGTTTTCAAACTGGTCACAAAACCCGGATACAAATTATTCAACCGGACGCGGCGCGGATCCAAGAAGCTTCTGTATTCAGAAATCGCTGATGGATATTGCGCACGGTGCGTCGCTTGATACAAACCTTATGTTTGCTGGCCATTCGGCCTTTAATTTTGCGACAGATCCATTCTACAGCAATGGCTTTATTCCAACAGTTAAAGAATTGATGGAACGGATCGCGACTGGCGACTAACATACTGGCCTGCTTGATAAAAGATTTATTAACGTGTAGCATATAAGCTCGTTTAATAGTTTTATAGAGAGACGCTATGACAAGACCCTATTCAAAAGCACTTAGATGTTTGCAGGATGTTGGCCTGAGGCCAACCCGGCAAAGGCTTGCGCTTGCGAAACTCTTGTTTGATGGTGAGGACCGTCATGTTACAGCAGAAGTTCTGCATCATGAGGTCACCGAAACTGGTGCTAAGGTCTCCCTCGCGACCGTTTATAATACGCTTCATCAATTCACCGAAGCAGGGATCTTGAAAGAAGTGATCGTTGACAGCAGTCGCACCTATTTCGACACCAACATCGGCGATCATCATCATATTTATTTTAAAGATGAAGAAAAACTGAAAGACGTTTCTGCGGAAGAGCTTGTAATTTCGGCATTGCCGGATGTTCCAGCCGGTAAAAAAATCAGCGGCGTTAGCGTCGTCGTTCATATGGAAGACGAAAACACCTAGTCAAAGGCTTCCTGATCCAGGGCGCCCCATAAATTTTTACTTTCAATCCAGCCGTTAAGGCCACCTACTTCCATTTCGCACCAGTCGTTTGCGCAGGATAAAACCGTTCCCAGCACATCTTGTTCGGCAATAACAGTAACCGCATTTGGTTCTTCTGGTGATTTTACGAGCCTCTGTGGACCATTTGTAATGATTGCAGTGCGCTTCAGGGATAAAAGGTGCCGAAGGATCCAGCCTGTGGAACCATCAATGTCAATCACCTTAAACCAGTTGCCATATTCTGCAATGACCTTTAGGGGATAATCTTCCTTCATATAGATCCAGTCGATTGGATACTCGAGGCCTGGGCCAGTACGCATGTTGGTAACATCATCATCAAGCGACATAAACCGTGGCAGCGGATAGCCGGACGCTCCCATAACTTGCTCTGGCGCGGTCATTTGTGCAGAAGCGGTCGAAGTGGGGTTCAAGGCGAAAAACGCTAGCAGTATGAATGTGACGAATTTGGACATGGCACTAAAATATTAAATCTGTTCATCTTTCTTATGTGTGTTTTTCGTTTCGCCGTCAAGAATGGTTTTTCGTTGTCAGCGGGAATTCTGGAAAATATACTCGCGGCCAAACCACAATGGATATGTATATGAAGCCCTTAGTCATACTTACCCGAAAGCTTCCTGAGAACGTTGAAGAACGAATGAAAAAGCTATTCCGTGTCGAACTTAATGCGGATGATCATCTATTCAGCAGGGAGGAACTCATTGATGCTGTTCAGCGCGCCGACATTCTGGTGCCGACGGTGACCGACAAAATTGATGCACAAGTGATCGGTTCCGCAGGAGAAAATCTTCGCATGCTCGCCAATTTCGGTGTTGGCGTTGATCATATTGATCTTAAGGCAGCGCAATCGCGTGGGATAACAGTGACCAACACACCTGGCGTACTCACCGAAGACACGGCAGACATCGCAATCACCCTTATGCTATCGATTATGCGCCGTACCAATGAAGGCGAGCGGGAACTGCGCTCTGGAAAGTGGGAAAAATGGGCACCCACTGGAATGCTGGGTCGGCAGCTCCGCGGTAAAAATCTTGGCATCATCGGTATGGGCCGCATTGGTCAGGCGGTGGCCTCTCGGGCGAAGGTGTTTGGACTGGAAGTTCACTATCACAACCGGAGTCAGCTTGACGGGGCATCCGAAAAAGAATTAGGTGCTACATATTGGCGAAGCCTCGATCAGATGATTACCCAAATGGATGTGATTTCGCTTAACTGCCCATCAACCCCGGACACCCAAAAAATAATGTCAAAGCGGCGCATCGGACTGATGCAAAAGCACGCGTATCTCATCAACACGGCGCGTGGGGATGTGGTTGATGAAGCGGCACTGATCGTGGCCCTAGAAGAAAAGCACATCGCTGGTGCCGGTCTTGATGTCTATGAAAACGAGCCCCATGTGGATGAGCGTTTCTTCACACTTGAAAATGTGGTTGCGGTGCCGCATATGGGATCCGCGACTGAAGAAGCGCGTATTGCCATGGGCGAGCTGGTGCTGATCAATATCAAGACACTGGTGGATGGGCACAGCCCCCGAAACAGGGTGCTTGCCAGGCTTTAAGGATTGCAGTGTTTGCAGCCAGGATCCTTGGGAAGCTTAATCTTGCGGCTGGTGGTACTAAGCGAATCATAAATAAGCAGTCTTCCGGCAAGATTGTCCCCCAAACCCAATATTTCTTTAAGAACTTCAACGGCTTGCATGGTTCCAACCACGCCGGCAACCGCGCCCAATATCCCCGCTTCCGCGCAGCTGAGCACCCCGCTTGGATGGTCCGGTACCAGACAGCGATAACAGGGAAGATCCGCTTCATATCCTTTAAAAGTTGCGAGCTGGCCATCAAATTGACTGAGTGCACCGGAAACAAGAGGCTTCTTTAATTTAAGACAGATGTCATTGACCAGAAACCGGGTGGTGAAATTATCACAACCGTCAGCGACAATGTCATACTGGCTGATGATCTCTTCAGCATTTCCTTCTTCCAATCGTTCCGTATGAAGGACGACGTTGGTTTCCGGATTAACTGTCCGCAACGTGTTCATGGCGCTATCGGTTTTTGCGGTGCCAATGGCAATTGTTTGATGAATAATTTGTCTTTGTAGATTGCTAAGCGCGACTGTGTCGTCATCGATGATGCCGAGTGTGCCCACCCCAGCCGCTGCCAGATACATGAGAAGCGGGCTGCCAAGTCCACCTGCACCGATCACCAGTACTTTGGCCGCCATTAATTTCTGCTGACCGGGTCCGCCAACTTCCTTGAGTATAATGTGGCGGGCGTACCGCTCAAGTTGGTCGTCAGTTAGCGCCATTTTCTTCCGTTACTATCATATCGTTGGGATCAAGCGCTTCATCCGGGGAGGCGATGATATAGGTGGCGCCCGGGATCACTTCAAATTGATCAGGACTTTCAACTTCGCTGTCATTACAGAAAACTGAAAATTCCTTATAGCCCATGGAATGGGCTTCGGCGATGATGCGGTCGATGGAAAGCTCCTCCGCGGGGAGGGTGCTTTCCTGTCCGGCGATGATGAGCGTGATAGTATTCGTCATGAGCTTGTCCCGGTTGAGCCGAAACCGCCTGCACCTCGCACAGTTTCATCAAGGCTTTCTTGCTTGTTCCACGTAATTTGCGTCACTGGCGCTATCACCATCTGCGCGATCCGCATGCCACGGGTGATAGTGAAATCCTCATCACCAAGATTGGCAAGGATCACTTTAACTTCACCGCGATAGTCCGCATCGATAGTGCCCGGCGTGTTGAGCACGGTCACGCCATTTTTCCATGCAAGGCCTGAGCGAGGCCTCACTTGCGCTTCAAAGCCGTGGGCCAAAGCCATGGCAAAGCCTGTCGGTACAAGTAGCCGTCCGCTGACGGGCAGGACAAGCTTATCATCATCCGGGATTGCTGCCATCAAATCCATGCCAGCGCTATTTTTGGTTTCATATTCTGGTAATTTTAATCCTTCCCCGTGGGGCAGTATCTGAATTGCCACTGTGGTCATTCTTAATCCTCGAAATACTCTGTTATCTTATCTGCTAACTTATCTGCTACGGCGGCCTTTGCCATGTGCGGCCAGTCTTCCGCGCCATCGTTGGTGATGAGGTGAACCTGATTATGATCCCCTCCCATCACGTCCCCTGATATATCATTGGCAACGATCCAGTCACAGCCTTTCCTGTCCAGTTTTTCCCTGGCGTAATCCACCACATTTTCACTTTCTGCAGCAAATCCCACAACCAGCTTTGGGCGATGGTCCGCTTGATTTGAAATTGTTTTTAAGATATCCGGGTTTTCTGAAAAATCGAGTGCGGGTGTTCCGGTCTTATTTTTTTTCAGTTTTTGGTCTGATGGGTTTTTAATATGCCAGTCAGCAACCGCAGCCACACAAATGGCGGCGTTAACGGGTAGGGCGTTCTCACTTTCCGCCATCATTTCCCGTGCGGAGGTCACATTGACGCGCCTGACACCGTCCGGTGTTTTGAGATTTGTCGGACCTGACACAAGGGTCACATCGGCGCCACGTAAATAAAGCGCGCGGGCAATTTCATAGCCCTGTTTTCCGGAAGAATGATTGGCAATATACCGCACTGGATCGATGTTCTCATGGGTTGGGCCCGCGGTCACAAGAATATGTTTACCGGATAACGGGAGATCTTCACTGCTTAAAAAAAAAGCTTCGATCTGTGCAATGATGTCCGGCACTTCGGCAAGGCGTCCGGTGCCTTCTTCACCGCAAGCGAGCTCCCCATCCGCAGGCGGGACCTCAATCATGCCACGTTCTTTCAAGGTTTTTAGATTTGCCTGGGTTGCGGGGTTCCCCCACATTTGACTGTTCATGGTCGGGGCTATCATGATCTGTTTGTTTGCAGCGAGAAGGGTAGCCGTCGCCAGATTATCAGCAATCCCCATGGCCATTTTCGCCATCAGGTCGGCGGTGGCTGGCGCCACCAGGATCAAATCATTTTCGCGGGAGAGGCGAATATGCCCCATCTCCGCTTCGTCAGTCAGTGAAAAGAGATCCTGATATACTTTATTTTCGGTAAGGCTGCTGACAGCTAACGGTGTGACAAACTGCTCCCCACCTTTGGTGAGGATCGCCTGAATTCCCACCCCGCGCTCCTTAAGGCGGCGAATAAGGTCAAGGCATTTATAGGCAGCAATACCGCCACCAATGACCAAAAGGATCTTTTTATTTTCAAGGATATCTGCCACAGCAGGCCTTTCTTTTATAATCACCACTTAAAGATAGTCACTGCGTCTTAGTTAATCAACAGCATATAAATCATATAACAAAGCGCGCTTCCGACCATGCCGCCCGCAATACCATAGAGGAAGATTTTAAACGAACTTCTTCTGCGGGCCCGGGTGCTTTGCATTTCTTTCATATTATGGACAATCTCTTCCACATCTTCGAGGATCTGAGGAAGTCTTGCGACCGTCTCCAATGTGGTTTTTACGGTGTCTTTGACGATAGCGATCGGGCTTAAGTTTTCCGTAACCCATTTTTCAATCACTGGGCGGGAGACTTCCCACATATTTATATCCGGGTTGAGATTAAGTGCCACCCCTTCGGCGGTCACCATGGTTTTCTGAAGCAGGATCAGTTGCGGCTGCGTGTGCATGTTAAAGCGGCCGGTGGTCTCAAACAGCTGCCCGAGAAGCTTACCGGCGGATATTTCGCTTAAAGGCTTACCCACCACTGGTTCACCGATAGCGCGGATCGCCTGTTTGAAAGCCACATAATCCTGATCGCTGGGTACATAACCCATATCAAAATGGGCTCGTGCAATGCGGTCATAATCCTGATTGGCAAATCCAAGTAGAATATCCGCAAGCGCGCGACGGGTTCTAAGGTCAATACGGCCCATGATGCCGAAATCGATGGCGGTCACTTTATTATCTTCGCAGGCAAATAAATTGCCCTGATGAAGATCCGCATGGAAGTAACCGTCATTCAGCGCCTGACTGAGAAAGCTTTGTACCAGATTTTCAGAAAGTTTTTCGGGACTGAGGCCGGCCTTCACAATTTCATTTCGTTTTTTAAAGGGGATACCGTCGACCCAGTGGGTAGTGAGTACCCGTCTTCCTGTACGGTCCCAATCTACTTCGGGGACATCATAGTTGGGATTTTGCCTGGTATTCTGTTTAAGCTCGGCCGCTGCCGCCGCTTCAATTCGCAAGTCCAGCTCCAGGGCAATCACTTCGGCGATGGTTTCAATTACCGTGCTTGGACGCAGGCGTCGTGCTTCGGAGGAGAAAAACTCGATGATCTTGGCAAGCCATTGAAAGGCCTCTAGGTCACGGCTAAAGGCTTTTGCGATTCCCGGACGTAATACCTTCACCGCAATTTTTCGTCCCTTGGCTGTTTTGGCTGTGTGGACCTGTGCGATGGAGGCGGCGGCGATTGGTTCTTCGTCAAATTCTGAAAAAAGCTCATCGATACTGCTGCCCAGTTCCTCTTCAATGATTTTTTTGGCCTCTTCGCCAGCAAACGGCGGCACTTCATCCTGCAAGCGTAGCAGATCAAGTGCAACTTCCGGGCCGATGATGTCTGGTCTGGTTGCCAGAGCTTGGCCAAATTTAATAAAGCTAGGACCAAGGTCTTGCAGTGCGATCACCAGCCGCGTTTCCGGTTTCGCATCCACATCATGGCGAATTTTGATGTTGCGGAGCTTTTCGATTGCCCTTGTTTGCTCACCGAAAAGCTTAAGCAAATCCATCAGCGCGTCATGCTTGGAAAGCGTGTAGGCGACTTTGATGATGCGTCCCGTATGACGGATCCATTTAAACATATTATATCCGCCACCCGGAATGAATTGCTACAATGCCACCTGAAAGATTGCGGTAGCTGGTTTGCTTGAAGCCGGCAGCATCAATCATCGCTTTAAATTTTTCTTGAGATGGAAATTTTCGGATGCTTTCCACCAGATACTGATAACTGTCTTTGTCGCCAGTAATCAGCTCACCAAAATGTGGGATAACATTGAAGGAGTAGGCATCATAAATTTGTTTAAGCAGCGGAAGGTCTACTTCGCTGAATTCCAGACACATAAACCGCCCGCCAGGTTTTAGCACCCGGTAGGCTTCTTCAAGTGCTTTATCGATATGGGTTACATTGCGAATGCCAAAGGCAATGGTATAGGCATCCACAGATTTATCGTTAAGCGGAAGCTGTTCTGCATTTCCAGTTACCCAGTCGATGGGGTCAAATATTCCTTCATCAAGGGCGCGTGCCCGCCCTGCGGCCAGCATATTTTGATTAATGTCGCAAACGGTCACACTTGCGGGCGTATCCTCAGGGCCGGTTCTTTTTTTGGTGGCTTTTAGAAATCGAAAGGCGATATCACCGGTCCCGCCCGCCACGTCAAGAAGCCGCATGCCCGGTGTGGGCCGAAGTTCGCGGATAAAATCATTTTTCCACAGCCGGTGAAGTCCGCCGCTCATCACATCATTCATGATGTCATATTTATCAGCAACGCTGTCAAACACGCCCCGGACCATGGATTGCTTCTGGTCCTCTTCAACTTGCTTATAGCCGAAGTGAGTAGTGGTGTTTTTATTTACTTTTTCTTCATTTGTCATATTGCGGAACATAGCGCAGTGTTGCATGCTGTTCCAGAAGAAAACCAAATGATTTTGAAGAGTTATAGTTTAAATGCCTGAACTGCCAGAGGTGGAAACAACCATGCGGGGCCTTACGCCCGCCCTTAAAGACAAGACTTTGGTCAAGGTGATCAAACGGCGGGATAAAATCAGGATTCCGGTACCGGAAGATTTTGAAACGCGGCTTGAGGGACGAAAAATAATCCGACTCGAACGGCGCGCGAAATATATAAGGCTTTATCTGGACAATGGGGACGTGATTATCTGCCATCTTGGCATGTCGGGGAAATTCATCATTCAGGATAAATCTGACGATCCGTTCGCCAAACACGACCATATCATTTTTGAAACGGAAGACGACAAGCAGGTGATCTATAATGATCCGCGCCGGTTTGGATTGATGACGCTGTGTTCTGAGGAAGAACTGGCAGAACACAAGCTCTTCAGGGATATGGCGGTAGAGCCTTTGGGCAATGAATTTAACGGTGAGTACCTCACGGAAAAAACAAAAACAAAAAAGGTCGCCATAAAAGCCGCGCTTCTTGATCAGAAAGTTGTCGTAGGACTTGGCAATATTTATGTGTGCGAAGCGCTCAATAAAGCGCGCATATCACCGTTTCGAAAAGCCTGTGATGTCACTGTGGATGAAGCGGAAATGTTGGTCCCGATCATCCGGGATATCCTTTTAAAAGCGATTGATGCGGGGGGCTCCAGTCTTAAGGATTTTGCTGGCGCCGATGGGGATCTGGGATATTTTCAGCATCAGTTTGTCACCTACGGCCGCGAGGGCGAGGCCTGTGTCAATGAAGGCTGTGATGGCATCATCGAACGCGTTAATCAGGGGGGAAGATCGACATTTTATTGCCCCATTTGTCAGAAATAAGTAAGGTCAGATCATGACTATTATTCGACATATTCTGGCTACTATGTTTACGGCTTTCGCCATCGCGACGGCAGCGTTTGCGCAGAACACATCGGGTGACATGCTGCAGGATTTGGCGATTCCGCTGATGGAAGGACTAACCGAAAACACCGAAGAAGCCCTGCTATTTGATAGCCCGGACGGCCGGATCATTTCAGCGCAGGCGTCGGGTGCGGTGAATGCACAGTCTGCCTTTGATTATTACCGTGTTGTGCTTCCGTCCCTGGGATGGGGTATTGAGCAGGATAATAGCGCGGGACTTATTTGCGAAGGCGGCGCAAATTATTGCTTTAAGGCAGTGCGTGATGAAGAGGCGCTGGTTCTCAGTATTTCAAGTCAGGGACAAAATTCGGTGCTTACTTATTCACTGTCGCCGAATTAATTTTAAAGAGGGAAAACATTAATGTCTGAGAGTTCAATTATTGTCGAAAGACACGACGATGTGGTGTGTCTGAAACTGAACCGCCCGGAAGCGCTCAATGCGCTTAACAACCAAATGATGGGAGAGGTTAAAGACGCCTTGGAAAAGCTTGATCGTGATGATACGGTAAAAGTCATTGTGCTTACTGGCAGTGAAAGAGCGTTTGCCGCCGGCGCAGATATTAAGGAGATCGCAGGTAAAACAGAGCAGGATATGCAGGCGCAGGATTTTATTGAAGAGCGTTGGGAAAGTGCGGCACGATGCAAGAAACCGATTATTGCGGCAGTGGCGGGCTATGCTCTTGGCGGTGGATGCGAACTTGCGATGATGTGCGACTATATTATCGCGGCAGACAATGCAAAATTTGGTCAACCGGAACTGAGCATTGGCGTGATCCCCGGTGCGGGCGGCACCCAGCGGCTTACCCGTTTTGTTGGAAAATCAAAAGCCATGGATATGACGCTCACGGGTAGGATGATGGATGCGGAGGAAGCAGAAAAAAGCGGTCTCGTAAGCCGGGTGGTGTCCGTAGAGAAACTTTTGGAACAGGCCATTTCGGACGCAAAGAAGATTGCCAAACTTTCTCAGGCGTCAGTGAAACTCGCCAAAGAATGCGTAAATCAGGCTTACGAAACAACCATGGAAGAAGGCGTGCGATTCGAACGTCGGGAATTTCATGCATTATTCGGGACCCGTGATCAAATCGAGGGTATGAACGCCTTTATTGAGAAAAGGGCGCCTGATTTCAAAGACTAAATGCGGCCACATCGGTAAAAACACTTACTTTTTGAACCTTTTGGGTCGGAATCGTCAAAAGCTTGTTGACCAATTGAGGTCGCATGTTTATAAGCCACAAACTGAATATAAATATATAAATTTATGAGGGTATTGATTCTCCTGCGGATTATATGATGCAGTATTGAGACAGCTCTCAAAGAAAGCATAAGGTTATAAAATGGCTAATACATTACAAGCTAAGAAAAGAGTGCGCAGAAATGCAAAGCGCGAAGGTATCAATAAAGCACGTCGCAGTCGCATTCGTACTTTTGTAAAGAAAGTTGAACTTGCTGTTGAAGCAGGAAATGCAGATGAAGCGAAAAACGCACTTCGGGCTGCTCAGCCGGAATTAATGCGTGGTGTGACCAAAGGCGTTCTTCACAAGAAGACAGCATCACGCAAAGTTTCCCGTCTTGCAAAACGCGTAAAGGCGATGGGCTAACGCTCCAATTTCGAGTCGCGTCAAGGTTCCCAACGAGTCGCTGGAAATTGACTGCCGAAAAGACAAAAATTTCTCTAAAAAAGCCGTGCCAAACCAGGTTCGGCTTTTTTTATTGGCACCCTTTCTGACAGATTCTCGTAATGTTCTTTTTTCGATAAAAATTGATTTTTTTTGAAAATTTCCGACCTACTACATCTAGTAGGTCAAGTCCAAGTCAAGACATATAGTAGTATTTTATTTTATTTTTTGCACATTATGCATATTGCAAGGATGGGGGATCATCGGTACGCTGATGGCATAAGAATTTATCGACATCTTTGGACGATACACCCTGCGAATGACGTTTTGCAGCTCGAGCATTTTTTGCTTCGAAAAAGGTCATAAGGATGATTGAAAAGAACATATTGTTTGTGAGGGAATGCTGGAAATGGTTGGACAGTATAAGGGCGACATCACGCCGGAAGAAGCGTGGCGGCTGCTGTCAGAAGAAAAATCTACGGTTCTTGTAGACGTTCGAACTAAAGCAGAGTGGAATTATGTAGGGGTGACGGATTTAGCCGAAATTTCGAAAGACAATATTCTTATCGAATGGGTTGATTTTCCGGATGGTGCGCCGAACCCAAACTTTATTGAGGAACTGGGTGAGGCGGTGCCGAATAAAGACACGTCAATATTTTTCTTATGTAGAACCGGTGTGCGCTCGGTGGGGGCGGCAATTGCTGCGACAAATGCGGGTTACGCAAACAGCTATAACATACTTGAAGGGTTTGAAGGGGGGCCTGACGCGTATGGTCATCGTGGCAGAATTTCGGGATGGCAAGGCAAGAGCCTGCCATGGAAGCATTAAACAGATTTATATTTAGAGTGAATAAAAACTAAATGTCGAGTAAAGCGGGTCAAAAAAGGGCAGACGAAGTGATCATTGATGATACCATTGATATTCAGTGGACCAATGTTCTCGAAAACTTGAGAGTGGACTTCGATGAGGACACCTACAAAAGCTGGATCAAACCACTTGCGCTTGTCAATCTTGAGGAAGACAAAGCGATCATGGCAGCGCCGACGCGTTTTATGCGTAATTGGCTTATGTCCAATTTTGCCGACCGTCTCAAGAATGCCTGGCGTCAGGTAAATGAGGGTATTCACGAGATAGAAATTGTTGTGCTTTCCGGATTGAATGCCGTTGAAGCAAAGCCGACAATGTCTGAACCACAATCAACGAACTTAAAATCAGCCAAAAGCGTTACAAAAGGTGAGCCGGCTAAAATACTGAGTGAGGAAGAATTTGGTGCTCCGCTGGATCCTCGTTTTACCTTTGATAGTTTTGTTGTTGGTAAGTCCAATGAGCTTGCTTATGCAGCGGCGCGCAGGGTTGCGGAAAACAAGGATGTGAATTTTAACCCGCTCTTTCTTCATGGCGGCGTTGGACTTGGTAAAACTCATTTGATGCACGCGATCGCCTGGGCCAACCGTGAATATTTCCCGGAACGAAAAGTAGTGTATCTATCCGCTGAGCAATTCATGTATCAGTTCATTTCATCAATCCGCTACAAGGATACAATGGCGTTTAAGCAGAAATTCCGTAATGTGGATCTGCTGATGATTGATGATCTGCAGTTTATCGCTAATAAAAACTCTACTCAGGAAGAATTTTTCCACACCTTTAATGCACTCATTGATCATCATCGCCAGGTTATCTTGTCGGCGGATCGCTCGCCGTCCAATCTGGAGGGCGTTGAGGAGCGCATACGTTCCCGCCTTGGGTGGGGACTGGTTGCTGATATTCACCCGACAGACTATGAGCTTCGCCTTGGTATTTTGCAGCAAAAGGCAAATGGCGTCCCTGAAGTGGAAATTCAAAGTGAAGTGCTGGAGTTTCTCGCTCGTCGCATCAGCTCGAACGTGCGTGAGCTCGAAGGCGCCTTTAACCGCATGGTTGCGCATTCAACACTCATTGGTCGCCCAATAACACTGGAAATGACCCAGGAAGTTTTGCAGGATTTGCTTCGGGCCAATGACCGTCGGGTTACCGTCGATGAAATTCAGCGTCATGTGGCGGATTATTTTAATATAAAGCTTGCGGACCTGCTGTCCTCAAGGCGCGCCCGTCAGGTCGCCCGTCCCCGTCAGGTGGCCATGTATCTATGTAAGCATCTGACCTCGAAATCACTTCCATCTATTGGTAGAAAATTTGGCGGACGTGATCATACAACGGTGATGCACGCCGTAAAACGCATTGATGAACTTCGCCAAACCGACAGTGTGCTGGACGAAGATATCATCCATCTCGAGCGCATGTTCAGCACCTGATTTTTTGACCATTTTTTGCCAGCGCAACAGCGCTTCTAAATTATATTGCGACTCGGCAGAAAACCGTGAAAAAGCCATTGACCTAATGGCTGATTATGATAGTCTGTTTTTCACATAAAAATAAGAATTATGAATTGGACTAGAAAGGTCCTGGGTCGAAAAAATCTAGTTATTATGAAGCGTGAAATTATCAAATGAAATTGAATATAGAACGAGGCGCCTTACTAAAATCTCTGGGCCATATCCAAAGCGTTGTTGAGCGTCGAAATACTATTCCCATTTTATCAAACGTTTTGCTTGAGGGAGAAGACGGACGCCTGAACCTTGCTGCAACGGATCTTGACATTGCCATTGGCGAAGGGGTCGCTGTTGAAACGGAAGAAGCGGGCGGTATTACGGCACCGGCTCACACCCTTTATGACATTGTCAGGAAGCTCCCGGAGGGTGCGCAGGTTGAGCTTTATTATGATGTGGATAGTGGACGGCTTTCCATCAGCGCGGGACGCTCACGCTTCACGCTTTCCTGTCTTCCGCGAGAAGATTTCCCGGTCATGTCCGAAGGTGAACTTCCGGTTACCTTTAATGTAACGGGCGTTAATCTGAAAAGACTGATTGATAAAACGCGCTTTGCAGTATCAACCGAAGAAACGCGATACTATCTCAATGGTATTTATCTACATGCGGCCAGTGACGATAATGGTGAAGCGGTGCTGCGCGGGGTCGCAACGGACGGTCACCGCCTTGCGCGCTTTGATATTGATCAGCCGGCAGGCGCTTCTGACATGCCGGGTATTATCGTACCCCGCAAGGCGGTTGGTGAGCTTCGCAAGCTGATTGATGAATATGAAGGCGATGTGGAAGTCAGCCTTTCGGATACAAAAATCCGCTTTGCATTTGCTGACATTGTGCTTACCTCCAAACTTATTGACGGTACGTTCCCGGATTACTCACGGGTTATTCCGGAAGGCAATGACAAAAACATGGAAGTGGATAGCAAGATCCTTGCGGAAGCTGTTGACCGTGTGTCCACCATATCGACCGATAAAACCCGCTCTGTGAAGCTGGGCATGGGGGCAGGACAACTAACGCTCACTGTGAATAGCCCGGAGCATGGCACTGCGACAGAAGAGCTCTCGGTGAGCTACGAATCTGAAGATATGGAGATCGGATTTAATTCGCGATACCTGCTTGATATCCTTGCGCAAATCGAAGGCGACGTGGTGCAGGTGGCGTTCGCGGATGCAGCGGCGCCGACAATTCTTAAGGATCTCACAGATGAAGGCGCGTTGTACGTTCTCATGCCGATGAGAGTGTAACGGATAACACGAGTGAGCAGCGTCGCACATTCAGACAATGATAACGACATCAAGAGTGCTTTGCCTTCGGGTAAGGCACTCGTGCTTTATGTAGAACGGATCATGCTGAAGAATTTCCGTTCCTATGGTGCCGCTGCGGTGGATGTGGGTGCAAATTCTGTGGTGCTCACAGGACCCAACGGTGCTGGAAAAACAAACCTTCTTGAAGCCATTTCTTTTTTATCTCCCGGGCGTGGCTTGCGGCGTGCCAAACTTTCCGAAGTGACAATGCTAAACAGTGATGCGCCCTGGGCTGTGTCTGGTCGTCTGATGACGCCGGATGGGGAGCGACAACTTGGGAGCGGGCTACTGCCGCGAAGCGAACTTTCGTCTGCTACATCTCCGGACCGGCGCGTTGGGCGACTTGACGGAGAAACCATTTCAAGCCCGGCGGCATTTGGAGACATTCTTCAGGTGGCATGGCTTACGCCACAAATGGACCGCTTGTTTATTGAAGGACCGTCCGGTAGGAGGCGCCTTCTTGACCGCCTGGTTGCTGCCTATCATCCAAGTCATACCCGTGAAGTAAATGCTTACGAGAAAGTGATGCGAGAGCGCGCCAGGCTGCTCGTGGACGGAAACGCGGATATGGTCTGGATCAGCACGCTGGAAAGCCGTATGGCTGAACACGGCGTAGCGGTGGCTGCGGCGCGGCTTGATGCTCTTGAGAAGCTTTCCCAGGCAATGATGGAAAGTCAATCAGCCTTTCCCCGGGCATCACTGGCGCTTGATGGAAATTTGGAAGATGGACTGGTCAGCAGACCAGCAGTTGATGTGGAAAGCGAATTTTGTGCTGAACTCGCAGAGTGTCGACGCCTTGATGCAAAGTCGGGTCGGACATCCATTGGACCCCATAAGACGGACCTTAAAGTACGTCACGTGGATAAGGATATGCCCGCGGAGCTTTGCTCCACCGGTGAGCAAAAAGCGCTACTCATCGGGATAACGCTTGCCAGCGCCAGATTAAGCGCCAGCCAGTTTGGCGCTCCACCGATACTGTTGCTTGATGAAGTAGCGGCTCATCTTGACGAAAATCGGCGCGGTTCACTGTTTGATGAGCTCGGTGAAATTGGCTCTCAAGTCTGGCTAACGGGGACCGATGATTCACTCTTTGAAGAGATGAAAAATAGAGCCGTTTTTTTCCGGGTAAAAGACGGAAAAATAGAAGCAGAATAAAAGATTTATGCTATAGTACACATGTATGATTTAAGACGTTAAAAAGGACGAGACTTTATGTCTGAAGAAACAGAAATTAAGGATGCCACCGAAGGTGCTGAAGACTATGGCGCGGACAGTATTAAGGTCCTAAAAGGCCTTGATGCGGTGCGTAAACGCCCAGGGATGTATATCGGTGATACCGATGATGGTACGGGCCTTCACCACATGGTGTTTGAGGTATCCGACAATGCCATCGATGAAAGTCTAGCAGGTTACTGTGACAAGGTGGTTGTGACCATGAATTCAGACGGCTCTGTTTCTGTGACAGATAACGGGCGCGGTGTTCCTGTGGACATTCACGAAGAAGAAGGGGTTTCAGCCGCGCAGGTGATCATGACCCAGCTTCACGCTGGTGGCAAGTTCGACAGCAACAGCTATAAAGTCTCAGGCGGTCTTCACGGGGTGGGTGTTTCTGTGGTGAACGCACTATCGGATTATCTGGACCTTCGCATCTGGCGTAATGATAAAGAACATTTCATGCGCTTTGAAAATGGCGAAGCGCTTAAGGATCTTGAAGTTGTTGGCGAGACACCCGGAAAAACAGGAACGCAGGTAACCTTCAAGCCATCCTCTGAGACTTTTAGCGATACCAACTTCAGTTATGAAATTTTAAAACACAGATTTCGTGAGCTCGCATTCCTTAATCGCGGTGTTCGTATTATTGTGCAAGACCATCGCACCAGCGATCATGAAGAAGTGGATCTTTATTATGAAGGCGGTATCCAGGCCTATGTGGAGTATCTGGATCGCAGCAAAACGGCTCTGATCGGAGAGCCAATTTCAATCATCGGTGAAAAGGATGATGTGATTTTTGAATGTTCGCTTCAGTGGAACGATAGCTATCATGAAAATGTGCTGTGCTTTACCAACAATATCCCGCAAAGGGACGGTGGTACCCACCTCGCTGGTTTCCGCGGGGCTTTGACGCGCACGATCAACAGTTATGCCACTGAACTTGGCATTGCCAAGCGCGAAAAAGTATCCATTTCCGGTGATGACAGTCGGGAAGGGCTTACCTGCGTGCTTAGCGTTAAAGTGCCGGATCCAAAATTCTCGTCACAAACCAAAGACAAGTTGGTTTCCTCAGAAATTCGCCCGGTCGTGGAAAGTCTGATGAATGAAAAACTGGGTCAATGGTTTGAAGAACATCCCGCAGAAGCAAAGATTATTATTGGAAAGATTTGCGAGGCCGCAGCGGCCCGTGAAGCAGCGCGAAAAGCCCGGGAACTAACCCGACGAAAAGGGGTTCTTGATATTTCATCGCTACCCGGGAAACTGGCGGACTGTCAGGAAAGGGATCCTGAAAAAGCGGAGATCTTCATTGTGGAGGGCGATAGTGCGGGCGGCAGCGCGAAACAGGGCCGTCACCGCAAAAATCAGGCGATCCTGCCGCTTAAGGGTAAAATTCTCAATGTGGAACGTGCTCGTTTTGACCGGATGCTTGGTTCCCAGGAAATTGGAACGCTCATTACCGCACTTGGTACCGGCATTGGCCGCGATGATTTCGATATTGAAAAACTTCGCTATCATAAAGTGATCATAATGACCGATGCGGATGTGGACGGCGCGCATATCCGAACGCTTCTGCTTACATTCTTTTATCGTCAAATGCCGGAATTGATAGAGCAGGGCTATCTCTACATCGCTCAGCCACCGCTTTATAAAGTGAGCCGCGGAAAATCTGAGGTTTATTTGAAAGACGATCCAGCGCTAGAAGACTATTTGATTGCGCAGACGCTGGAAGAGATGCTTCTCACCCTTGGCGATGGAACCCAAATTGCAGGCAACGATCTTGTGGATCTTGTGGAAAACACCCGGCGGGTGAACCGGGTGCTGGCTCATGTATCCAATCGTTATAACAAGGAACTGATTGAAGAGCTTGCTGTGCTCGGCGCACTTACTGAAGAGACACTTATTCGCGGAAATGGCGCGGACGAGGTTCTTGAAAAGGTCACGAAACGTATGAATGAGCGTGCCAGTGTCGGCGAAGACAACTGGTCTGCGCGCCTTGATGAAAATGGTGATGGTGTGATCTTCACCCAGGAAATTCGTGGTATTAAAGATGTTTACCGTATTGACGCGGTGTTCATTACATCGGCTGAAGCCAGAAAACTTAATGAAGCCGCGTCCGAGAGGGCAGAAATTTTTGCGACCAGTTCCACCATTACCCGCAAAGATGACAGCCTGGACATTCATCTTCCCAGCGAACTGCTTAAATGCATAATCCGCTATGGCCGTAAGGGGCTTTCAATCCAGCGTTATAAGGGCCTGGGCGAAATGAACCCGGATCAGCTTTGGGAAACAACCCTTGATCCGGATGCCCGCAGTCTTCTTAAGGTGAAGGTAAGCCATGGTGATACTGCAGATGAGATTTTCTCAAAACTGATGGGGGATGTCGTTGAACCGCGCCGCGAGTTTATTCAGGATAACGCCTTAAGTGTCGCGAACCTGGATGTATAATTTCTAAAAATTGTAATGAATAAGCGGGCTCGGTGGCCCGCTTTTTTATTTGCTGAATTCTTCTTCGTGAAGCCAGGCGGTATGTTTTAGGGTCTTTTTACTTTTGGCCCATTCGGCCATCATTTCCGGCGCAACTTTATTGAGCTTCTCCATTTCCGCATCTGTCGCGGTATCGTAAGCAAGTTCCAGACGGTGACCATCCGGGTCCCGAAAGTAAATTGATTGGAAAATGTGATGATTGGTAGGCCCAACTACCTCTACGCCACCCTCTTCCAGACGTTGTTTGGCTCCGATCAGGGTTTCTTCGTCGGCCACCTTAAAGGCAATATGTTGCACCCAATCAGGAGTGTTTTTGTCCCAGCCCATCTCAGGCGAGTTGGGAATTTCAAAAAAAGCCAGTATGTTACCGTTTCCTGCATCAAGGAACACATGGATATATGGATCTGGCTCACCGGTTGAGGGTACCTTATCTTCGGAAATGGCAAGAACAAGGTCCATATCCAGATACTTTTTATAAAACTCGACGGTACGGTTGGCGTCCATTGAGCGGTAAGCAACGTGATGGATTCTTTCTAACATCATGGCGGGATCCTTATGAAATAGTGAATGGCTAAATAATAGTTACATATGAAACTAATGTCAAGATCATACTGCATTGTTTCTGCGCTTGTCATAATTTTGCCCTTCTCTTATTGTTTTTAAAGGAAAACGTGAGGACGGGTATAATTGTGTGGAAGAGTAAGAAAAATTCGTCTCGTAAGAAGACGATCACAAATGCCAAAAAAACCAGACCAAAAAGAAAGGGCCTGGCCAAATTTGTCTATGGATTTTTCGTAACCCTTGTTTGGGGGACCATACTACTGATCCCGCTTGTTATTTATTACGCTTATGACCTTCCGGATATCTCCAATATTGATAGAGCTGACACGAAGTCCACCATGATGGTGGTGGACCGCGGGGGCAATGTGATTGCCACATATGGAAACGTGTTTGGTGAATGGCTTGAATTTAAAGATATTCCCTCCGCACAGATTGATGCAGTAATTGCCACGGAAGATAGACGTTTTTTTGATCATCAGGGCGTCGATTTCAGAGGATTAGGCCGCGCGGCAGTGAATAATCTGATCGCGGGTAGAATGGTGGAAGGCGGCAGCACCATATCACAGCAGCTTGCAAAAAACCTCTATCTCAATTCAAGTCGAACATTTAAAAGAAAAGTACAAGAGCTTTTGCTTAGTTTCTGGCTCGAAGTGAAGCTCGACAAGCAGGAAATTCTCACCATTTACTTAAACCGTGTCTATTTTGGTGCTGGCGCTTACGGTATCGATGCCGCTTCGCGCACTATATTCGGTCATAGTGCACGGGAACTGACCTTAACTGAAGCGGCCATGCTTGCTGGTATGCTCAAAGGCCCCGCCCTTTATTCTCCGCTGCGGGATGTTGAGCGCGCATATGAACGTACCTCTATTGTTTTGGATAATATGGTCACCGTTGGATATATCGACCAGCCCACAGCCTTTGCTGCAAAAAAAGACAGTGTCAATATCAGAAGCTCCGCCACCGGCGGTGACGTAAGGTACTTTACTGACTGGGTTGTTGAGCAAGTACCGGATCTTATCGGTACCGTTAATGAACCGATCATCATTCACACAACTATGGTGCCTGAGATGCAGCAAATGGCTGCAAGCTCTGTTCGTCAAATTCTTAATCGTCAAGAACGATTTGATGATATGCAGGCCGCACTGGTATCCATGGATTATGATGGTGCAGTTCGTGCCCTTATTGGTGGCAAGGATTATGGGGAAAGCCAGTTTAACCGCGCTGTACAGGCGCAGCGCCAACCGGGTAGCGCCTTTAAACTGTTTGTATATCTCGCGGCTCTAGAAGCTGGATTTGGCCCCGAATCCGTTATGCGGGATAGTCCAATTATCCTCAATGAATGGAGCCCAAAAAACTACAGTGGCGAGTTTGTTGGCGATGTGACCCTCGAAGATGCATTTGCAAAATCGATTAACACGGTTGCGGTAAAACTTTCTGAGCGCATCAACCGATCCAATGTTATTGATATGAGCGAACGAATGGGTGTCCTTTCGCCGCTTAATCCCGAGCCAAGCCTCGCGCTTGGGACATCAGAAGTAAATCTGCTTGAACTAACCTCAGCCTATAGTGTCATTGCCCGCGGCGGCATTGAAACGAAGCCCTATGGGATTGTCGAAATTCAGAATAGCTCTGGGCAAATTTTGTATCGTCATATGCCGGGGCCAGAAGTGCGTATTCTGGATCAGGAGATTTCCTATACCATGCATTCCATGCTGCAGAATGTGGTTGCTACCGGAACCGCCAGATCTGCACTGATGGATTTTCCCGTCGCGGGTAAAACCGGGACAACACAAGATTATAAAGACGCGCTTTTTGTCGGTTATGGTCAGAATATGATCAATGGCGTTTGGGTTGGCAAAGATGATAGTACCCCCATGCTCGGCGTCACGGGCGGTGGCACACCAGCGCATATTTGGAAGAATTTTATGTACCGCGTTTCACTTGGTAGAAACGATGCGACGCTTGAAACACCAAACGTTCGGCCGCGCAACAAGCCAGAAGTTTAGAGGGCCTTACCAACGATGGCCATTAAGGCTTGTCCCTCTGATCTTAACCACTTTCGAGCAGGCTTTGCATTATCAACCAGCCTATCCACCAGCGCCCAAAAAGCCTTGCTATGGTTCATTTCCGATAAATGAGCGATTTCATGGGCAACCACATAGGCAAGGATGTCTGGCGGCGTCATGATCAGTCGCCAGGAAAAGGACAGGGTTCCAGTGGTTGAACAACTACCCCAGCGGCTTCTGGTGTCCCGTACCTGAATTTTCTTGAATTTGACGCCAGTTTTATCCGCAAATTCTCTGGCTAAGGGTTCAATATTTTCTTTGGATAATTTTTTTAAATGATTTTCGAGCCGTACGGGAAAACCCTCAAGCGGGCCACCCACAATTATTTCTTCATCATTTACTTCCACGGTCGCTAAAGAATCTGGCTTATGTCGTATGACACGCTTTCTTCCCAAAAGGGGTATGATACTGCCTGGCATCAGCAATATTCGATCTGGCGAGACATGTTTTTGTTCCTCGAGCCAGTCAATATGCTTTCCAGCAAATCTGTAGGCTTCAAGCTTACTACAGTAGGAGGGCACGGTAACAACACCAGCCCCTTTTGAGGCATCGAAGCGTAATTTCATACGCTTTGCGCGGCGATGGGACTTGTAGATAAGAGGAATACCCCGGACTTCATCCATCATAAAGCGCCTCCAATGTCACTAAATGATCCTCAAGATCACCGGCGTCTCTTTCAGATACCACTTTGCCTTTTACAGAAATATTGACGAGGTGCACAGTATCCGCAGAACCACTAATCAGGGGGTGCCAGTTATGGAGATCCTTGCCTTCCGAAATCAATCTATACGCGCAGGTTGGAGGCAGCCATTTAAATTGGGAAACTTGTTCCACCGTTAGCACAACACAGTCTGGCACCAGCTTCTTTCGCATTGGGTAATTCTTACATCTGCAGCTATCAAGGTCCAAAAGGCGGCACGCGACATTGGTATAGGACACTTTTGCTGTATCTTCGTCTTCAAGCTTGTGAAGGCAACAAAGACCGCAACCGTCACAAAGTGATTCCCACTCCTCGGTTGACATTTCATCAAGTTTTTTGTTTTTCCAAAACGGCGGTGTCTTGGCCATTAATTGATTAGTGCCGCCATTTTTGTAGCCATTACTTCCGGGTCTTCACCGTGATTAAAATGTTGAAGAAGCTTTCCGTCTTCATCCATCAAATAGGTGTAAGCAGTATGATCAACAAGGTAATTCTCACTGTCATCCGCTTTGGCGGCATAAACACGGTAGGCTTTTTTAATGACGTCAACTTGTTCCGGTGTCCCGGTCAGCCCAATCAGGTCATCATGAAAAAAGGAAATATATTCTGCCATAACTTCAGGTGTATCACGCTCAGGATCAACAGAGACAAACACGGGATTTAATTTTTCCATATCGTCATCGTCCAAATAACGAAGCGCATCTGCCATAATCTGCAGATCCATGGGGCACACATCCGGACAGTATGTATACCCAAAATAAACGATCATATATTTTCCAAGGAAATCTTTGTCGGTCATCACTTCGTTTTTATGGTTTACAAGCTCAAACTCTCCTCCTATCAGGGCGCGGCTGCTTTCTGCTGCGGTTGGCGTGTCATCCCGATTAAGATACAAGCCCCATATTGCCACGGCGGCAATTAACAGAATGACTGTTAATGTTATCTGGACTTTAAATTTACCTTGCGTTTGTTCTGAGCTCATGTTGATCACATCTTCTTCATAATAGGTTAAGAATAGACTCGTTATATGATTATGTTATAATGCGCGCAATCAGAATTATAAAGGCTGGAGTCTGTTTATGGCCCTAAAAAAGTTGTTTTATATTAGCATTCTTGCATTTTTAAGCACCATTTTTGCTGCGAGTGCACAAGAAAACAGTATGTCTAATGAATATCTGCTATTGGAAGCGGTAAAAGATCGTGATTACGGTGCAATTCGCAATCAACTTCAAAAAGGAGCCAATGTAAATACGCGTGAATTTGCTGATGGTGAAACGCCACTTTATAAAGCAGCTGCGTTAAAAGATGTGGTTGCAGCAACTTTTCTGCTTGCCGAAAATGCCAGTACAGACATTCCCAAAAGATCCACCGGAGAAACACCGCTCATCGTCGCCGTTAGACTGCGCGCCAAAGAAGTTGTGGAGCTTCTGATTGGGCAAAGAGCCGATGTGAATATTCAGGACAGAGCGGGCGAAACAGCTCTTTACAAAGCAGTTCAAAACAACGACCGAACACTGACAAAAATGCTTCTTGATTCAAATGCGGACTGGTCCCTTGCCGATAACACCGGCAGAACACCACTTGATCTCGCCAGAGAAGACAGACGTCTTCGTTCAATGATTCGCATTTTAGAGGGAGCTGGCGCAGAATATTAAGCCAGCGGATTATTCAATTCCCTGAAGTTTGTCTATTTCAAATCCCTGGAACATGACGATGCCCATCTCGTTTCCAAAACTAATGGCTTCTTTTGAATCGCAATCAGAAAGAACGACACGCATTTTTCCCTGCGCTTGAATGGCATCCGCAATGCGTTTTCTTTCGGTTGTGTTTAGCGAACTTCTATAGCTCTTGTTCCAGCGTATTTTCAGAAAATCAACATTAATGAGTTCTCGGTCCAAAACATAAAGCGACTGGATATCCATTTTGCATATGCAAATTTTACATCCAAGGCGATCGAGTTTTTCCTGCGCCCTGAAATAAGCCGTCAAGTCAGACATGATGTCAAACAATGTTATTTCAAGAATGAGCGGATGTTCAGACACGGATTTTTGCTTTGCGATGAATTTATCAAACGCTTTGGTTGAAATGGTTGATACGTTCATATTGATCGAAAGAACGTTTTCGGGAAAGCTTTCATAGTCGACGAGCGCTTGCATCATTTTGGTATCAAACGTTTCAGTCAGCCGTTGAAAGAGCCACTTGTCGCCAGAAATGGCGTAGCCTGGAAGGATTGAATTATTTACTTCATCGAGCGAAATGTATTTTTTTGTGAAAACTACCTGCGGCGGCATGTTTTCGACCACGACGCAGATATTTTGCTGCGCAATCAGGTTAAACATATCCATGTTCAGAATGTTACGCTCGAGTTTGTCCAGCTGCATTGGGCCGATAACATCCATTGTTGTCTCTGGAAAAATATGTTCGTACTGGGGAACTGTTTTTTGTTTTTTTCCTGTCTTTTCCGCTTCAATATCTTGTGACGGAGAAGGGGCTGGTTTTGGCTTACTGGAAGAGCCAATACTTGCTACCATATTTTTAAGCGATGGAGTTTCCGCTTTTTCCTCGTCGCCATCATCGTGATTTGCAGTGCGCCTTAGCTGTTCGACCTTGGAGTAAAATTGCTCATAATCTTCGCCAAGATCCCACCAGGTGCAAAGTTGATCGTCTTGGCCGTCAGCGATTTTTTGTTTGAGTACAGGTGCATCATTGACGGCGCGCATAGCTTCAACCCGCGCACGGTCAAGGTCCGCGTGCGGACAGTCCTTGCTGACAAAAAAGAGATCAAATTCCCGAGTCCAGAATAATTTTCCTTCGTAAGGATTTATCAGCCGATTAAAGGCTGTAGCGATGCTTCTGCGGTGGTGCGGTTGCTGATGAAGCCGGTCCAGTATAGAAAAATGCAAATGGAGAACCATGTAACCCTTTGGAAAACGGCGAAAAGTTCGAATATGGTCATAAAGGTCATCCACCTGTGAGGGGGGCGCAGAACTTTCAGCATAAGGATTGTTTTTGGTCGCTTGCATTGTAAATTTTCAACTTCATTAAACTCATTTAACTTAATCAAGCAAATATACTTACAAATAGTTAAAATTTTATTGTTCTTCTATGATGCTTTGTGAAGCCACCAGGCGTTTTCATTTATAGAGTAAAGCGGCGTATAATGGACGATTTTTTCATGTGGGACCAATGTTGAAATCTGATTATCCAAAACCCAGATTTTCTCACCCAGATAAACAGCTAACACCGCATGAGCGATGTTCAAATTTGTATCTTCAACGATCACAATTCTCATTTCGTCAGGATCAAAGCCCAATTCGATCAATGAATAATATTTGGCAATGGCATAATCTTCGCAATCGCCGTCCTTGCTAAAGAACTGATGAATGGTGGCCCAATAGTCTTGTTGTCGCCAGTTAACCATGTCTGTGACATAGGCGGCCTTGTTTAGATGGCTGTTCAGAGCATCCATCTGTTCGATTTGACTTTTTCCTTTCAAAGACTCCATCAGATTAAGCCAGGCATCGCTCACGCAGGCAAAATTCTTGGTGCGCCTGCAGGTTCGTTGAAATTTGTTGCGCACAGATGATTGAAGACTGGGTTTGCGACCATTTTCAAAGCGTTTATGATGAGAAGCCCATTTTTTAAAAGCGGATAACTCCGTCGATTTAAACTCGGTTGAGTTAAAGAGGCCTGATTGAGCCTGAGCGGGTACAGTAGATATACCCATTGTGAAAATCAGTGTAAGTAGCAATGAAAGTCTTGAAAACATGGATTTTTTTGAGCCCAACTTAATAAAAAAATATTCTAAAAAATGCCTTTGCGTTAAAGAAATATACATAAGTTATGGTTACTTATCGGTTAAGAAAAAGATAAATTTGGATCGATAATAAGAGACTGTGAACAGTTCGATGAAAAAAGCGGTGATGAATAAAACACTGTTAATCCTTGGTTTTGCAATGGCTTTAGGGATCATCAGCATGATGGTGGCTTGGCGGTTTGCAACCAATGAAGAAGAACGGGAAAGCCTCATTCTGCAAAACAGAATGTCAGTGGTTTTAAATGGTCGTGCCGATGTTGTCTCAAGCTGGGTCGAGGAGCAAAAGCAAGTTGTAAGCTCGCTCGCAGAAAATGCAACTGTTCGTCTTTACTACAGCAACCTTTCTAATGACATGGGTTTGGGTGAAGACGGAAATGAAGCCCTTCAAGCCTATCTTTTGCCGCTCCTCAGCGATAGGGCGGCGCAAAATGGCTTTCTTGCGCAAATGGAGCAGCCTGATTTTGAAATCCGCGCCAACGTTGAGAGGCCAAAATACTCAGGGCTGGCTCTCACCAGCAGTGACGGGCAGATTTTAGCGGCCACGGCTTCGATGCCCTCGGTAATTGAACCCATTAGCAATTACCTGCAAGCGGGTTCCAACCTTGAAACCATGATTGTCGGACCATACGCGGGTGAAAGTGGCTTTCCCACTATTTCAACTATCTCCCCGGTCTTTGGGGTGGAAGATGGCAGCGATGGCCCGGTAGGCGGGTTTGTGGTTGGTGTAAAAATACTGAATGAAGATTTTTTCAAATTGCTTGAGCAACCGGGAGAGCCTTCTGATAGTGCGAGAAATTATCTAGTGCGTGAAAAAGCTGGCCTCATCCACTATGTTCAGGCTCTAAACATAACCGATCCGCAGTATCAATCCGCGCTCGATTTGACCAGCCCGTCTCTTGCAGCAAGATATGCCATTGAAGAACCGGGCCGTTTAAACTCAGCGCTTGATCATAATGGTGACCAAGTAATGGCGTCGGGCGTGTCCGTAGCAGGCACAGACTGGACATTGGTTAGAATTATAGACAGCGACGAAGCGCTTGGACAGGCAAGCAGCCGAAAAAGAAACATCCTTATCATATCAGCGCTTGCTATTGTCAGTATTGGCGTGCTCATGGGGCTTGTTTGGCGCCATGCGATTTCCGTGAGGCTGCAGCGGTCCATCACCGCTCAAAAGGAACTGACACGTAAACATGAGAATTTAAGCAAGTTTATGAGCGTGGTTACCAATAGCCAGCAGGCGGAAATTTCGGCGGTGGATGAAAAAGGTCATTATACGTTTGTTAATCTTCAAACGGCTCTTGCAGCAGGATCCAAACCAGAGGACATGATCGGTAAATCGCCGGCGGCCGTGTTCGGGCGCGCGAAAGTCGGGGCGGATGAACTTCACTGCCAGGAAGTGCTCGCAAGCAACAGCGCGAAAACAGAGGTTAGAAAAATCGGTAGTGACGAAGAAGCGGTTACCTATAAAACCGATTATGTGCCGCTGGTTTTAGGGGATGAGGAGCCTGGCGACGAAAAAGGCGTGCTGATCGTAAAAGAAGACATAACAAATCTTGAGCAAAACCGGATTAAAAGAGAGTTGAGCCTAAAAAGTCTTGTGTCCACTCTAACGATGATCATTGGTAGCCGCGATCCATATAGCGCCACTCATTCGGAAAGAGTAGTCAATGTGACCAAGGTGCTTTGCGAAGAGCTAAAAGTTGATGAAACCAGCGCGGCGACAGCAGAACTTGCCGGGGCGACCATGAACCTAGGCAAAATACTGGTGCCCAAGGAACTCCTCGTTAAGCCATCTAATTTAACGGAAGACGAACTTACAATCATTCGCTCTAGCATGTTAAAAAGTGCTGACCTTATTAAAGACATTGAGTTTGAAGGCCCTGTGGCCAAAACCTTGACGCAGATACAGGCGCATTGGGATGGTACGGGTCAACCCAAAGGGCTTAGCGGCGACGAAATACTGCTTCCAGCAAGAATAGTGTCCGTTGCCAATGCTTTTGTTGGCATGACAAGCGCACGGGCCCATCGAGAAGGCATGGAACTAGGTCAGGCTGTTCAGATCCTGCTTAAAGATGCGGACAAAATATATGATCGTCGTCCGGTTGTTGCGCTGATGAATTACATCGAGAATAAGGGTGGAAGAGACCGCTGGGCACATTTTAATAATCCGCCTTCCAAGATAAATTAGGCCGATAAAAAAGACGCCTTGTTATGTGTAACAAGGCGTCTAGTGTTAGTACTTATCAGGTATTAAGTACTCAGGGTATCTCTTCAAAAAGGGCCGGTTATTCCGGGTTTGCTTCTTCCCATTCCTTCTCGATTTTATTTCGAGAATTGATCATGTCATTTGCCACATAAACGCAAAGACCACCGATCAGAACGGTAAAAATCATAGCCACTGCAGGGAGCAATAGATGCGGGCCTGCCAAAGCAATTGAAATCAATAAGAATACAGTAACGATTCCGCATGCAATAAAATTGATAGTGTTAGCCATGTTTGTCCTTTTCTTTCCTGAGTATTTGTACGTGTAAATTTCAATTATATCATTGACCTAAGTCAAGTACTGTTATTTTTTAAAAAAATCAAGTTTATTGATAAAAGAATCGTGATTTCTGATAAAATTCCCACCAATATCAAATGGGAACATCATACAGGAGTATAATGACCATTAAAAAAGTAAAGTTAAACGCATTGCAGAATCGCACGCTAGCTCTTTTTCAGGAACTGGCAAAAAGCCCGGAAACATCAGCGGCCATTGAAGGGAGCGATGACATTTCTGTGATGTTCCTTCCAACACCGCATGGTGATCATGTGCATGTCGGAAAGTTCGTGGTTTCCGTCAAAGATGCCACAGGCTTTACCAACGAAAAAGTCTGGCAGGCTTTAGAACGAAAAGGCCTTGCAAAATCCGAGTTTCCATTTCGTCTCATCTTAAAAAAGGCCGGTCAGGAGTATGATACGGGCTTTTTAAGAGAGTTTGAAATCTCAGATCACTAACGCTGTTCGTCACCCTTTATTTTCAGATACCACATCAAACCTAATGCAGCCCCTTTAATGAAAGGAAGGAAAGCGAGAGTTAGGAGCACAGTGATACTTGGCCAAACGGCCATCTGCAGCCAAAGGGGTGGATGATACATGGCTTCAACCAGCACCAGGATCGGCACGACGATATGCCCAACCAGAAAAATGGTAAGGTAAGGCGGAAGGTCGTCAGCGCGAATCTCACCAATTGGCGCATCGCAGCTTTTACAGTTATCATGGGTCTTTAGATACCCTTTAAAGATACCTGGTGCACCACAGTGTGGGCAACATCGCTTTAAACCACGACCAGCGGAAGTTGTAACGGTGTAGCCATCTCTGGAATGTTCAGGGGAATGAGCGGTAATCATATGAATGCCTTTTCAATAATGTGGGGGTTTTTCATCGAGTAGACTAGGTGCAGGACTATAATTTTCTAGATGCTCAATACGCGCGTCCGCCTTGGATAGCAATCCCCCTAACTTCTCAATCAGCTTCCATTGTTCTGTAACCATATCACTTAGATCGGCAATTTGCTTTTCCTGATGAGAAAGTTTGACTTCTAGTTCGGCAATTTTTTCGTCGTGATCTGTCATCATATCAGTCCTTGGAAAGCTGATATAACACGGGTAGGATTAATTGGCTACAGAAATGCAAAGGGCGCCAAATTTTTGTGACGCCCTAGTGGTTATCTTGGTAGTTTTGAGTGTCCCATGAGAAACTCATCGACCGCCTGGGCGGCTTGTCTTCCTTCGCGGATTGCCCATACCACAAGGGACTGACCACGCCGCATATCGCCAGCTGCAAACACTTTAGGAAGGTCTGTTTTATAATTTGAAACCGGTGCACTTACGTTGCCACGGTCATCAAGGCTCACGCCAAGCTGTTCAAGCAGCCCTTCCTTCACCGGATTGGTAAAGCCCATGGCCAGCAGAACCAGGTCCGCATCCATTTCATACTCGCTGCCTTCAATTTTATTGAAGTTCTTATCAACCTCGTGACAGCGTATCGCAGCCACATTGCCGTCCTCATCACCAATGAATTCGGTTGTGGCGATGCTGAAGACACGGTCCGCGCCTTCTTCCTGCGATGTTGACGTTCTAAATACATGGGGCCAGTGCGGCCAGGTTGTACCTTTGTCTTCCTTTGCAGGCGGTATAGGCATAATCTCAAGCTGGGTAACGGATACAGCGCGTTGACGAAAGGAAGTGCCAATACAGTCTGATCCCGTATCACCGCCACCAATCACCACAACTTTTTTGCCACTGGCAATTATGTCTTTCACATTTGGGAGTGGTTCACCTGCATTTCGGCGGTTTTGCTGCGTTAGAAAATCCATGGCAAAATGAATGCCATTAAGCTCACGTCCCGGGATCGATAGGTCGCGGGGCTGTTCCGCACCGCCCGCCAGCACAACGGCGTCATAATGATCCGCAATTTTGTGAGCCTGGATGTCTTTGCCTACTTCCATGCTGGTCCAGAAAGTTACCCCTTCGCGTTCCATCTGTCGTACACGGCGTTCGATTAGGTTCTTTTCCATTTTAAAATCCGGAATACCATAGCGCAGCAGGCCACCAGCGCGGCGGTTCTTTTCATAAACGGATACATTATGTCCCGCCCGGGCAAGCTGCTGTGCGCAGGCCATGCCAGCCGGGCCACTACCGACAACCGCGACCTTTTTGTCGGTTCTAACCGCGGGGATCAGCGGTTTGATCCAGCCATTTTCCCACCCTTTATCCACAATGGCGCATTCGATGGTTTTAATGGTGACCGGCTGATCTTCGATATTAAGCGTACAAGCTGCCTCGCAGGGTGCCGGGCACACCCGCCCGGTAAATTCCGGAAAATTATTGGTTGAATGAAGATTATCACACGCTTCCTGCCATTCCCGGTTCCAGACAAGGTCATTCCAGTCCGGTATCATATTATTCACGGGGCAACCAGTATGACAGAATGGAATACCGCAATCCATGCAGCGACCACCTTGTTTGGCGACGGCACCGTCAGAAAGCGGATTGATAAATTCATTATAATGGCGAACGCGGTCCCCGGCCGGTGCGTAGGTCCGATCCTGACGGGGAAGCTCTAAAAATCCAGTAGGTTTACCCATTTTTATTCTCCTTGTCCCGTATAAGCGGAAAGCGATGTTGCCGCCGCCGCCATTTCTTCAAGCGCGCGCTTATATTCAACGGGCATTACTTTTACAAACTTCGGTAAGTAGGCATCAATATCTGCCAGGATTTCTTTGGCGCGGTCGCTGTTGGTGTAGCGCACATGATTTTCCAGCAGTTGTGTGAGGCGTATTTTATCGTTACCAGACATGTTACCACGAAGTGTATCAACGCGGCCATGACCTTCCAGCTCACCGGATGCATGCAGCAGTTTCGCCATTTCATCTTCTTCAGGGAGCGGCTCCAGCTCCACCATGGCAAGGTTACAGCGTTTTTCAAATTCACCTTCTTCATCAAGAACGTAGGCGATTCCGCCGCTCATCCCGGCTGCGAAATTACGGCCTGTTTGGCCGATAACAACGACACATCCACCAGTCATATATTCACAGCCATGATCCCCAACACCTTCAACAACGGCGATGGCGCCACTGTTACGAACGGCGAAACGCTCGCCGGCCACACCACGGAAGTAACATTCGCCGGTGATGGCCCCGAATAGTACTGTGTTGCCGACAATAATGCTTTCTTCCGGCACTGCCTTACTGTTTGTGGGCGGGTAAACGATCAACTTGCCGCCGCTAAGACCTTTACCCACATAATCGTTGGCTTCGCCTTCAAGTTCAAAGGTGATGCCATGAGCGAGGAACGCACCAAAACTTTGACCGGCAATGCCGTTTAGTTTCACATGGACACTGTCTTCACGAAGGCCTTTATGGCCATGACGTTTGGCAAGCTCACCGGAAAGCATCGCCCCAGTCGAGCGGTCATAATTGTGGATATCGGTGCTGAATTGCACCGGCTTTTTATCCTCAAGAGCATCTTTGGCCAGGTCAATCAGACTGCGGTCCAGGATATCAACGATGTCATGTTCCTGGGTTTGAGTATTATAGATATCATCGCCCTCTACTTCCGAAACCTTGTGGAAGATCTTACTGAAATCAAGACCATCGCTCTTCCAATGAGAGATCGCGTCATTCTTATCAAGTAGGTCCGAACGGCCAATTATATCGTTCAGGTTTTTTGCACCCATTTCGGCCATGATCTTCCGCGCTTCCTCAGCGACAAAGAAGAAGTAATTGACCACATGTTCGGGCTTACCGGTAAATTTGCGGCGCAGCACAGGATCCTGCGTTGCGACCCCAACTGGGCAGGTGTTCAAATGACACTTCCGCATCATAATACAACCGGTGGCAATCAGTGGAGCAGTGGCAAAACCAAATTCGTCAGCGCCAAGTAATGCACCAATAACCACATCTCTGCCGGTCTTAAGGCCACCATCAACTTGTACCGAAATACGGTCGCGAAGGCGATTAAGCACTAATGTTTGTTGGGTTTCGGCAAGACCAATTTCCCAAGGGGATCCCGCATGTTTTAGGCTTGTTAGCGGGCTTGCACCAGTACCACCATCAAAACCGGAAATGGTTACGTGATCCGCCTTGGCTTTTGAAACCCCAGCGGCCACGGTACCCACACCAATTTCGGAAACCAGTTTTACACTTATCCGCGCGATTGGGTTTACATTTTTAAGGTCATAGATAAGTTGCGCCAGATCCTCAATCGAATAAATATCATGATGAGGAGGCGGAGAGATCAGACCAACACCAGGCGTCGAGTGACGAACTTTTGCAATCACCGGGTCAACTTTGTGACCCGGCAATTGCCCCCCTTCACCTGGTTTTGCTCCCTGTGCCATTTTAATCTGGATGTCGTCTGCATTGACCAGATATTCTGTTGTCACCCCGAAGCGGCCGGACGCGACCTGCTTGATTGCGCTGCGGCGCAGATCACCATTTCGATCGGGCGTAAAGCGGTCTGGCTCTTCGCCGCCTTCACCAGTATTTGATTTGCCGCCAATCTGGTTCATGGCAATGGCCAGCGTCGTATGGGCTTCACGGCTGATGGACCCGAAAGACATGGCCCCGGTGGCAAAACGCCTGACAATTTCTGATGCTGGTTCCACTTCTTCCAGCGGAATCTTCTTACCCAGCGGCTTGATTTTAAAGAGGCCCCGTGGGGTCATAAGTTTTTCGGACTGTTCGTTTACAATCCGTGCATATTCATCATAAGTTTCCGCATTGCCAGCTCGCACCGCATGCTGAAGCGATGCAATACTGTCCGCGTTCCATTGGTGAGCTTCACCGCGCACACGCACCGCATAATCACCACCCACATCCAGTGCTTTTTTATAGATCAAGCTTTCACCGAAGGCTTGAGTGTGACGCATCACCGTTTCTTTGGCGACTTCCTTAAGGCCAACACCTTCGATGGCTGTCTTGGTGTTGGTGAAATACTGCTCCACGAAGGCGCTGTTTAGGCCTACGGCATCAAAAATCTGTGCGCCGCAATAAGACTGGTATGTGGAAATGCCCATTTTAGACATTACTTTCAGGATACCCTTGTTGATCGCTTTTACGTATCTGGATTTGGCTGTATGTACATTCACTTCTTCCGGAAGCTGCGGCAGCATATTTTCAATGGTCTCAAACGCCAGATACGGATTAATCGCTTCCGCGCCATATCCAGCAAGGGCGCAGAAATGATGGACTTCACGCGCTTCACCGGTTTCCACCACAATCCCCACTGACGTACGAAGACCCCGGCGGATTAGATGGTGATGCACGGCCGACGTGGCGAGCAATGCCGGGATCGCAATCCGCTCCGGCGATACACTCCTATCTGACAGGATAATGATATTATCGCCTTCAATTA